>DATFXJ010000001.1:0-32182 GCA_035315965.1 Pseudolabrys sp.
GAATTTCACCACACGCGGAGAACCGCGTCAGGCGGTCTGACGGACGGAGACGCCCTTCTCTTTCAGGGTCTGCTGCAGCTCGCCGGCCTGGAACATCTCACGCACGATGTCGCAGCCGCCGACAAACTCACCTTTCACATAGAGCTGTGGAATTGTCGGCCAGTTTGAATAGCTTTTGATGCCATTCCGGATTTCGTCGGACTCAAGCACGTTGATGCCTTTGTAGGCGACTCCGAGATGATCGAGAATCTGAACCACCTGCCCCGAAAAGCCGCACATCGGAAACTGTGGTGTGCCCTTCATGAACAGCACTACGTCGTTTCCCTTCACTTCATTGTCGATGAATTGCTCAATGCCCATGGAATTCCATCCTGTTGGACGGCGCAGCCGTCTCATTCACAGATATATGTATCCTATAAAACACTGCCAACCCAAGGGCATTCGTAAATTCATTGGCCTTTTGGTGTATAGAAGGTGCCTTCCACCTCGAAAAAGTCGTCCTGGTTAAGCGCGGTGACCTCGACAATGGTGCGCGGCGGATACGGACCGCCTCAAACGACTCATATCGGTCACGAAAACGGTCAAACGCACGCAATCCGTAAGATTCGCGCCTTCGGACTCGGCGACAAATTTCATGTTCATGAATGCCTGCCGGATGCGGGCCTCTTCGCCTTCAACCAGCCTATCATTCGCAGGGTCGATGCCGCGCATGCCGGCGATGAATACAAAATCTCTCGCGCGCGCCCCCGGACTCCAGGTGCCGGTCGGTGCAATCGCCCCCTGAGGAGCAAGAATTTTCACGCGATCCGGCATTGCCATCCCCTAGCTTCCATCGTCGCGTATTCTAGGATGGCTGCGGAAACCAAACCATGTCAGTACCCGCCCGCGTCGACATTCTTTTAAAGGATGCCGGCTACCTTGGGCCCGTCACCGTATTTGAATCTGACGATGAGTCTGACTGGAATCACATCATCCAAATCAATTTGATCGGTCTAATAAGCTTCACCTAGGCGCTAGCGCGCGAGGTTGCCAACACCGGCATCCGAATAAATTGCTTCGATATGTCGGGCGGGCGCGTGTTATTGATCGGGCGTGGCGGTTTGAAGGGCCAGCGCGTGAAGCAGGCCGCCCAACTGGCCACTGAGGGCCTCGTAGACCAGCTGATGCTGTTGCACGCGCGACTTGCCCTTAAACGATGCGGAGATGACCGTTGCCGCGTAATGGTCGCCGTCGCCGGCAAGGTCGCGGATTGTCACCTGCGCATCCGGAATGTGCGCCTTGATCAGCCGTTCGATTTCACCGGCTTGCATGGCCATCGGCCGGTCCTCGCAAGATCGCTCACAGCTCACCTGCCATGTAGGCGGGGAGCCAGCTTTCGAAACGCTCACGCAGAATCGTGACTAGGATGGGGCGCTCGCCAGAAAGCGTCAATGTGTCGCCGGAAGTTCTTCCGATAGTCCACACCGGCACGTTGACGGCCTTGGCACGGGCCTGCACGGCTTCGGCCTTCGGCAGCGGTACTGTAACAAGGTAGCGTGCCTGATCCTCGCCGAACCAATGGGCATGGGCGGGAATATCGGTGGGCGCTGCGGATAAGTCCGCGCCGATGCCCGAAGCGATCGCCATTTCGGCAATGGCCACCAAAAGGCCACCGTCGGAGATGTCGTGCCCGGCCGTCGCGGTGCCATCGAGAATCAGCGCGCGCACGAAATCGCCGTTCTCGCGTTCTTCTGTAAGATCGACGGGCGGCGGGGCACCTTCTTCACGGCCGCAGATTTCCCGCAAATACATCGATTGGCCGAGCCAGCCCGTAGTCTCGCCAATCAGAAGGATTGTTTCGCCCGCCCGTTTGAACGCAAGAGTTGCCGACTTTTTAAAATCGTCGAAAAGGCCAACGCCTCCGATCGAAGGCGTCGGCATGATCGCGCGGTCATTGGTCTCGTTGTAGAGCGACACGTTGCCGGACACGACGGGGAAGTCGAGCGCCTTGCAGGCTTCCGCGATGCCGCGGATGCAGCCGACGAACTGGCCCATGATCTCCGGCCGTTCCGGATTGCCGAAATTCAAATTGTCGGTAATGGCGAGCGGCTTGGCGCCGACCGCGATCAAGTTGCGCCAGCATTCAGCCACGGCCTGCTTGCCGCCTTCGAATGGATCGGCCTCGCAATAGCGGGGCGTGACGTCGGTGGTGAGTGCCAGGCCTTTCGGACCGTCTTCGATACGCACCACCGCAGCATCTCCGCCGGGGCGCTGTACTGTATTGCCGAGAATGACGTGATCGTATTGTTCCCACACCCAACGCTTCGAGCAGAGGTCGGGCGCCGCCAGCAATTTCTCCAGCGCCTCGACGATGCCAATCGGAGCTTCGACATTTTCTGCGTCGATCTCTTCCGGCTTCGCCAGGCTTACAAAGGGGCGCTTGTATTCCGGCGCCAGGTCCCCGAGCTCCTTGATCGGCAAGTCAGCCATCACATCGCCGCCGTGGAGCACAGTGAAGCGCTTTGATGATGTGGTTTCGCCTACCACGGCGAAATCAAGTCCCCATTTGCGGAAGATCGCCTCGGCTTCCTTTTCCTTCTCAGGCTTGAGCACCATGAGCATGCGCTCCTGGCTCTCCGACAACATCATCTCATAAGCGCTCATTCCCTCCTCGCGGCGGGGCACCTTGTCGAGATCGAGCGTAACTCCGAGATCACCCTTGGCGCCCATTTCCACCGCCGAACAGGTCAGCCCGGCCGCGCCCATATCCTGAATGGCGATCACGCAGCCTTTCTGCATGATCTCGAGGCAGGCTTCGAGCAGCAGCTTCTCGGAGAACGGATCACCGACCTGCACCGTCGGCCGTCTTTCTTCCGAGTCCTCACCGAACGCCGCTGAAGCCATGGTGGCGCCGTGGATGCCGTCGCGCCCGGTTTTCGAGCCGAGGTAGACGATCGGCATGCCGACGCCCGAAGCCGCCGCATAGAAGATCTGGTCTTTGCGCGCGATGCCGACCGCCATGGCATTGACCAGGCAATTGCCGTCGTAGCGTGCGTGGAAACGCACGGAGCCGCCGACCGTCGGCACGCCGAACGAATTGCCGTAACCGCCGATGCCGGCGACTACACCCGATACCAAGTGCCGTGTCTTGGGATGCGCCGGCGCCCCAAACGACAGGGCGTTCAGGCAGGCTATCGGCCGCGCACCCATCGTGAACACGTCGCGCAAAATGCCACCGACCCCGGTCGCCGCGCCCTGGTAGGGCTCGATATAGCTTGGATGATTGTGGCTCTCCATCTTGAACACGCAGGCGAGGCCATCACCGATGTCGATGACGCCCGCGTTCTCGCCCGGCCCCTGGATCACCCATGGGCCCTTGGTGGGCAGCGTGCGCAGATGGACCTTGGACGACTTGTAAGAGCAGTGCTCGTTCCACATCGCTGAGAAGATGCCGAGCTCGGTCAGCGACGGTTCGCGTCCGATCAGCTTCAGGATACGGTCGTACTCATCCGGCTTTAGGCCGTGCTCGACGATCAGGTCGGGCGTGATGCGAGGTTCGTTGCGGTTCACAGCCTATGCCGCCTGGTCGAGTGCCTCGACCAGCCCGGCGAACAGGCCGCGCCCGTCGGTCGGGCCGATCGCGGCTTCAACGTGGTTTTCAGGATGCGGCATCATGCCGAGCACGTTGCCGCGTTCGTTCAGAATTCCGGCGATGGCATTGGTCGAGCCGTTGACATTGTAGGCCTCATCGCGCGCACCGTCGGGTGCGACATAGCGGAAGATCACCCGCCCCTCGCCTTCTAGCCGCGCAAGGGTCTCGGTGTCCGCCGCGTAGTTGCCCTCGCCATGCGCGGTCGGCACCCGAATCACCTGCCCCGCGTTGTAGCCGCGGGTGAACGGGCTGTCGGAGCGCTCGACCTTGAGGAAGACGTCGCGGCAGATGAACTTGAGCCGCGCATTGCGCATCAACACACCGGGAAGCAGGCCCGCCTCGCAGGCGATCTGGAAACCGTTGCAGACGGCGAGCACCAACCCGCCCTTGGCCACGTATGCGCGCACCGAATCCATGATCGGTGCACGCGCCGCGATTGCCCCGCAGCGCAGGTAATCGCCGTAGGAAAAGCCGCCGGGGATCACGACGAGATCGGTGCCGGATGGAAGTTCCGTATCCGCGTGCCAGACCATGGCGGGCTCGCGGCCCGAGGTCAGGCGCAACGTGCGCGCCATATCGCGATCGCGATTGATTCCGGGGAAGACAAGGACTGCGGCTTTCATCCCAGCACGTCCACGCGATAGTTCTCGATCACGGTGTTGGCCAGGAGCTTGTCGGCCGCTTGCTTGAGCAGCGCCTCCGCCTTGGTGCGATCGTCACCCTCAATTTCGATATCGAACACCTTGCCCTGACGCACGCTGGACACGCCGGACAGCCCAAGCGAACGCAGCGCGCCTTCGATGGCCTTGCCCTGGGGGTCGAGGATGCCGGATTTCAGGGTTACGGTGACGCGGGCTTTCATAGCAGTTTTTCAGGCGATTCCGGTCTCGACGACTGACCTAGCACCCGCGACTGGTCGCCTCAACCGTACGGACAACCCCTACACAGGCCATCGCAGCCGTTTTTCAAGGCATTTAATTTTTAAAACGCAGATGGCCGGTCCGGCCATCTGCGTTTTAGTTACACCGCAGCTTTGAAACTAGCCCTTCACCAGCACCGGGCCGGAGCCTTGTGGCCGCTCGCCTTCACTCATGATGCCAAGGCGCTTTGCCACCTCGGTATAGGCCTCCACCAGGCCGCCCAGATCGCGGCGGAAGCGGTCCTTGTCGAGCTTGTCGTTGGTCTTGATGTCCCACAGCCGGCAGCTGTCCGGCGAGATTTCGTCCGCAACAACGATGCGCATCACATCGTTCTCCCACAGCCGCCCGGTTTCCATCTTGAAGTCGACGAGGCGGATGCCGACGCCGAGGAAAAGTCCGGAGAGGAAATCGTTGACGCGAATAGCGAGCGCCATGATGTCATCGATCTCCTGCGGCGACGCCCAGCCGAAGGCAGTGATGTGCTCTTCCGATACCATCGGATCGTTGAGCTTGTCGTTCTTGTAGTAGAACTCGATGATCGAGCGTGGCAGCTGTGTGCCCTCCTCGATGCCGAGGCGCTGCGCCAGCGAGCCTGCGGCGACATTGCGCACCACGATCTCGAGCGGAACGATCTCAACCTCGCGGATCAACTGTTCGCGCATGTTAAGTCGGCGAATGAAGTGCGTCGGCACCCCGATATCGTTGAGGTGCTGAAACACATATTCCGAGATTCGATTGTTGAGGACGCCCTTGCCCTCGATCACCTCGTGTTTTTTTGCGTTGAAGGCGGTCGCGTCGTCCTTGAAATGCTGAATCAGCGTGCCAGGCTCCGGGCCCTCATACAGGACCTTCGCCTTGCCCTCGTAAATTCGGCGACGACGGCTCATGGGCGTGTACCGTGGTTTGTGAAAGTCCATCGGCTTGCCGTGGCTCCTTCTTGTGCGACTATGCTAGATCCGCGGCTGCAAGACCGGACTGGATGCGCTGGCCGCGCCAGCGGCCCGGGCACGGATTCAACCTAGCCGATCACCAAGGGCAGCACAATCACGCCTGCGTCACCTTTTCCACCTCGTAATTTCGCCGCAAAGTAGCCGCCCGATGTTGCCTTGACGGTTACCCGGCGATATGCAGGGCGGCAATCCGAGCGGTGTGAAGAGCGAGGGCGGCATGACAACCACATTCGACAAGCGCGAGGAGGGCTTCGAAAAGCAATTCGTGCATGACGAGGAGCTTCGGTTCAAGGCGATGGCCCGCCGGAACAAGATGCTCGGGCTCTGGGCAGCCGGAATTCTCGGCAAAACTGGTGCGGAGGCGGAAGCTTACGCCAAGGAAGTCGTACTCGCGGACTTTGAAAGCGGCGACAAGGACGTGGCTCACAAGGTAATTAAGGACTTGCAGCCGACAGGTATCACCGAGCAGCAGATTCGCACGCAGATGGCCGAGTTGCTGAAGGAGGCGGTCGCCCAGATCAAAAAGAGCGGCTGACGTGTCCGCCTGCGCTCTCGCCAGGCGCCTGCGCGCGGGGGAAACGGTCTATGGTGCCCTGGCATGCTCGGCTCCCGCAGAAACGTTCACGCGCGAAGGCTTCACTGCCGTCGTGCTCGATGCGAGCACGGCCTATGGGATACAACCTCGCTCATCGCCGGCGTCGCTGCGCTCAGCCAAGCTGAATCCAGCCCGCGGTGCGCGTGCCGCTCAACGATTTCGCCTGGTTTTCCCGCGCGCTTGATTTCGGCGCCGAGGCAATCATCACGCCGATGATCAACAGCGCGGCCGATGCTCGGCAATTTGCGGCCACTCAAAATATCCGCCGCTCGGTGAGCGCAATGGGGCCCCGCTGCGCCCGATGGCAAAATCCTCCGATCCTCGCTTTCGCGGATGAGGAACGGGTGGTTGTCTGGCGTAGTTAAAGTTTGCCCGGAACGACAGCGGAGAGATCGTCGAGAACTTTCGCCACGTCCCTCTCCACCTCCTGCGCCTTCACCTCGTACAGGCGATAGCCGCGCTCGGTGAGATACGCGCGCCTTTCGGCACGCGCCTGTGCCATCTCATCGCTCTCCTCCGGTGGCACGAGATCAATGACGCATTTGAGCGGAAACGAGACGAAATCGGTGATGTGCGGACCGATCGGCACCTGACGTCTGAAACCAAGGCCGGCGAACCGGCGGTCGTTGACCAGAGCCTGCCACAGCGCGCGTTCAGCCTCGGTCGGATTCCGTCGCAGAAGGCGCGCCAGCCCGCGCACCGGACCGCGCTCCCCCGGCACGCGGCCCCCGCCGTGCTGGGCGAGCAGATCGCGCAACTTCTGGGCTTCCGCTGGATTGAGCACGCCGCCGCGCGCCGGACCCTTGCGGCCCTGCACGATTGCGTTGATGATACCATGCAGCGTGCGAATGTCCTGTTGGGTCGGCGCCATGCGTTGGAAGATGTTGCGTAGGTTCACGCTCATGGTGCCGCGCTTTTCTTCCGGTCGGAAAAACTCGACCCGCTCAAGCTCGCGCTCGAGGTCGGAAAAGAATGCATCGAGCTGCTGCTTCGCAGCTGGCGGGGATTTTTCCGGCATTGAGAATGGCAGTTCACCGCCGCCGGCATGCTTGAACCACTCGTACGCGACAATGACCACCGCTTGCGCCAGATTGAGCGAAGCGAAAGCCGGATTTACCGGCAACGTGACGATGCGGTCGGCCAGCGCAACCTCGTGATTTTCAAGGCCAATGCGCTCGCGGCCGAATACGATGGCGACTTCCTCGCCCGCCGCCACCCTCGACGCCATTTCTTCCGCCGCCTCCTGCGCCGAAATCACCGGCTTGGCCTGATCGTGATTGCGCGCCGTGGTGGCGAGCACAAAGTTGCAATCGCCGATCGCCTCATTGAGGCTATCATACAGCACCGTGCGGTCGAGAATGCGGTCTGCGCCAGCGGCCATTACGCGCGCCTTTTCGTTCGGCCAGCCTTTCTGCGGTTTCACCAGTCGCAGGCGCGACAAGCCGAAATTCGCCATGGCGCGCGCCGAAGCGCCGATGTTCTCGCCTAGCTGCGGCTCGACTAGAACGACGATCGGCGCCGGCGTCTCGATCCAGTGCTTGGTCTTGTCAGTGCCGGCACCGGGCATGCAAATCTCCATCACGCGGTATATCTGTCCCGAGCAAGCGGCGAAAGAATGCCGTAAATCGTGGGCTTTCGCCGCCTGATTTGGGATGCTAAAGCGGCCGCGCGCGTAAGCCTTCCCCCTTTTTGTCCGCGCAACCTTCAAAGGTTGTATCCACAATGGCGAAGATCAAAGTCGCAAACCCCGTCGTCGAAATGGACGGCGACGAGATGACCCGTATTATCTGGCAGCTGATCAAGGACAAGCTGATCCATCCCTATCTCGACATCAACATTCTCTATTACGACCTCAGCGTCCAGAAGCGCGACGAGACTGACGACCAAATCACCATCGACGCCGCCAACAAGACAAAGGAAGTCGGCGTTGCGGTGAAATGTGCCACCATCACGCCGGACGAGGCACGGGTGAAGGAATTCAATCTCAAGAAGATGTGGCGGTCCCCCAACGGCACCATTCGCAACATCATCGGCGGCGTAATCTTTCGCGAGCCGATAATCTGCAAGAACGTTCCGCGCCTGGTGCCGGGCTGGACTCAGCCGATCGTGATCGGCCGCCACGCTTATGGAGATCAATACCGCGCCACCGACATCCGCGTGCCGGAAAAAGCCAAGCTTACTCTGAGCTACGTCGCTCCCGATGGGAAGAAAGTTGAGCACGAGGTGTTTCAGTTCCCCGGCTCCGGTGTCGCGCTGTCGATGTACAATCTCGATGACTCGATTCGCGATTTCGCGCGGGCCTCATTCAACTACGGCCTTTCTCGCGGCTACCCGGTCTACCTGTCGACCAAGAACACCATCCTCAAGGTCTATGACGGACGCTTCAAAGACATCTTCAAGGAAACCTTTGACAAGGAATTCAAGGCCGAATTCGACAAGAAGAAGCTCACCTACGAGCATCGGCTGATCGATGACATGGTCGCGGCCGCGCTCAAGTGGTCGGGTGGCTATGTCTGGGCCTGCAAAAACTATGACGGCGATGTGCAGTCGGACATCATTGCGCAGGGCTTCGGCTCCCTCGGCCTGATGACGTCGGTGCTGATGACGCCAGACGGCAAGATCGTGGAGTCAGAGGCGGCGCACGGTACCGTTACGCGCCATTACCGCGAGCACCAGAAAGGCAAGGAGACCTCGACCAATTCAATCGCGTCGATCTTCGCTTGGACGCGCGGCCTGGCCCACCGCGCCAAGCTCGATAAGAACGACGCGCTTGCGAAATTCGCCGCCACCCTTGAGAAAGTTTGCGTCGACACGGTTGAAAGCGGGTTCATGACCAAGGACCTTGCGCTCCTGGTCGGCGCCGATCAGAAGTGGCTCTCCACTACCGGCTTCCTCGACAAGGTGGACGCCAATCTCAAGAAGGCAATGGGGACATTCTCGTAGCGGCCGCTACTGATCCCCTTGCACCACGACTTCGCGCTTTGCGGAGGGCCGCCCGACACGCGTCTCGACCACATCTTTGATCCGCGCGGCAATGCGTAGATCGCGTCGCATCAGCGCGTGCAAGTCGTGAGCGTCCAGCACCAGCAGGTTGGTGCGGGTGGTTGCAATGACGGTCGCGTTGCGGCGAGATCGCCGCAATACCGCGACCTCACCGAAGAATTGGCCGACGCCCAGATGCACCGGCTCCTTCTTGTCCTTGAGTACGATCTCGACTTCGCCGGACGCGATAAAATACATCGAATGTGCAGTATCGCCCGCGCGCATGATCACTTCACCGGCCTCTATCACTTGTGCCCTCAACAATTCCATGACGTCGGAAATTTCCGCGGCATCAAGTTCCGCGAATAACGGTACTCGGGAAATCATGCCCCAGGTGACAATGAAGTCCCGGCGCTGGATTTGCTCGGCGAAAGCAGTGGCGATGATGCCGACCGGCAGGGCCATCAGCACCAGGCCTGCGAAAATCGTCACAGTTGCAATCAGCTTGCCAACCGCGGTCACCGGCACCACGTCGCCGTAGCCAATCGTGCCGATCGTCACGATCGCCCACCAGAATGCATCCGGAATCGTGCCAAGCTTGTCCGGCTGGATTTTGCTTTCAGCCAAATGCATCAAAGAGGCGGCGACCAGCGCCGTGCCGAGAGCGATGATGAGGCAGCCGACCAGCGCGCGCCGCTCATTGTAAAGCACGTCGAGCAGCGAGCGCATGGCTGGCGAATAGCGCGCAATCTTGAAAAAGCGCACCATCCGGAACACCAGCACGAAACGAAAGTCGCTGGGCAGCATCATTGCGAACCAGAACGGGAGTACTGCGATCAAATCGATGATGCCGGCGGGGCTAAGAGCATATTTCATACGCGACCGCATGTGCGGGAGATGACGGTTTGGCCCGTGCTCGACTGCGGACCACAACCGCAGGCCATATTCAATTGTAAACACCAGCAAAGAGAAATATTCGATCAACGCGAATGTCTCCGCATAACGCGTTGCGTATCGCGGCATGGATTCGAGCGCTACCGCGACAAGATTGATCACAATGAGTGCAACTAGCGCCCGGTCGACCCATGTGCTGACGCCGTCACCCACGGGCCCTTGTTCGAGCACATGATACACGTGCCGGCGCAGGTCCTTGAGGCGGTTGCGTGCCATACCGCGGTGATCCTGCCTTAATACATTAATACATTATGGGACGAGCGCCGTTTTTGCCGTCGATTAAAGAGCCAAAGCAATATCTCTTTTGCCTATTGCGCCAACGCGACCTCAATTGCCTTCAACGCGTCTTCCGCCTTGGATCCGTCAGGTCCGCCGGCCTGCGCCATGTCGCGGCGTCCGCCGCCCCCCTTTCCGCCGAGCGCTTGGGCGCCTTTCTTGACAAGTTCGACCGCATTGAAGCGGTTAGTCAGATCGTCGGTGACCCCGACCACGATACCGGCCTTACCGTCTTCGGCGGTGGCGACAATTGCGACAACGCCGGATCCGACCTGACGTTTGCCTTCGTCAGCAAGGCTGCGGAGGTCCTTGAGGTCGATGCCGGAGACAGCTCGGGCGAGCAGCTTCACGCCATTCACCTGGCGCACAGCCGCCGCCTCGCCGGCAGCCTTGGCACCGCCTCCCATGGCCAGTTTTTTTTTCGCCTCAGAGAGCTCCCGTTCGAGTTTTTTACGCTCATCCAATAGTGCCCCGACACGTCCGGGCATTTCTTCAAGCGGAACTTTAAGCTCCGCAGCCGCTGCTTTAACGATTTGAAGCTGTTTATTAGCGGCCTTGCGGGCCGCCTTTCCGGTCAGGGCCTCGATTCGGCGGATGCCAGCGGCCACGCCGGCCTCTCCGACCAGCGAAATGAGCCCGATATCGCCGGTCCGGCGCACATGCGTGCCGCCGCACAATTCCACCGACCAGCCCATGGTGTTGCCGCCGCCCTCGCCCATTGCGACAACGCGCACTTCGTCGCCGTACTTTTCGCCGAATAAAGCCCGCGCGCCGGACGCGATTGCGTCGTCGACCGCCATCAGCCGAGTGGTGACCGGCGAATTTTGCAGCACCATGTCGTTGGCTATGTCCTCGACCCGCTCGATTTCTTCGGACAACATCGGCTTGGGATGCGAGAAGTCGAAGCGCAATCGTTCGGGCGCAACCAGCGAGCCCTTCTGCGCGACGTGATCACCTAGCACCTGGCGTAATGCTTCGTGCAGAAGATGCGTGGCCGAATGGTTCTGCCGGATGGCGCTGCGGCGAGCGTGATCGACCTCCGCCAGCAGTGGATCACCAACTTTCACCGTGCCCTGCTCCACTTTTGCCAAGTGAGCGAATAGGTCGCCGGCTTTTTTCTGAGTATCGGAAACCCTGAGCCTGACACCCTCGCGCCGCATCTCGCCGGTATCGCCGACCTGACCGCCACTCTCGGCGTAAAACGGTGTCTGGTTCATGACAACTGCACCGCTTTCGCCTTTTTTCAGTTCAGAAACTTCCTTGCCGTCCTTCACGAGAGCCGCAACCACGCCCTCGGCACTTTCGGTTTCATAGCCAAGGAATTCCGTCGCTCCAATCCTCTCGCGAAGCGCAAACCAAACGGTCTCCTGCGCCGCCTCTCCCGAACCCGCCCAGGATGCGCGTGCTTTTTCGCGCTGGCGCTCCATCGCGTCAGTAAAGGAGGCGACATCGACGGAAATACCGCGTGAGCGCAGGGCGTCCTGCGTTAGATCCAAAGGAAACCCGTACGTGTCGTAGAGCGTGAACGCGGTCTCGCCGTCGAACATCGCGCCTTTCTTCAGGCCAGCACTTTTCTCGTCGAGGATGGCGAGGCCGCGTTCGAGCGTACGGCGAAAGCGCGTTTCCTCAAGCCTGAGCGTTTCTGTAATCAGGGCCTCCGCACGCAACAGTTCGGGATAGGCCTGGCCCATCTCGCGCGTGAGTGCAGGAACAAGCTTCCACATCAGCGGTTCTGTGGCCCCGAGCAACTCCGCATGGCGCATGGCGCGTCGCATGATGCGCCGAAGAACGTAGCCTCGGCCCTCGTTCGAAGGCAGGACGCCGTCGGCGATCAGAAACGCAGACGCGCGCAGATGATCAGCGATCACCCGGTGCGAAGCCTTCTGCGGGCCCTCCGGATCAACGCCGGTCAAATCGGCGATGGCACGAATCAAGGTCGCGAACAGATCGATGGCATAGTTGTCGTGTGTGCCATGCAGGACGGCTGCAATGCGCTCCAGACCCATGCCGGTGTCGATCGACGGTCGAGGCAGGTCGACGCGTTTGGCGTCCTCGAGTTGCTCGTATTGCATGAAGACGAGATTCCATATCTCGATGAAGCGGTCGCCCTCGGCGTCTGGCGATCCGGGCGGCCCGCCCGGAATGTGCGCCCCGTGGTCGTAAAAGATTTCCGAGCATGGACCGCACGGACCCGTGTCGCCCATGGCCCAGAAATTATCCGAGCCTGCTATACGCAGAATTTTGCTGTCCGCAAGGCCGGCGATCTTCTTCCAGAGCCTGAAGGCATCGTCGTCATCCACATAGACGGTGACCAATAGCCTGTGCTTGGGCAGTGCGTATTCCTTGGTCACCAGGTCCCAGGCCAGTTCGATCGCACGCTCCTTGAAATAGTCGCCGAAGGAGAAGTTGCCCAACATTTCGAAGAAGGTGTGATGGCGCGCGGTGTATCCGACGTTGTCCAGGTCGTTGTGCTTGCCGCCGGCGCGTACGCATTTTTGCGCCGTCACAGCCCGCGAATAGGGCCGCTTTTCCACGCCGGTGAAAACGTTCTTGAACTGCACCATGCCGGCATTGGTGAACATCAAGGTCGGGTCATTGCGTGGCACGAGCGACGAGGATGCCACGACCTCGTGGCCGTTGCGGGTAAAGAAGTCTAGAAAGCCTTTGCGGATATCGTTGACGCCGCTCATCTTAGAATGCCGCGCTACCATCTGCCGCTACGGGCCTAAATCGCCCTCTGGCTCGTTGTTTTCAGGGGCTATTTAGCGGTGGGGGTGGTGTAAGTCTAGGAAGGGCGCAGCCCCAACCACAGCGGTCTTCCGCAAAACGCCTTCGCCCCCGTCTTCGGTGGCGGCCGCTTTATGCAGCCGGGTGCCGACGGGGGCGAACGCTAACGTATCATCAATGATACGCGTCACCTAATGGTGCGGCGGATCACTCTGGCGCCGCCGCCGCGCCTTACAAGCAGACATAAGGAATAGATGTTCACGCCTCCGCAGCCTCGTCGTCGTCCTTGTCCCCGCCCGTCATGATCGCTTCCGCAATCAGGCCGGCGTTCTGGCGCACGGCAGCTTCGATTTTATTGGCGACGTCGGAGTTCTCCTTAAGAAACTGCTTGGCATTCTCTCGGCCCTGACCGATGCGTTGGCTGTCATACGAGAACCATGCCCCGGATTTCTCAACCACCCCAGCCTTGACGCCGAGATCGATCAGCTCGCCGCTCTTGGATACGCCTTCTCCGTACATGATGTCGAATTCCACCTGCTTGAACGGAGGCGCCAACTTGTTTTTGACCACCTTCACGCGCGTCTGGTTGCCCACAACCTCATCGCGCTCCTTGATAGCGCCGATGCGGCGGATGTCGAGACGTACCGAAGCGTAGAATTTCAGCGCGTTTCCGCCTGACGTCGTCTCTGGTGAACCATACATCACGCCGATTTTCATGCGGATCTGATTGATGAAAATTACCATGGTCCGCGAGCGGGAGATCGAGGCGGTTAGCTTGCGCAGCGCCTGGCTCATTAACCGGGCCTGAGAACCAGGTTGCATGTCTCCAATCTCGCCTTCGAGCTCGGATCGCGGAACAAGCGCTGCAACTGAATCAACCACCAGTACGTCGATTGCGCCGGAGCGGACCAGCGTGTCGGCAATTTCAAGAGCCTGCTCACCGGCGTCGGGCTGGGAGATCAGCAAGTCGTCGACATTCACGCCGAGCTTGCGGGCGTAGACCACATCGAGCGCGTGTTCGGCGTCGACGAATGCGCAGATACCGCCCTTCTTCTGGGCTTCCGCAATGGTGTGCAACGCGAGCGTGGTTTTCCCTGAGGATTCCGGCCCGTAGATTTCCACAACCCGCCCGCGTGGCAGGCCGCCAATGCCGAGCGCGATATCGAGCCCAAGCGAGCCCGAGGAAATTACTTCGATATCCATGGCTTTGTCATTTTTGCCAAGCTTCATAACCGAGCCCTTGCCGAACTGGCGCTCGATCTGGCTCAGCGCGGCAGACAGGGCTTTCGATTTATCCATGGAAGATCCTTCGACGAGACGCAGGGCAGGCTGACTCATGATGTCGCGCTCCTTATGGCCGGGATTCGACCCCCCGACAACGCAGCTCCGCTGCACCGTCGGAATCAGCTGAAGGCAAACACCGTACACTATTTGTTCTCTGTTCGCAATATGTTCTTTTATACCTTGAGGGACGACTACCTATTCAAAGCCGCATTTTTCGCGAAGGCCGAGGACGAAACCGGCCCTGAAATGCGAACAGAGTTTGAGAACTTGGCGCGAGCCTATCTGTGGAGCTCAAGTTGCAGCCATAAGCTGCCTGATTTCTCCACCTATAGGACCCTTTGACCCCGACCGGCTCGTGCCGGCGCCCAGAGCCCGTTGGCAACAAGGCTGCATTTGAAAAATAGGCCCGCAGGCCGAAATATGTGAAAATCGCACAAGTGGTCGCGCGAGAACGAGACATAGTCTGAGGCGCTAATACACGCTACGCGCGGCGGGAATGATCCAATCGAGTTGGACACCATGATTGGCAAACGGGTGCAGTTTTACGACGAGACCTGGCAGGAACTTCGGTTGCTGGCGTCCGAAACCATGAAATCGTTTCAAGAGCTGGCTGACGAGGCATTCAACGACCTCCTAAAAAAACACGGACGCCCGGTGAACCTAAAAGAAGCCCTGCGAAGAAGCGCCGGCCAAAGCGCGAAGATCATCCCACTTAAGCGGAATGCGCCCGGCGCAGGAAAGAAAAAGTGACCCGGAATCACGCTTTCCCAGCTTCGTGGAAAGACCTATCTGGGCTTCCCAGCCTCCATATCCGGTAGTCACGCCGCCCCAAGGATCCGCAGTAGCCAAGTTTTTTTGCGATGCCAGAAGCGAGATAAACCCTCCGTGCTATCCGCTTAATCCGAGCCTGGATGGATTGCTATTTTGCGATGCACTGGGTTATATTGCACTGCAGTAATCTGTTGATTGTTGCGGGGCCGGGCAACACAGCGGAGTTGCGTCATGAAGATTTTGAGAAAGTACACCGCGATCCCGGTAGTGAAGTATTCACTGATTGCGCTTGCGAGCGTGCTCTGGCTGGTCGGCTTCGCCGATCAACTGCCTGATGTGACCCAGGCCGCGAAATACGTCGGCATCTCGCTGCTGATGGTGGCGGTAGCCGCCACAGCCTGACGTTGACCGGCGGTCCGCACATGCAGGGCGCTGCACGCTCCTGAAGGAACACGTCACCCTAGATTCAATTCCTTGAAGAAATCGTTGCCCTTGTCATCGATCACGATGAAAGCTGGGAAGTTCTCGACCTCGATCTTCCAGATCGCCTCCATGCCGAGCTCTGGATACTCGAGCACCTCGACCTTCTTGATGCATTGCTCAGCAAGCTTCGCGGCGCTGCCGCCGATCGAGGCAAGATAAAAGCCCCCGTGCTTCTTGCAGGCATCGCGTACCTGCGCCGAGCGGTTGCCTTTGGCGACCGAGATCATCGAACCACAGGCGGCTTGGAACTGATCGATATAGCTGTCCATTCGCCCAGCGGTGGTTGGGCCGAACGAGCCTGACGCGTACCCCGCGGGGGTTTTCGCAGGGCCGGCGTAGTAGATCGGATGATTCTTGAAATAGTCGGGCAGCCCCTTCCCTGCTTCCAGACGCTCGCGCAGTTTCGCGTGCGCGAGGTCGCGAGCGACAATCATTGTGCCGGTGAGCGCAAGCCGAGTCTTCACCGGGTATTTCGAAAGCTGTGCAAGGATTTCCTTAATCGGCCTGCGCAGGTCGACCTTCACCACATGTCCGCCCAACTTTTCCTGATCGATCTCCGGCAAATATTGTGCTGGGTGATGCTCGAGTTCTTCTAGGAACACTCCATCACCTGTGATCTTGCCGAGCGCCTGCCGGTCGGCTGCGCACGAAACACCGAGTCCGAGCGGCAATGAGGCACCGTGCCGAGGCAAACGAATCACGCGCACGTCGTGGCAGAAATACTTGCCTCCGAATTGCGCGCCGACGCCTGTCGATTGCGTCATCTTCAGCACTTGCGCTTCCATGTCGAGATCGCGGAAGGCGTGCCCGTCCTCGCTGCCTTTGGTCGGTAGTTCATCGAGATATTTGGTGGAGGCGAGCTTCACCGTTTTCATCGTGAGTTCGGCGCTCGTACCGCCGATAACGATCGCAAGGTGATAAGGCGGACAGGCGGCAGTACCGAGCGTGAGCACCTTTTCCTTCAGGAAGGCTAGCATGAGGTCACGCGTGAGGATCGACGGCGTCGCCTGAAACAGAAACGCCTTGTTGGCGGAGCCACCGCCCTTGGCGATAAACAGGAGCTTGTAGGCGTCCTCGCCTTCCGCGTAGATCTCGACCTGCGCCGGCATGTTCGATTTGGTGTTCTTCTCCTCGAACATCGAGATCGGCGCGAGCTGCGAATAGCGCAAATTGCGCTTGAGATACGCGTCGCGGGCGCCCTCCGCCAGCGCTGCCTCATCATCGCCAGTGGTGAACACCATGCGGCCTTTCTTGGCCATGATAATGGCCGTACCAGTGTCCTGACACATTGGCAGCACGCCGCCTGCCGCGATGTTCGCGTTTTTCAGGAAATCGTAGGCGATGAACTTGTCATTATCGCTCGCCTCCGGGTCATCGAGGATCATGCGGAGCTGCTTCAGGTGGGCGGGCCGCAGCAGATGATTGATATCAGTGAACGCGGCTTCGCTGAGCGCGCGCAATGCCTCGCGCTCGATCGCCAGCATGTCCTTGCCCATCACCTTCTCGACTTTGACGCCCCCGATGTCGAGCTTGCGATAGGGCGTTTTATCGGGGCCGAGCGGAAACAGCGGCGTGTGTTTGTAGGGCGGGACGACCTGGGCAGGGGCGTTCATAAAAAGCTCCGGTAAATGGCCCGTTTGGCAGCGGTCATACCGCTGGTTTGTTCCAATTGAAAGCCACTCATAGCGCAAACTCCTCGGCCCAATTCGCTTCCAGTTTGTCCCGCCGCAAAGAATGTGAGCGCGTCCTGCTTATGGTGCATTCGAAAAAGCACCTGTTTGAAAGGGCAACCCCCATGAAACTCCCAAAAGATAGAAACGATCGCGTGATGGTTGGCGTGGGCTCGGCGCTAGCTGGCCTAGCAGTCGCCGAGCGCCTGGGAAGCAGCAGGCGTCATCGAAAGTGGCCGTCAGCGGATCGCCATTCGTGACCGCAAACGCTTGCAGTCAATCGCCGACGGTCAAGCTTCTTGATTGCGCAATAGCGCTTGGGATCTTTTTGCGCCAAGCTATCGCCAACAACGAAACAAAGTGGAAAGATATCGCTCTCAGGGAGGACAGCCATGCCGATCAAGCTTACCGGAAGGCCGCCTACCAGATGCGCGCTGCTCGCGCTTATCCTGATCGCATTAGCCGCGCCGGCGCAGGCGCAGTATACCGCAAAGGAATGGCCAGAAGGCGCGATGAAGCAGCGCTTCACTGATACCTGCGGCGCTTGCCACGACATCAATCGCATCCGTGTCGGCTATACGCCCCAAGGCTGGCTGACGGTCGTGCGCATGATGCAGAACTTCGATACGCCCATCTCCGCCGAGGAATGGCCGGCAATGACCGAGTACCTGATGAAGAATTTTCCGGAGCGCCAGCGCCCCTCGGCGGTGATCCTGTCTGGCCCGGTGAAGGCTCGGATCGATCTATGGGATGTGCCCACGCAAGGCTCGCGCCCACACGATCCGCGCGCAGCCAAGGACGGTTCGATCTGGTGGACCGGCCAGCTCGCCAACAAGCTTGGCCGCATTGATCCGAGGACCGGCGCGATCCGCGAATACACCCTGAAGTCGCCGCACACCGGCCCCCATGGGCTTGCCGAAGACAAGGACGGTAACATCTGGTTTACCGGTAACAATCTCGGCCTGATCGGCAAGCTCGATCCCAGAACCGGAGTCACCACCGAATATCCGCTGCCTGACAGGTCCGCGAAGGATCCGCACACCATCAACATCGCACCGGACGGAATGGTCTGGTTCACCGTGCAAAGCGGCAATATGGTCGGCCGGCTCGATCCTGCAAACAGTGATATTAAGCTCGTCACCTCGCCGACCGAGAAATCGCGCCCATATGGGCTAATGATAAATTCAAAAGGCGTGCCCTATTTCGTCGAATTCGGCGCGCCGAAGATCGCCAGCATCGATCCGCAAACCATGGCAATCAAGGAATACCCGTTGCCGAACACTGGCGCACGGCCGCGCCGGCTTGCCTTTTCAGATGACGACACCATCTGGTACACGGATTTTCCGCGAGGCATGCTTGGGCGCCTCGACCTCACGACTGGCAATGTGAAGGAATGGGAATCGCCAAGCGGGCCAAAGTCGGAACCCTACGGCATCGTCTTTACCAAAGGCGCGCTCTGGTACAACGAATCCGGCGCCAAGCCGAACACCATCGTACGTTTCGATCCGGCAAACGAAAAATTCCAGAGCTGGGCGATCCCCGGCGGTGGCGACATCGTGCGCAACATGGATGTGACGCCGGACGGCAATCCCGTTACCGCCAACAGCCTGGTCAACCAGGTTGGGCTCGTCACGGTGGAGGACAGTCGCTAAGCCGCCATTGATGAAATCGCCGCGCCACAACCTAAGCGGCATCCGCGGGCTTGCCCCCGCCCATCCATGATCAGCCACCCTGATTAAGAGCTTACGTTACTTACGTTAAATGTGAATTTATTACACAGCATCATGGATTGCATCAGAACTTGCCCGAGCTCTGCACTAATTAGCAGCTGCAAGTCGGGTAAACCCGACTTGCAGTGTCGCGCCCGGCAACGACAACGGAGAGGCTCTACAGCGTGCGCACCTTCGCCCTTTCTCCCAAACCACACTCCAGCGCCTTGCGATCCCATTTCCCCAATTTCGCCGCAGCTTCGTAAGTGCTTTGCAAAAACTCGAGAAGCGCCGTGTCCGGATCGCGTGCGGTGCGCACAGCGTCGTAGGGCAAAAGAAACTCGCCAAGCCCCCTACTGAAAAACGCCTCCTTCGGCAGCGTGCGCGCAGCACTGAATCCTTCCGGTGCGGGATAGGCGTAAGAATAGAAAGCCGCGTAATCGATTGGACCGCCGCCGCCCGGCCAGAAGCCGGCGCTCGATACTTCGTGCGAATAAGCCTCCTGCGCAACAGAGTTTGGCAAATGTGGCACGCCGCCCGGATGCCGGGGCGCCGCTCGGCCGGAAAAGCGCGTTACGGCCAAATCAAAACTGCCCCAGAAAAAATGCACGGGGCTCGTCTTGCCGAGAAAGCCGGTGCGGAAATAGGCGAACACCTCGCTTGCCGAGAGCAACACGTGCCAGAAGCGGTTGGCGTATTCGGCATCATAAGTCGCATGCAGCGTGTCCTGCTCGAATGGAACGCAGTCGGCGATCTCGCACGGCATGGTCGTGATCTGCGCCTCTATGCCGAGTTCGCGCAGCGCGATTAGCATATCTTCGTAGAATTCGGCCACGCTCATCGGCTTGAGTATGAGCTGACGGAAATGTCCCTCGCTTGTTCTCACCCACAGCACATGGTCGATGAAATCGAAATCGATCTGAAAGCTGACGCCTCGCCACGGAATTGGAGAGGTGGTCAGCCCGCGCGCGGTCACATAGAGCGCTACATGCCACGAGTGATTGAGCCATGGTGTCAGTGCCAGCCGGACCTTGCCGACCACTTGCGTCCACAAATGCAGCGTATCGCGAGTATCCTTCCACGCGGCATAAGGCAACTCAGGCCAGCGCTCAGCGGCCGTTCGTGACACCATGCCGGATTCCTTTCGTCGCGCCTTGCGCTTTATACTACTCATTTCCAAGTGGGCACGGCCCCGGATTTTTGGCGTATAGTTCGGACCGGGCATAGGGGCTTGATGACAACACTCGCGAACGCGGACGCCGCGCCGTCACATCGCTTGCTGCGCGTGTTCCTCGTTCTTTTCGCAGCGCTTGAATTTCTGGATGGGCTCTCCAGCGTACAGAATATCTTCACCGAATATCAACACGAGACAGCGTTTCTCCGTTTCGCGCAAGGGCTCACCAGCATCAAGCTCGCGCTGTCGCCGCTGCTCGCCGGTGCCGCGCTGATCTTCGCCGCATTAGGCAATATCCGCTACGCCATCCTAGCCTTGGCTGCGCTCACCCTCATTGTCTGGGTCATCGATGGTTTGCCGTCGATTGCGATCCACGGCGTCAGCCTCTCGCCCGACTTTGGCGGCGTTGAGGAGTTCCTTCTCTACCTTGCGGCTCCGGCAGTAACACTGGCTGCCGCGCTGCTGGCGCTTAAGGACAGGCGGCTTCCGCTCGCGACTCTGCTGGTATGCTTGCCGGCGCTATTCAAATGGGTCGGTTTTGTTATCTTCCTCATCGGCATCATGGTCTATGGTTTCTAGGTGGCCATTTACTGCCCCACGTGAAAGCGAGACATCGTCGCCAGCGTCGTCCGGTTGACGTTTTCGCCATAGATGTTTCGGGCCGTAGATGCGATCGATGTTGAAATCATCTACTGGACACCAGCGCAGTCCGTGTTGAAAATGTTACTCGGTCACATCAACTGAGTCTTGCCGCGATTGCCAATGGGCCTATTAAGCGGGCTGGTTTAAGGATCCCCTGCTACAATAGGTCGACGGGCGATTGACCTGCGGGGTTTCATCTGCCATCCGCAGTCCTCCGTCGTTATCCTCCCGTTCTACCATGCCCAGAAGATCGTTCCGTGTCGGCCGCTCGGTTACAGGCCTTGGCTTGTTTGCCATGAGGCCGATCAAAAAAAGTGAAAAAATCGCGGAATACAAAGGCCCACGCGTGGACGCCGAGGAAGCCGCCCGGCTCGAACGTCGTGGCAACCGGTACCTCTACGAGATCAACCCCCGGGTCACGATCGACGGAACCCCCCGCAACAACATGGCGCGCTACGCTAATCATTCCTGCAATCCAAACGCCGATACCTACACCTATGGAGGCCGCGTGTTTATCCGGGCGCTGCGCAATATCAAGCCGGACGAGGAAATTACCTACGATTACGGGAACGACTACCTGAAGTACTTGATCGGACGCTCACGCTGCCAATGCGCCCTCTGCCGGGGGCGTCGGGCACGCAAACAACGCCAAGCACGCGCCTTGAAGAAACGGCGGGCGGCGCGCTTTGCGCGCATGCGCAAGCGCGGCCGCCGCACACGCTAGCTATATCGTTCCTGCCGCCTGGTGATGCCAGGGGAGATCGATATGGACCTTGATGGCGCGACCGTTCATTTGGGGGTCGGCAATGTGTTGGTGCGTGCGGGACGATTCACAATTTGGATCAACCGAGCGTGTCTTTAAGTTCGTATCGGCAAAGTCCGTGACCACCGCCGGAAAGACGCTACCTTCGCGTAGCGCTAACTGGAGCAACCAGCTACCGATCAAGCTCCGGATAGTGCCGGAATATTCCCATCTCATTGAAAGCGATCCGACGTGGCGACGCGAGATAGGCCTTGATGCCCGGCCGGATGGCAACCTTGTCACGCACGTCAACAAGACCCGCAGTTTTTCTCTCGATATCTTTCATCGCCTGCGGAAAAGCATAACGCAGGCCTTCGATCAGCTGGAAGATCGAAAGGTCAATATAGGTCGTTTTGCGGCCGAGCAGAAAAGGGCCCCCGCTCTTTTTCAGCACCATTTCAAAATAGCTCAGATATTTCGGCACCCTTTCGTCAAGAAAGTTCTCAGCGTACCGTTTCGCTTCCCGCTTTTGGTCCTCGTAATAAAGACCTGAGCCGACGGGGTGATGTGTATCGTGGATTTCCTTCACGAAGTCGGTGATGGTGAGCTGCAGCTGATGCAGCCAGAGACGATCTTCTTCGTCGCGTGGACCAAGCTTCAGGCGCGGTCCCAGGTAAAATAAAATATTGGCCACCTGCGCGATTACTAATTTGCCGACCTTCAGGAAGGGCGGTGCATATGGCGGACGCTTGTCGTGCAGGCCATTTAACATTGCCATCATGCGGTCCGTGCCGCCGGATTTGCGCGCCACGTCTTCGTAGGCGGCGCCCGCATCCTCCAGCGCAAGCCGCACAAATTCGCCGCGGCCCTGGATCTCAGGCCAGTAGAAGAGCTGATAACGCATCGGATCACCCAGAAAAAGCTGACTATCTGCGCGCGCCCGAGAGTGACTTCAAGGGGGAACGATGATCCTTGCCGGTGTGGAACAGCCGCACCGATTTTTCGGAGCCAACCACACGGTTGATTCCCCAGCATCGATAGCATGGACGATTCGTCCGAAAAAACCAGAGACGCCAGCGCTTCCGCCGGCGTCTCTGGTATTTCTATGCCTCACCTAATTGATTGCGAAGCAGTAGAACAATCCGTCGCCGCCTGTGCTGCGCAGGTCAGCCTGGGAACAGCCGCCGTCCGGCCCGCGCGAGGGGTGCGACGAATTCCATGATTTGGAAGCGTCATCGTCGCCCAGCCCCTGACGGTCGGCGTGACCGAGCATGACTGCGCCTTGTGTGCTGCTCGT
This sequence comes from Pseudolabrys sp., assembly GCA_035315965.1. Taxonomy (GTDB): domain Bacteria; phylum Pseudomonadota; class Alphaproteobacteria; order Rhizobiales; family Xanthobacteraceae; genus Pseudolabrys. The sequence continues at coordinate 22,808 of DATFXJ010000001.1, forward strand.
GTAGTTCTTGCAGGTGCGATCCTCTCCCCCCGCGAAGGCTGTGCCGTCTGGCTGTGAGCCCGTGAGAATATCGTGCCGGTTCGGAGTATCGCCGCGGCCGTTGTTGATACCGCCCTTTTCCGTTAGGACCGTTTGCTTGGTCATGTTGTTTGCGCCGTGCAACTCTGCGATGTCTTTAGCAATCGTTGCGCCTTTAGCGTTAACCCAAGGACCTTTGCCGATGCGATCGCGAGCATTCACGGCGCCGTTGCCTTGCGTTGATAAATAGGCGTGCCAGGTCTTTGCGCCCGCGCCGACAGATGTAGCGAGCTGCTGGCAATGCTGGTCTGCGCCGGCGAGTCCGCCAAGGTCAGCACCCTTACCGGTGCCAACACTGGTTACAAAGAATGTCAAGTTGGCCTGTTGCGCCTGCGCAGCAAACACAAAAAGGGCCAGACCCGCTATTAATGGCACGCCCATCCGAGCAGCAGTCATCTTATTACCTCCCGACATTGGTTTACCTCCCGACATTGGCGCGGGCCCCGTGCCCGCCTTCGCCAGGACAGAACACCAGCCCTATTCCGCTATTCCGGTGATCACGCGCGCTTGATGTCGAGAATCAACCCGCGGCCTTGCTGGAATACTGCTGATCGGTCACCGGCTCGAGCCAAGTCACATGCTCACCGCCTTGAGCCTCCTGCATGGCAATATGTTCCATACCGTGCTCAGCGGTTGCGCCATGCCAGTGCTTTTCGCCAGGCGGAATCCAGACGGTGTCGCCGGCTCGGATTTCCTTTACAGGACCGCCCCAGGTCTGCACCCAACCGATTCCCGAGGTGATAAAAAGTGTCTGACCGAGCGGATGAGTGTGCCATGCTGTCCGCGCGCCAGGTTCGAAGCGCACCCACGCCGATCGAATGCGCGCAGGATCCGGCGCCTGAATGATGGGATCCTGCCAAGCCGTTCCGGTGAAGCTCGGCGCGCTCATCCTGCGCGAGGGCCGCGATCCGCAAGCAATGATGTCCATATCCACTCCTCCCGATGTCGACGCAGCGTCCTGCGAACTCTGTTAGTTGCAATAGTCTAGCCTGACGCTCATAAAAAAACTCGTCACCATCATTTCGAAGTTCGTATATGGACCCACGGAAAAGCGAAATCCGAGACGACATGCGAATTGATTGGGATGTTCCTGTCCCGATGGATGACGGTATCGTTCTGCGGGCCGATATTTTTCGCCCGGTCATCGAAAGCAGGCACCCCGTCATTTTGAGTTACGGCCCATACGCGAAAGGGTTGTCATTCCAGGAAGGCTACAAAGGCAATTGGGCGCGGTTGACCAAAGCTGCACCCGAGGTGCTTCAGGCTTCAACCAACAAGTATCAGAACTGGGAGCTCGTTGACCCGGAAAAATGGGTGCCGGACGGCTATGCATGCGTTCGCGTGGACTCGCGTGGCGCGGGGCGCTCGCCTGGCTATCTCGACGTGTGGTCGACGCGTGAGGCGCAAGACCTCTATCAGTGCGTCGAATGGGCCGGGACGCACCCGTGGAGCAACGGCAAAGTGGGCATCAACGGCATTTCATATTATGCGATGAACCAATGGAATGTCGGCGCACTCAGACCACCCCATCTGGCAGCGATGTGTATATGGGAGGGCTCGTCCGACTATTACCGAGAGCTGTGCCGGCACGGTGGCATCCTCAGCGACTTTCTCAACGGCTGGTATCCGCGTCAGGTGGCAAGCGTGCAGCATGGCATCGGCATGCGCGGCGCGAAAAGCGTCGTTACGGGCGAATGGGTCGCCGGACCGGTGACGCTATCCAAGGACGAGCTCACTAGGAATTGCGCGGACACACCTGGCGAGGCCAAGCGCCGCGGGATGCTCGACGATTATTACGTAGCTCGCACCGCTGAATTTGAGAAAATCAAAACGCCGCTGCTGTCCGCCGGCAACTGGGGCGGCATGGGTCTGCATACGCGCGGCAACTTTGAAGGCTGGTTGCGGGCCGGATCCACACAAAAGTGGCTTGAAGTGCACGGCGGTACGCACTTCACGCACTTCTACAGCAACTATGGCGAGGCTTTGCAGAAACGCTTCTTCGGCCACTTCCTCAAAGGAGAGGATACAGGTTGGGCCAGGCAGCCCCGCGTGTCGCTCAATATCCGTTACCCGGGTGAGAAATTTGTGCTGCGGGGCGAGAACGAATGGCCGCTCGCGCGTACACGGTGGACGAAGTATTTCTTGCAACCGGATGGATTGCAATTAGAGCCCGATATGCCTTCGCAATCCGCGACACTAAACTATGAGACGAGCGGCGATGGTCTCACCTTCAGCACGCCCCCCTTGACAAACAGCCTCGAGTTCACCGGCCCGGTTGCGGCCAAGCTATGGGTCTCTTCGGAGACAACCGATGCCGACCTGTTCTTGGTGCTGCGCGTATTCCATCCCTCAGGCAAGGAAGTCACCTTCATCGGCTCCAACGATCCGCGCGTTCCAGTGGGACTGGGCTGGCTCCGCGCATCGCACCGCAAGCTGGACCCGGAGCTCTCTCGGCCTTACCGACCCTGGCATACGCACGATGAAAACTGGCCGCTCACGCCCGGCGAGCCTGTCGAGCTCGACATTGAGATCTGGCCGACCTCGATCGTGGTGCCCGCAAATTATCGGGTCGCTCTAACGGTGCGCGGCAAGGACTACGAAGTCGACGGCCACGACGCCGCTTTGCCGAACGCCCCCTATCCGATGAAAGGCGTCGGGCCGTTCCTCCATATCGACCAGGACGACCGGCGACCAGAGGTTTTCGATTGCCGTAACACACTGCATTTCGCCGGCGGCCGGCAGCCATACCTCTTGTTGCCAATCATTCCTGCGGCGTAAGCTTTCCCAAAATAACAAGTGGGAGGAGTCTGTGCTGAGGCGTATTGCTGCCGTGGCGGTGGCGGTCGCTTGCCTGTTTGCGCTCGTGGCGCACACCGAGGCGCAGCAATATCCGATCCGTACCGTCACCATTATTGTGCCGTATCCTGCCGGCGGGCCGACCGACGAGACAGCGCGCGTGGTTGCGAATTTCTTGTCGAAGAAGCTGGGCCAGAGCTTCATCGTCGAGAACGTCACCGGCGCCAGCACGGTCATCGCCACCAACCGCCTGGCAAAGGCGGCGCCCGACGGCTACACACTGTTGCTGCACAACTTGCAGATCGCGGCGAACGTTACCCTATTGAAGAATTTACCCTTTGACACCGCGAAAGACATCGTCGCGGTCATGCTCGTCAACAAAAATCCGCTAGTGCTGGTGGGCCGTCCCGGCCTTGCGCCCAACAACCTGAAAGATCTTATTGCCCTGATGAAGAAAGAACGCTTGAAGGAGGCGCTGCCTGGCTATGGCACGACCGGACACCTCACCTCCGCGCTGTTTGCCCAAGAAGCCAAGATCGAGATCGATTTCATCCCTTATCGCGGCGCGGCGCCGGCGATGAACGACCTATTAGGCGACCATGTGGATCTGTTCGTTGGCACACCGCAATCGGTCGCGCCGCATGTAGCGGCTGGAAAATTGAAGGCCTACGCGATCACCTCGAAGGAGAAGTCGCCGCAGCTGCCGACCGCCGAAAGTCTAGTCGATGCTTTTGGGCCAAAATTCGAAATTGTTTATTGGCAAGCGATGTTCGCGCCGACCGGAACGCCGCCAGAGGTGGTCAAGACACTCAATGCTGCTTTACAGGACGCAGTATCCGATTCGGAAATCATCAAGACCTGGGCAGACCAGGGCTTCACGCCGTTCCCTAAAGATCAACGGTCGCTTGAGGCAGCCAGCGCGATGATGAAGAGCGAGACTGAGCGTTGGGGTCAGATCATCCGCGACAACAATATTCAGGTCACGCAATAGATCGTCATGCCAGCGGCGAGAGCCTTACGGCTGCGTCCCGGAAGGGAGAGCACTAAGCTCAGCGCGCGGGCCGCAATACCTGCTCGAGCCAATCCCACATATAGGCCGAGCAGATGCTCTGGTTGTCGATCTGGCAATGGTGATACCCGCCCTCTCCGCGCGTGAAGATCTTCATGGTCTTTTGTTTCGAGCCCACGGCGTCGAAGCATTTCTGCGCCTCGCTTAGCGGGATCTGCTCATCGCCTTCGCCATGAAGCATCAAAAACGGGCAACTTATTTTTTGCACCACACCATCAAGCTTGAATGGCTCGAGACACTTGATCACGTCATCTTGTGACGTGACATTCAGAACCCACGAAATGTGCTGCGCAGCGACGGAAAGCGATGGCGTGTCTGCTCGCGCCAGCCGCTCGAATCGGTCCCGCCAGATTTTCTGATAGTCCCACTGAGCCCCCCAGGCGAGGCAGCAAGCGTAGCGTTGCTCGAACGCTGCCGCGCGTGGCGCGTAATAGCCACCAAGGCTGATCGCCATAACACCAATGCGCTTCGCATCGATTTCGGGTCGGGATGCAAGATATTCCCAAACTGGCGTTGCATAGTGTTCTGTGTCGTGACGTAAATAGAGTCCGCGAAGGCGGATGCTTTCACCATTTCCCGGACCATCCACGATCAGACACGCTATGCCGCGCGCAACGAGATCCGGCACGCCCTTGAAGTATTGAATCTCTTTGGTGACATCGAGGCCGTCGAAGAAGACCACGGCCGGCACTTTGCCGCTCTGCGACTCAGCATGAACGTAAAGCGCGGGAAGACTCGCGCCTTCATACGGAATCTCGACGTGCTCCACGCGCGGTCGCTTAAAATGCTTTGCCGCATCCCGGAAACACCTCACGCCCCGCATAAAAGCATCGAGCCCCTTCTCGCTCTTCGGCTGCAGGAAGCGCTCGCCAACGTGATAATACGCACTCGCGCGCTGCAGATATTGAGCCCCGCTCGCCGTTTTACCATCGCGAATGCGTTCGCGACCCCGTTCTTCCACGCTACGTGCTTCGCGTGACCATTCATAAAACCAACTGTCGTCGTCACCAACGCATTTTTTAAGTCTGAGTCCGATCCGATTGACCTCTCCTATTTCTGCTCCGCCCCACGGCGCCATATTGAGGCCGATCAGCAGACCGTGCGACCACCGATAGTTTTCCGGAAAATAGGTGAAGGACAGTTCTTCCAATTTGTCGTTCATGCAATTTCTGAAGGCTGTGGCGCCGTTTGGCGTTCGAGACTACAGTGTGGGCCAAATTCCCTGAGGAGCATTGAAGCGATGCTTCGCGACGCGTAGCGTGCGCCGTATAAACTTGTATAATTTACAACATCCAGGCTCATTACAACATCCAGGCTCAGCTTCGATAGACAGAGCGGTATCTTTCCCTTGGCACAAATAAAAAGCCCGGCGTCACCGCCGGGCTTTTTCTTCAAGGCCAACACGGGTCAGACCAGCTGCAGATTGCCAGCGGCCTGCTTGCCGCGTTCGGTTACAATTTCGAAGCTGACCTTCTGGCCCTCATTCAAAGAGCGCATGCCCGCGCGCTCCACTGCCGTGATATGCACGAAGACATCCTTCGAACCATCGTCCGGCTGAATGAAGCCGTAGCCCTTTTGCGTATTGAAAAATTTCACCGTTCCGACAGGCATCAAGAGTTTCCTTTCACGCTTCCTGTAGAACGCCCACGCGTCTATCGCGTTGGCGGTCACAAGCCGAGTTTTTGGGAGTTCACTTGAGGCGCATCCCAAAACCGGGAGCGTGGCAGCAAGTTGAGGCCGAAAACCAGGTTGCGGCGGCGACATAGACGGATTTCGATGGAACGTCAACGGTTCCGCACGCAACCGCAAAAATCAGATAGCGTTTTATGAATTCGTAATGACAACATGCCGGCCCACGGTCGGCTTTGGTCTTGATTTGCTAATAGATTGTGAAAACACAGCCGCCTTAGCGAATTGTGGCGAGCGTCAGGCTATATGTGCGGAAAATAACGAGGCGCCGCCTCGTGCTTTCACGGAGCGCCGTTGATGGTTATGTCTGCTGAATCGCCGATAGCAGCCAGCTGCCTCCCCGCGCGCGCATAAAGGTCCATAGCTCTGTGACCTCACCGGGTTCGCCTCCTTCCACAGTGTGGCCGCTCGAGCGCTCTACCATCCGATCGTTGAGCGCAAAGCGCATGGCAACCGTCGCATATTCAACGCCGCTTTCGTTCCAGGCTTCCGCAAGGTCACCCTGCTCGAGTCTGACGTCAGTGATCTTGTTGACAAGACCGCGGCTCGCATTCTCGGCGAGCTGCTCAGAGAAATAAGACAACATTTCCGGCGTTACTTTCGCCCGCAGCGCATTCAGATCCTCGGCTGAATAGGCGGTCTGAATTTCAACGAGCAATCGCTCGAAGTCATCGTAATCCGATTTCGCGATTGTGAGCGCCTTGTCGGCTAATGCATTCCCTCCGAGCATCCCGCCGAGACCGCTGAAGGAATGGCCGGTAACCGGATGTGCAGCCGCGTAAGCCGGAGCCGGCGCGTTACGCCGCTGCCACCAACCGAAAAGCAGCCGCGCAACGATCACGACCAATGCCACCTGCAACATCAGGCCGAGGAAAGAAGCAAAGCCGCCCATGCCGCCAACAAATCCATGCCCAAACAGCAGGCCGAACAAGCCCGCACCAAGGAAGCCGCCGGCAAGACCGCCGAGCAGCCCGCCACCAAAGAGACCCGGAGGTGTCGCCGCGCGGCCGGCCGTGTTGGAGTTCCCAGGCTGCGCGAGTGTACGCTGCATAGGCGCGGCTGAGTTCGGCGCCGTTTGCGTAACCGGAGGCGCAGAGAAAGTGCGTGTTCCGCGGCTGCCGCCGGAGAATCCTCCGCCGGCGCGCGCATGCGCATCGGCGGCAATCAGCAAACACGCGGCAGCCATCGCGGCAATCGCGATAACAAAGCGGTGTCGGATCATCGTAGCCCTCCCGGCAAATGGCGGGCAGGAGAATATGTATAGGTCGGTCGATTTGTAAGGGGGCGGGACGCGCCACAAAGTCGCGGGCGAATTATCACGGCAGTTCACCCGGAACGGCGTGGCTGGCCGGCAATTGCCTTCCTGAAAACTAAGGAAGCTGGCCGATGAAAAGCTTAACGGTTACGGCGATGATTTTGGCTTTGGCGGTACCAGCGTTTGCCAAACCCTCGCGGGTCAGCAATCTCAGTTCAATGAAAGATCGATCCCGCGCTTGTCCGCAACGACGTTGACATCAATAGCGCCCCAGCTGGCGCGATGCTCGAGCTGCGGTATACGGTCGGTTATCCTCGACAAGGTGCGTCCGATCCGCCTGTGCCGGTAAGAGTTCGGCACGGGAACTAAAGCATCGATCAGATCGTTGTTGCGGGAATCTTACAAAGGTCGGCATCCGGCCGCATCAATAACCTATGGGGCGCACCATGCTCAGTACCATTCTTGTTATATTGCTGATCCTGGCCTTGATCGGGGCGTTCCCGCGGTGGGGCTATAGCTCCGGCTGGGGTTATGGCCCGTCCGGTATTCTCGGCGTGATTTTGATCGTCGTTCTAATCCTGGCGCTGACCGGTCGCGTCTAGACCGGCTACTACATTAGAGTCTTCTTTACCTCGGCGACGAGCTGCTTGAGCGTGAACGGCTTGGCGAGAAACGTATATTGTTCCTCGCTGGGCAAGTTCTTGCTGAATGCCTCTTCAGCATAACCGGACACGAAAATAATTTTAATCTCCGGATTGCGCCCGCGCAATTCCTTGAGCAGCGTCGGCCCGTCCATACCCGGCATCACGACGTCTGACACGACCAAGTCGACGTGGCCATGCCTATCGAAGGCCTCGATCGCCTCGCGGCCATTTCCAGCTTCCAGCACCGTGTACCCGCGCGAAGTGAGCCCGCGTGCATTCAGAGCGCGTAACCCTTCCTCATCTTCGACCAGCAGGATAGTGCCTTGCCCCGTCAGATCCGCCGTGGCTGCACGCGCCATTGTGTCGGCGGCAACCAGGGCACCAGCGATTGCCGGTGACTGCCCTGCCGGAATTTGAGCGAGGACTTCTTCGGCGCCGGGGAGATGGCGCGGCAAGAAAATACGGAAAGTTGTCCCGCCCGGCTCTGAGTCCGCGTAGATAAAGCCGCCAGTCTGTTTAACTATCCCGTAAACCGTGGAAAGTCCGAGGCCTGTGCCCTTTCCAACATCTTTGGTAGTAAAGAACGGCTCGAAAATCTTGTCTATTATCTCGGCTGGGATGCCGGTGCCGCTGTCACTCACTTCGACCAGCACATAGTCGGCTTTGGGCATGCCTTTGTAGGCAAAGTTGTCGCATTCCTCGGCTGAAACGTTCGTGGTGCGCACGGTAAGCTTACCGCCGTCTGGCATAGCATCGCGAGCGTTCACCGCGAGGTTTACGATCACCTGCTCGAATTGCGAAATGTCGACCTTGACCGGCCATAAATCTCGACCGTGGACGATTTCTAACGTGACTTTTTCCCCGATCAGCCGCTTGAGAAGTATCCCGAGGTCGCTCAGTGTCTCGCCCAGGTCAAGCACTTGCAGTCGCAATGTCTGTTTTCGCGAGAAGGCTAGCAATTGCCGTACGAGCGCCGCCGCACGATTGGCATTCTGCTTGATCTGCATGATGTCCTTGAAGGACGGATCGGTCGGCTTGTGGGCGTTGAGCAAAAAGTCGGTCGCCAGCATGATGGCTGACAGGACATTGTTGAAATCGTGAGCGATGCCGCCGGCGAGTTGCCCGACCGATTCCATCTTTTGCTGCTGCTGAACACGGTTCTCGAGCGTCCTTTGCGAAGTCGTTTCCAACGCATAAACGATGGCAGCCTCACCGTCGCGATCATCTTCCTCGACGGCAACCACAAAAAAGTTCGCCCAGCGCTCGGTGCTGCCCGTCAATGCAGCCTCGACTGGGGCGATGTCGCTTTGGCTTTCCGCGGCTTTGCGAATCGCGGCTTCGAGCACAGGTCTGTCACGCTCAATCACCACCGACAAAATGGAACGCTCGTCGCTTTTGAGAAGTCCCTCGAAGGTCGTTGCGAAACGCGCATTGCTGCGCCCGATGCGACCAGTCTTGTCCACCGTGGCAATCGCCATCGGAGTATTTTGAAAAAATCGCATGAATCGAACTTCAGCAGCCCGCTGAGAATCACTGCCCTCTCCTTTGGCACGGTTGACGGCAAGTGTGCGCGAAGCGCCTGGCGCTCCATCGGCGCCAAACGCAACTTTGTGAAACAACCGGACAGGGACCGGCTTGCCACCGCGAGTCCTGAGATCGAGATCGAATACCTCTGTCCTTACTTCTCCTGGAGCGGCGTTCAGCATGGTGAGAAGTGCGGCCCCTTCGCCCGCGATGATGTCGCCGAGTTTGAGCGAGCCCGCGCCTACCTGAGCAAGGTCTTGATCAAGCCAGGCCGCAAGCGTCGCGTTGAGGTAAACGATGTCGCCGGCCGCATCTACAGA
>DATFXJ010000002.1:0-5633 GCA_035315965.1 Pseudolabrys sp.
GCGGCCGATGAGAAATCGCTCATGGTATTCGCAATATGACGTTACGAATTGCCAAGTGCACGAGTTGCTCGCAATGCGAAGTCGGCTGATCGTCCATAAACGGCGGCCTTCCACCATGGAGCATCGATATAGAACGCGTCACGAATTTGGCGCTTGACTCCGTCGCGCAACCCCGTGACGCGGTTAGGAACGGCATGCAACCAGTGGTCCGCACGCAGAGCGGTCAAAACCTCCCAACTCGGTTGCGTTCCAAATTCAAGCGCCAAATAGGTCACCTCAAGATGAGATGATTGGCCATGGAACGCGTCGGCAACAGAACCGGTGACAACTGTAGAAACAGAGGTACCCTTTTCGGTACTTTTTACTTCGTCGCCATACCGTTCCCTTGCTCGTTTGAAACCCTCTTCGTCGGTGCCGAGATAAATTGGCTCTCCGAATCCAGGTTCTCCAAGGCCGGTGTGAAAATCTAGCACGGCGATCTTTTTCGTAGCGGGTGAGATATGCTGGCCGAGAATTTCGTGAAAGACCCGATTTGACCAACTCTCTCTGGTCCCTCCATAAAATAGCCCGGTCGGACGAGAGTATTGGCCCCCTGAAACAGCGGCCTGAAACTTCTTAATTCCAAACTTTGCGATGTAATTATTCAGCGCGGTGTCAGCGGTGCGTCGGTCGTCGCCGTCCCAGTTTGCTGGAATCAGCCAATTGTGAAGCGGTTCATAAGAGGATGACGAAGGGAGCTCCTTCGAGAAATCCTGAAAGTTGCGATTCAGGTCGATGTTGTCCTCGTTTACACGGCGAAGCCATGCGAAACCAAATGGGTTTAGCGCATGAATCAATATTGCTCCCGAATTGGCAGGCAGCACATTGTATAATTGATCCGTTAGATAGCCGACTTGACACCCGGACCCACAGAATCCCTCGACCCCATGTGTGGCAGAGATTAGCATTAGAATCTTAGCAGGATTATCTGGACCGAGCCGCGCAACATCGAGAACAAGCTCCTCATTTTCTGGACCGCGGAGATTCGGAAGAGTGTAGTGGGTTAATTTGGCTCCTGCCGTGTGGGCGGCCTCTAGAAACTTGTTGCGGGCTTCTCGGTACGTGCTAGCGAAATATTCAGAAATTGGCATGACCGTTGCCGTTAGTGTGAATGGAGCCTCATCGGCAAGTTAGTTGCAACTGTTTCGAGAGAGCTGTCCCCCCTGAAAACAGCTTCCGTAGGTTGCTAATATTTTGTTTTGTCCAAAGATTTCGGTCTGAAAATATACTGCCAACGTGCAGGAGGCAGCGCTGACGCCATTCATTCGCCGCCTTCAAAATTTGCGGCGTTTGTTTTTGATCTGTCCAAATTGCCAAGTTTGGTCCCCCAACCTGGCCTTTATCGTACTAGTCCAAAACCAAAGTCGCTAGGTCCGCTATTCTCCCTTGAGGGGCGCATTGCAGTTAGTCAGAATGGAAAATATAAACGACGTACCAGAGCTGTTACCCTTCCGGGTCGCTAGACAAATTGGGAAAGGCCATGTCTGACGAGGACCTGAAAGCCGAAATCGAACGTCTCCGCAAAGAAAATGCAGCCCTCAAAAAGGGGGCGGTTTCCGGCATTCGCATGAAGGTAAGTGAGAAAGGAGCAGTCTCGATCTACGGCTTGGGCCGCTTCCCCGTAACCCTATATAAAGAACAATGGCTGAAGCTGCTAGACGTGTCAGACGACATCCGGGCATTCATTACTGCGAACGAAGCGCAGCTGAAGACTAAGCAGGAAAAATAAAAACATGTGACTGATGAAAGATCAGTTATCAAATTATGCATTGAGTTCGCTGATAATTTTTTCCATTAGGAACAAACCCTTCAACCGTCTTTTCTACCACTCTACTGGACTTCATCATCATTATCTGCGGGTTTAAATTTTGGGTACAGACAGCGGCAATCTAGGACTGTCATGAATCTCGCGCAGTGGTTGGTTCGTACAGCGCATCGTTTGCCAAATGCGCCGGCGCTTCTTAGTGGCAAAAACCTCAGGGCTGACTACGCCGAATTTGCCCGCCGAGTTGCCAGTCTCGCTTCCGCGCTGCAGGATCGCTTGCGCATCGGTTCTGGAGATCGCGTCGCGATCGTCATGTCGAATTGTGTTGAATATCTCGAGCTGCTCTATGCTACCTGGTTTGCTGGTGCTGCTGTCGTGCCAATTAATTTCAAACTTCATGCGAAAGAAGCCGCATGGATTATCGAGCATGCTGAGGCCAAGGCAGTTTTCGTTTCCGACGCGGCTGCGGCCGCGTTAATTCCTTTGATCGAAAGATTGCCAGGACTTGCTGCCGTCTTCGCCATTGAGAGCAGGGAATTCGCCGCGTTGCGTACTTCGGAGCCAATGCCGGCCCCGGTGTCACGCACGCGTGATGATCTGGCGTGGCTCTTCTATACCTCCGGAACCACTGGCAAGCCGAAGGGGGTGATGATTTCCAATGGCAACCTGCACGCCATGGCGTTCAGCTATTTCGTGGATGTGGACGAGGTACGCACCGCTGATGCGACTCTTTATGCAGCACCGATGTCCCATGGGGCCGGCCTTTATAACTTCATGCATGTCATACGCGGCGCTCGCCACGTCGTGCCCGAGTCTGGTGGATTTGAGGCAGATGAAGTACTCGCTCTCGCGCGTTCGCTGCGGGATATTTCAATGTTCGCGGCGCCGACGATGGTGCGCCGTTTGGTTGACAGGGCAAAAACTGAAGGATCGAGAGGCGACGGCATTCGCACCATCATCTATGGGGGTGGACCAATGTACGTTGCCGATATTGAAGAAGCTGTCGCGGTGATGGGTCCGCGCTTTGTCCAGATATACGGTCAGGGCGAGAGCCCAATGACAATCACGGCGCTGTCGCGCGCGCTGGTTGCCGACCGCAGTCACCCGCGCTGGCGCGAGCGGCTTGGATCCGTCGGCATTGCCCAATCTTGTGTCGAGGTTCGCATCGGAGACGAAGACGGGCACGAGCTCGAGCTCCCTGTGGGAGAAGCCGGTGAAATTCTGGTCCGTGGCGCACCCGTCATGCTTGGCTATTGGCGCAATCCAGAAGCGACAGCCAAGACGATCCGCGATGGCTGGCTTTGGACCGGGGATATTGGATCAATGGATGATGACGGCTTCCTCACGCTGAAAGACCGATCCAAGGACGTTATCATTTCCGGCGGCACGAACATCTACCCGCGTGAAGTGGAGGAAGTACTGCTCCTGCATCCAGCGGTTCGTGAGGTGTCGGTCGTGGGACGGCCAAGCGAGGAATGGGGCGAGGACGTTGTTGCCTTCGTCGTGGCAAAGCCTGGCGCCAAGCTCGAAACGACCGACCTTGATCGCCACTGTCTTGAACACATCGCCCGCTTCAAGCGGCCGAAGTCCTATATCTTCGAAATTGGGTTGCCGAAGAACAATTATGGCAAGGTGCTCAAGACAGAACTCCGCGCGAGACTTGCGGCGACGGCGAGTGCCAAAGGGGAATGATTCATGCAGGAATGCTTTACAAGGACTTCCATGTCGACTTCACGACGCAGGCTTATCGCCAGCCTTGGATTTACTTCCGTCCTAGTGCTGCTGCCGCGCGAAGCCTTTGCGAAGTATCCCGATCGGCCGATCCGACTGATTGTGCCGTTTGCCGCCGGCGGCAATGCTGACATCGTGGGGCGCCTAGTCGGCGAGCGCATTTCGAGTGCCCTGGGTCAACCGGTAGTAGTCGACAATCGTGGTGGAGCCGGCGGCAGCATCGGGGCTGAAACCGTGGCGCGCTCGGCACCCGACGGCTACACCTTGCTGGTCGGCTCGAACGGACCACTGACAGTCAATCCCTTTGTGCAGGCCAAACTCGGTTACGATCCACTAAAAGATTTCGCGCCGGTGGCCCTGACCAGCTACGTCCCGCACGTCATTATCCTCAACAACAAAGTCGAGGCCAAAAACATCGCGGAGCTGATCGCGTTGTCGAAGAAGGCACAGCTCAGCATCGCCACCAGTGGTGTCGGCAGTGCAACCCATATGACGCTCGAACGTTTCAAGGCTGCTTCCGGCGCTAACATCGTGCACGTCCCCTATCGTAGCGGCGGCGCGCTGATGCCGGACCTAATCGGAGGCAGTATTCAGGCAGCAATGACGGAATTTTCCACCGCATTGCCGTTGCACAAAGGCGGCCAGGCCCACATCATTGCGATTGCGGCGAGCAGCCGCTCCGAGCTCGCGCCCGACATCCCGACCTTTATCGAGAGCGGTGTGAAGGACTTCACCGGACAAAGCTATATTGGAGTACTTGCACCCATAGGCACGCCGACTCCGATCATCGCTGAGTTGCAAAAAGCAATCGCTGGAGGACTTGCCGGTGGACCGACAGCTGACAAGTTGCGCGAAATGGGCTCGGAACTCGCCACCGCCAAGCAGATGACGCCTGATGGCTTCGCCGAATTCATTCATACCGATTATGAGAAAATGCGCGAGGCCGCCAAACTTGCTGGGATCTCGTCTCAATGAGCGGCGCGCTACCGCAAGGTGCCTGTGACTGTCACTGCCACATTTTTGGTCCGGCCGCACGCTTTCCTTACGCCGAGCCGCGCAGTTACACGCCGGCCGCTGCCCCGCTCGAAGCCTATCTCGCGCTGCTTGACCGCCGCGGCTTTCGACCGCGGCGTTCTTGACCCATATGATCGACGACCACTGGCATTGATTGGCCGCATCCGCGTACGGAAGGACCGGTGCCAGACGCAGCTCGTCTTCTAAAGGTCTTTCTCGACTGGACAACATCGATGGTCAACAGGCCATCCTCGTCGACAATCCGGCGAGGCTATCAGCGTTGCCTTGCACTAAGCAGGTGGCGTACAAGTATCCCGTTCGACTGCAAATAGTCCGTCAGCAAACTTTGGGTGTTCCTCCCGCCAGCACGGTCTGCATCCATGTGCGATCGATGTTCTGTCCGGTTAGGATGACGGCTACCCGCCGCCCTCGCAGCCGACTGCGCTCCTTGAATAATGCTGCCAACGCCGCGGCACCAGCGCCCTCGGCGCAGTTGTGGGTCGCACTGTAGATGCGCCGGATCGCCTCGGCGATTTCATCGTCCGACACCTGGACAATTCGTTCCGCGCCCTTGCGAATAACTTCGAGAGCAGTCGGATCGGGCACGCGCACTGCCATTCCGTCGGCGAATGTCAATGCGGAGTTGGTCGCCACCCCGCGGCCCGCAGAGAATGACCGAAGATAGGCGTTCGCGGCCTCGGCCACCACGCCTACAATTTTTGTCTTTAGCCCAAGGGCGTCGCGCGTGCCGATCATTCCGCAAATGCCGGAGCCTAGTCCAATCGGTACGTAAACGGTGTCTAGATTATCGACCGCGCAAAACAGCTCATGCGCGTAAGTTGCAACGCCAATAACGAAGTCTCGGTGAAAGGAAGGTCCATATTCGAGTCCGCGCTCGGTAGCGATCCGTATGGCGGCCTCCTTCGCCTCGTCGAAGTCTCGGCCATGCTCGATGAGCTCGGCGCCGAATGCGCGCATCGCTGCGTTTTTCTCAGTCGAGTTGCCGTGCGGCACTACGATCGTCACAGCAATGCCGGCGTGCGTTCCGGCGAAAGCCAGCGATTGGCCGTGGTTACCGCGCGTG
>DATFXJ010000003.1:0-13682 GCA_035315965.1 Pseudolabrys sp.
GTCACGACGGCCATGACGTAAGACGTGCGCGTAGGGACATCCATTTGCGACAGCCCAGCCCTCACTAGCAGCAACGTGAGAGCCAGGATCAAGTTCGGCGAGAGCGCTGCGGCGATCAGAAAAATACTGGATGGGATGTGGGTTAAAACCATCGTATTGACGAGGCCAAAGCGCTTAGAGAGCCACGCGGCGACTGGATAGGAAAATGCGCTCAGCGTGCTCGTCCAGAAGAAAAATACACTTGCAGCTGAGAGCGACATGTCGAAGCGAATGAAGAGCCACAGCGCCAACAGCGATTGGACTACGAAGCCGCCGGCGAACGCATCGAGGCTGAACAGCGCGGCCAGCTTGTACACAACTCTTCGCGAAGGTCCCAGAGGAGCACTGGAGCGCGTCTCACCCATGCGCGCATGCGGCAAGCGCCAATAGAGCGCAGCACATAGCAGGCCGAGCACGCCATAGACGTAGAACATGATCTTGAAGGCGTTTACTTTGCCGATACCGGCTGAGCTCATGAAATCAGGCAGCGCCGCGGCCAACGACCCGGTAGCCATAGCGAGCGCGCCGATCAGGCTATATCGCGCGAAGGTGCGTGTTCGCTCGTGATCCGGCACGGCCTGCGCCAGCATGGCGTGCTCCAGCGGCACCAGCACACCCAAGTCACCCGTTGACGGGTTTATGGTCCCAACAAATGCGACGATTGCGATGATGGCGAATAGATCAACACTGGGGAATGCAATGCCAGTGCACGCCATCAAAGCCGCGCCACCAAGCAGGAAATTGCGGAGGTCGTGCCTTGGCGCAATGAACCCGACGCTCAAAGTAAGCAACGCCGTACCAAGCAATGATGCGCTGACAATGACCCCGATTTGACCCGAACTGAAGCCGATCGCGGACAGGTATGCAGGCAAAATAATGCTGGCAAAGCCATCGCCCAGTCCTCGCACGCCGCGAGCAATGTTGAGCAACGCGATGTTGATGCGCGTCGCGCGGGTCGTGTCAATCGACATTCGCTTCCTTCGCCGTCAGCCGGTCGACAAATCTACGGGGACCTTCGGATTACCGCACCGCGAGTTATTCGAAGTTTCTCCATCTGGCTTTCCCGCCTGCACCATCTTTTTGCAATAAGCATAGAGCACATCGTAGACGATCCACTCGGCCGCGTTTACGTCGTGATCGTTTTTGTAGCCGAGGTGCCGGAAGCCTTCGGCAATTGCCTTAAGTCCGGGCCCTTCCGGTTGATAATAGAGCGTGTTGTCGGTATCCGCAGCATTGAGATTTTTCCGAGAAGGACTAGCGCGGGATCATTCATAAGCTTGTACTTCTTCAAGATGGCCTCAAACGAGCACTCTTTGCCGTGATGGCCTAGTTCGACATTCTTGACATCGTAGGGGATTGCATCGAGGCGTTTTGCTTCTTCCACCACCTTCACCAAGATCGATGAGGTGCGTGCTGGACTAACCGTAGGCTTTTCTCTTCGACTATTGGGCGGACCAATCCGGAAATGTTTTGTCTCAAATAGATGCGACCCATGTTTGCTTTAGCCTTGCCAGTTGCGATATTCGCCGAAATGGCTCAAGGCTCGACGCATGACTTTCGGACGCGTTGGCCCATAATGACGTTTGCCAATTTTGTAGATCAGTTCTGTGGTCGCGTTAAATTCCGAAACCGCTTACGGTTAATCGGCATTAGTGCTAAGGCCCGCGCGAGCATGCGCTCGATAAGCGCAAGTTTGGGCTCTTCAGTGGTCAGCGCGGTTTAAGGAACGCAAAATCGCAGCCTTGATCGGCACCGAGTATTTCCTGGGCATAGAGGCGCGCGTAGCCGCGCGTTGACGACCGAACCGCAGGTTTGGATGCCGCTTTGCGGCGTTTAAGCTCGGCATCATCCAACATGAGATCAATACGGCGTTGCTTCACCGAGAGCCGGATGCGGTCGCCGGTTCGCGCGAGGCCAAGGGGGCCCCCCGAGGCACTGTCCGGCGTCACATGCAACACGATTGTCCCAAATGCGGTGCCGCTCATACGAGCATCCGAAATACGCACCATGTCTTTGACGCCTTTGATCGCGAGTTTCTTCGGAATCGGCAGGTAACCGGCCTCGGGCATGGCCGAGGTCGAATGTGGACCGGCATTTTGCAAAACCAGAATATCCTTGGCGTCGACTTCGAGATTCTGATCGTCGATACGAGCGGCGAGATCTTCCAAAGATGAAAATACCACAGCCCGACCGTCATGCTCGAACAGATTGGCGTCGGCGGCCGAGCGCTTGAGGATCGCGCCTTGCGGCGCCAGATTTCCAAATAAAGCGACTAAGCCGCCTTCCGCTTCCAGCGGCTTGCTGCGCCCGGCGATAATGGTGCGGTCAACCCATCCGTCATCCTCGTGTGCAAGGCGCTCGCCGAGCGTCTCACCCGTCACTGTGATGCAATCGAGGTGTAAAAGGAGCCTTAGTTCGCGCAGAAGCGCACCCATGCCTCCGGCGGCATAGAAATCCTCCATGTAGCCATTTCCGACTGGCTTCAGGTTCACCAGCACTGGCGTCGCATCGGACAATTCGTTGAGGCGCTCTAGCGACATCGGGATTCCAGCGCGGCCGGCAATTGCGGTCAAATGTATGATGGCATTGGTGGAGCCCCCGATCGCAAGCAAAACTCTCAATGCGTTCTCGACCGATTTTCGGCTAATGATGCGCTCGGGTGTCAACTGCGACCCAATCAATTTGACCGCAGCAGCCCCAGTGGCCTCCGCTGCGCGCAGGCGATCGGCGTGTACAGCCGGAATGGCAGCCGTGCCGGGAAGAATCATCCCGAGTGCTTCCGCAATACAGGCCATGGTTGAAGCGGTGCCCATCACAGCACAAGTGCCCGCGGTGGTAGCAAGTTTGCCTTCGACGTCGGAAATTTCCTGGTCGTCGATCTTGCCCGCCCGGTATTCTGCCCAGAAGCGGCGGCAATCGGTGCACGCGCCCAGCCGTTCGCCGCGGTGGCGCCCCGTCATCATGGGGCCGGCTACCAGCATGATGGAGGGTTTTCCGGCCGACACCGCGCCCATCAGCTGGGCAGGCACTGTCTTGTCGCAACCGCCCATCAGCACAACCGCATCCATGGGCTGCGCTCGCACCATCTCTTCAGTATCGATCGACATCAGATTCCGAAATTTGAGACTGGTCGGGTTAAGGAAGACCTCGCCCAGTGAGATGGTTGGAAACTCGATCGGTAACGCGCCGGCCGTCAGCACGCCGCGCTTCACGGCTTCCAGCATTTGTGGAAAATGTCGATGGCAATTGTTAAAGCCAGATGGCGTGTATGCGATGCCGACCACTGGCTTCGCGAGCATCGCGCGGGAATAACCCATCGATTGCGCGAAAGAACGCCGCAGGTAGAGAGAGAAGTCGCGGTCGCCATAGTTCGTGAGACTATTGGCGATGCCGGTCGATTTGTCGTTCATGGTGCTACTTTTTGCAGCCGGTTGAGCCAGGATGCAAGCCGCGACCAGAGATGCCCGGCAGCTCGAGGATTTCGGTGGTGTTTAACAGCGCCATGACATGTTGCGTCAACGCCGAAGGCCGCAGCGATGGGTCAAACGTAAGTCCCCGTATGTTAGCGCCCCGCCGCTTGCCGCTATGCGCAGATATCTCGACCCTTCGATAGGATTCGCGGCATCAACCTCGCTCAACGCGCGATTTGCAGCGCGACGAATCTCGCCTCGACAAGTACCCTGGAACCCTTCTAAAAGGTGAGCCGAGGGGCGGGAACGAAAGACCATGGATTACAAGAGTTATTTTGCGTCTGCCCTTGACCAGTTGCGGAATGAACGGCGGTACCGGGTATTTGCCGACCTCGAACGCATTGCTGGGCGCTTCCCACACGCCGTCTGGCACTCGCCGCAGGGTCCGCGCGACGTCGTGATCTGGTGCTCAAACGACTATCTCGGGATGGCGCAGCACCCAAAGGTAATAGGTGCCATGGTCGATGTTGCGGCCCGCATGGGCACAGGTGCCGGCGGCACGCGAAATATTGCCGGCACAAACCATCCGTTGGTCGAGTTGGAGCGCGAAATTGCCGACCTGCACGACAAATCGGCGGCGCTGGTCTTCACCTCGGGATACGTGTCGAATGAGACTGGAATCTCGACGATCGCCAAGTTGTTGCCGAATTGTCTGCTCTTGTCCGATGCACTCAATCACAATTCAATGATCGAAGGCGTGCGGCAGTCCGGCTGCGAAAAGCAGATCTGGCGTCACAATGATCTCGGTCATCTCGAAGAACTGCTCAAAGCTGCAGAGCCGGCACGCCCAAAACTGATTGTGTTCGAAACCCTCTATTCCATGGACGGTGATATTGCGCCGGTACACGCAATCTGCGACCTCGCCGAGCGTTACGGCGCCATGACCTACTGCGATGAAGTGCACGCGGTCGGCATGTACGGACCGCGGGGCGGCGGCATTTGCGATCGCGACAAGGCCACCACCCGCGTTGACGTGATCGAGGGCACGCTGGCTAAAGCGTTCGGCTGTCTCGGGGGTTATATCGCAGCAAACGAGGAGCTGGTGGATGCCGTGCGCTCCTATGCTCCGGGTTTCATTTTCACTACTGCGCTGCCCCCGGCAATCTGTGCTGCAGCCACGGCCGCCATCCGCCACCTGAAAACGTCGAGTTGGGAGCGCGAGCGGCACCAGGAACGGGCAGCGCGCGTCAAAGCCATTCTCGATTCGGCGGGTTTGCCGGTGATGCCGAGCGCGACTCATATCGTGCCAGTGCTCGTTGGCGATCCAGAGAACTGCAAGGCAGCGAGCGATTTGTTGCTCTCCGAGCATGGCATCTACATTCAGCCTATCAATTATCCGACCGTGCCGCGCGGCATGGAAAGATTGCGCGTCACGCCGTCGCCTTATCATGACGATGCGTTAGTGGATGCGCTGGCTGAAGCTCTCCTGGACGTCTGGGAGCGCCTCCGCCTCCCGCTGCGATCGCGGGCCGCTGCGGCTGAATAGCTGCACGTTCAATTCGGTCAATCCTGAAACGGCGGCTGCTTGAGTGGCGGCTTGGCCGGCTCGCTTCTGATTTTGAGAGAACGCGCAGTTCGTCGCGCTACAAGCGGCATTGTCAATGACACAAAGAAGATGCGCGTGAGATGATGCGCTCCGACATAGACCGGGTCGAGGTTGAGCGCCAGTGCCAGCAACATCATCGCATCAACCGAGCCAGGGGCAAAAGCGATCATCACTTCGGCTGCGCGCAATGATAATACGCTGATCAGCAGAGCCGCAAAGAGGGCGCTTATCGCTACTGCAACCGCGAACGAGCCGAATGCGGCGCCAATAAAATTCAACAACAACCTTGGTGGCGTATTGGCGAAGCGCGAGCCGGTAATCGCGCCCATTGCAATCATTGCGGCGTTCGCAACCCACCATGGCATAACAGTATGGATCAGCCCACTTCCATGCAGCACCGCAGAGGTCAGCATGGCGCCGAAGAGCAACCCGCCGGGAAAGCGGAAACGGTAGGCAATGATCGCGACGACACTCGAAACCATTATTAGAATCGCAAGCTCATCGAGTACTGCAACACTCAACACGGCGGTGACTCTCGGCGGAGCATGACCAACAAGGCCAAGCACTGCCAATCCGGCCGGCAGACCGACAGCTATGACGACCACGCGTATGCTTTGCACAATCGCTATAGCGCGCAGGTCAGCTCCAAGTTCGGCACCTAGTACCAGCACCTGTGACATACCGCCGGGCGCCGCTGCTAGATACGCGTCCACCCTCCCCCAGTAATGCACAAGGCGCAGATAGCCGGCGCCGCCAACGGAAATGACAATCATCGCCAGCAGCAGCACGGCTATGCTAAGAGGATAGTTAGCCATGCCGTGCAATGTCTCGGGCGTGACCACGGCGCCGAGCGATATACCTATTAGTATATAGATTGCGCGCATCAATAGCGTGGGAACAAGCATTGGCCGGCCGGCGATCGATGCGCCCGCAACCGCCAGGATAGAGCCCGATAGCCAACCGGCGGGCGCTCCGGCGAGGCCCAAGGCGGCACCACCAGCTGCCGCGATCCCCAGCGTCTCAGTGAGATGGCGCAGGACGACGAGTCGGTCTTTGGTGGGAGGTGCGGCCAATGCTTGGGGCTTCCAGACAGCCGAGCAACCTGAGCCGCGGCTTACCGGGCGTGATCAATGCCGCGAGTGCGCGCCCTCGTCAAACGCAGACTGTTGTACTGACAGATTTCAAGTCGCCCTTCGGGCGTTGACGATTCGCGTCCCTTGCGCCGCTAAGTACGATACGCACAAGCTCAGCAGCGTCTCGGGCGTGCGAATATTCTCCATGATGTGGAGCGATGAACTTCCACAGTACACGGGAGGAAAACACGAAGGCGCCTCGCGCATCATCGTATCGTCATCTACGATGAAGAGATCGCGGCTTAGCAAGATTTCTGAAGCCATGATCGCTTCCCTTGGAAGGCGGCGTCAGTTCGTACACGTATTTTGCAATAAATTGCGCAGGATGAAGTCAAAAGCGCTAGTGTTACAATAGCTTAATATGATTGGATGGGGGACCGGCACGTCTTGCGGTTGGCTTGGCCGATAGACCCCGCTGGTGTTCTGTGGTGATTTAGTTCGGAAAAATCCTGGCCAAGTCCAGGCCCGGTCCCGATCTGGAGAGTTTCATGCTACAGGGTTGGGTCGTTATCGCTGTTGCGCTGGCGTACATCGGGTTGCTGTTCCTGATTGCGAGCTACGGCGATCGCTCTCGTAGTCTCGGTCGCGAGGGTCGCGCCCGCCTGCTAATCTATCCATTGTCGCTCGCGATTTATTGCACATCGTGGACTTTCTTCGGGTCGGTTGGTCTTGCTTCACGCACGGGATTCGATTTCCTAACCATTTATATTGGGCCGGCTCTTATGATCGGCCTATGCGGCCCGCTGCTGATACGAGTCGTACGGCTCGCCAAGACGCAAAACATTACCTCGATCGCCGACTTCATCGCCGCACGGTACGGCAAGGGCCAAGCGGTTGCCGCTACCGTCGCCCTGATCGCCATTATTGGCACCATCCCCTACATCGCATTGCAGCTCAAAGCGGTGTCATCGTCGCTCGAAACTATTCTTGCCCACATCACCTCAAGCACCGAGGTTACCCGCCCGCTGCTCGGAGACATTGCCCTTTTCGTGGCGCTCTCAATGGCAACCTTCGCGGTGCTGTTCGGCACTCGTCATATTGACGCCACCGAGCACCAGCACGGGTTGATGTTGGCAATCGCGACCGAATCGATCGTCAAGCTCCTTGCGTTCCTCGCCGTCGGGATTTTCGTCACCTTTTGGATGTTCGATGGTCCGTTAGGGCTGTTCAACGAAGCTATGCAGCGGCCCTCGACCGCGGCAATCTTCAGTCGACAACCACGCATCGACACCCTGCTCGCTATGACGCTGCTCTCGTTTGTGGCATTTATCCTGTTGCCGAGGCAATTCCATGTGGCCGTGGTCGAAAACAACAATGAAAGCGAGATCAAGCGTGCTGTCTGGCTATACCCTCTCTATCTTGCGCTGATTAATCTGTTTGTAGTGCCGATCGCACTTGCGGGCCTTTTGACCTTTCCAACCGGAAAGGTTGACAGCGACATGTTCGTGCTGGCGTTGCCGCTCGAAAGCGGCTCCATCCTCTTTGCCATCGTGGCCTTTGTCGGCGGCCTATCGGCAGCTACCGCTATGGTGATTGTTGAATCGGTCGCGATCTCGATCATGGTGTCGAATGATCTGATCATGCCGTTCGTGCTGCAACGACGCGAGGCACTGATCCGGGGCCGCGAAAACATTGGCTCATTGCTGCTTGCCGTGCGGCGACTGGCGATCTTTGCGATTCTGCTCCTCGCCTACATGTACTACCGCTCGGCGGGCGAGGCACACCTCGCTTCGATCGGTCTGCTCTCGTTCGCAGCCATCTCGCAGCTGGCGCCCGCCTTCTTTGGTGGGCTGCTGTGGCGACGCGGGACAGCGGCCGGGGCAATTGCCGGCATGACCGCCGGTTTTCTGGTGTGGGCTTATACGCTGCTGCTTCCAACACTATCCGATATCGGGGTGATCGGCGAGCGCATCCTCACTGACGGGCCTGCAGGTCTGAGTATATTGCGTCCGCAGCACCTGTTTGGACTTGAATTGCCTCCGTTGGTGCACGGCGTAGCCTGGAGTCTACTGCTCAATGTTCTTTGCTATATCGGCTTCTCGCTTCACCGAGAACCTTCTTCGATCGAACGGCTGCAGGCCAATACCTTCGTCCCGTCGGATTTAACCCCTATTGCGCCGAGTTTCCGGCTGTGGCGTTCCTCGGTGACGGTGGAAGAGCTCACAACCACCGTGGCGCGCTACCTCGGCGAGGAACGCACTCGTTCGGTCTTTGAGAGCTTCGCTGGCACACAGCGCATCAGCCTTGAGCCAAAAGATGACGCCGACTTCCGATTGATACGCTATGCCGAGCACATTCTCGCGTCGGCGATCGGCGGCGCTTCCTCGAGGTTGGTATTGTCGCTGCTTTTGCGCAAGCGTACGGTTTCGACCAAGGCCGCATTAAAGCTGCTAGACGATGCCAATGCTGCAATCCAGTACAACCGCGAAATCCTGCAAACAGCGCTTGACCACGTGCGTCAAGGCATCGCGGTGTTCGATAAGGAATTACAGCTGATCTGCTGGAACCGGCAGTTCGGTGAAATTCTCGACCTGCCCCCTAGCCTGACACGCGTCGGCATTGGCCTCGCCGATATCCTGCGTTTTAACGGCAAGCGCGGCGACCTTGCCCCCGAAGGTGTCGAAAAATTCGTTGGCGAGCAAATCGAGCGCTATGTCTCGGGCAGCGAACCGTTTCTGGAACGCTTTGCGCAGGGCATGGTGATCGAGGTGCGCTCCAACCGCATGCCGGATGGAGGCATCGTTACCACCTTCACCGATATCACAGCCAGCGTGGAAGCAGCGGAGGCTCTAGAGCGGGCCAACGAAACGTTGGAGCGACGCGTGGATGAACGCACTGAGGAACTGACCCGGCTCAATGCTGCGCTCGAGCAAGCCAAAGGCGAGGCCGACGCCGCCAACATTTCAAAAACTAAATTTCTGGCGGCCGCGAGTCACGACATCTTGCAGCCACTCAACGCGGCTCGGCTGTACGTTACCAGCCTGATCGAACGCGGCGGACGCGAAGACCGACGGCTGGTCGACAATATCGACGCCTCACTCGAGGCGGTCGAGGAAATTTTTGGCGCCCTGCTCGATATGTCGCGTCTTGATACTGGTGCCTTGCGTCCTGAATTTGCCAGCTTCCGCATCGACGAACTGATGCGTCAGATCGAGCTCGAGTTCGCCCCGCTTGCCACCGCTAAGGGGCTGGACCTTACCTTTGTGCCATGCGGGCTGGCGGTGCGCTCTGATCGCCGCCTGCTGCGACGTCTGGTCCAGAACCTCGTCTCCAATGCCATCAAATATACAGCAAGAGGGCGTGTGCTTGTCGGCTGCCGGCGGCGCGGCGACTTTCTGCGTATCGCCGTTTACGACACCGGCGTCGGCATTCCGCAATCTAGATGGCGAGACATATTCGTTGAATTCCATCGCCTTGATCAGGGCGCCAAGATTGCGCGCGGATTGGGACTTGGCCTGTCAATAGTCGAGCGCCTAGCGCGCGTGCTAGATTGCACGATCGAGCTCGAGTCGGAAGTAGGCCGCGGGTCGCATTTCACGGTCACCGTGGCGCGCACAAAGGCAGCGCAAGTCGAGCTGCCCGCCCACGAGGAAACTCGCATCGACCCGGGACAACTTGCGGGCATTACCGCGCTTTGCATTGACAACGAGCCGTCAGTGCTCGACGGCATGGAAACGCTGCTTCGCAGCTGGGGGTGCGAAGTAATCAAGGCGCCAGATCTAGGGACGGCGTTGGGGTCAATCTCCCAGAGCCCGCTGATGCCGAACGGTCTCCTGGTCGACTACCATCTCGACAACGGCAATGGCATCGAGGTGATTTTTGAACTTCGCCGCCGCTATGGCGATCTGCCGGCAATTCTAATCACAGCCGATCGCTCGCCCTCGGTGCGCGAACAGGCGCGCGTGGAAGGCATTCAGGTCTTGCATAAGCCGATAAAGCCAGCAGCGCTGCGTGCGCTGTTGGCGCAATGGCGCCTGATAATGGCGACCGCAGCGGCAGAGTAGCGTGATCAACCTTTGGCAGCGATGCCTTGCGGCCACTGACCGGCTTCTATCTTGGCGGCGGCGATGACGGCCTGGGTCCGGCTCTCGACGCCGAGTTTCTGTAGAATTGCAGAAACGTGCGCTTTGACCGTCGCTTCCGATACACCAAGCTGATAGGCGATCTGCTTATTGAGGAGTCCCTCCGACAGCATCATGAGCACGCGAACCTGTTGCGGCGTCAGCGTCGCCATTCGCGCCATCAACTCGGCTGCCGCGGCATCCGAGCCGCCAGCAAGGTTGACGTCCGGTGGCGTCCACACGTCACCGCCAAGAATGCACGAGATCGCGGTGCGCATCGCATCAACGCCCAGCGTTTTGGGAATGAATCCGGAAGCGCCGAATTCCATGCTGCGGCGGATCGCCGCGGGATCGTCGTTGGCGGACACCACGATCACCGGCACACCCGGATATTGGGCGCGCATGTACATCAGGCCGGAAAACCCACGAACGCCGGGCATGGCGAGATCGAGCATTACAAGATCGACATCGCTGTTGCGTTCGAGCAACTCGACAAGTTCGTCATAAGTGCCGGCTTCGGCTATATCCACCTGCTCCAGTAGGCCTGCGATCGCTTCACGCAATGCGCCGCGAAACAAAGGATGGTCGTCGGCAATTACAAGCCGATACTGCAAATGCAATGCTTCATTCAACGTCCGCAACTCCTCGATATCGCCCCGCACAGCAACAATCCTACAACAGGCTCTTTGTCGGCGTCGCGCAAGCGTTCACGGTATGGAACCGGCTCCATTAGGCCCAATATCGCGCCGCAGCAGATTTCGGTTGCATGGCAATAGAAATGTTGGACGAAATAATGCCGACATTCCAATGGCTGGTGAACCGCCTTTACGTCGAAAGTCGTATAAGGCCTAAGTGCGCGGCGATGTACAGTTTTCTTCTTCGCATCGGCCTGCAAGGCCCGGGCAAGTAGTTGAGGGGGCGTTTCGTTGGGGGGTGGCACAACAACTGCGCCCTGCGAAACTGCGAAGCCCTGCATAATGGGAGGACGACATGGCTGCGCAAATTCCTAAGGACTTCAGGCGCGTGATCATCGCCGCGTCAGTGGGAAACGTCATCGAGTGGTATGACTTCTATATCTTTGGCAGCTTGGCCGCGATCTTGTCGGTCAAGTTCTTCGAAAAATCGCATCCGGTCGCGGCGTTGCTCAGCACCATCGCGCTGTTTACAGCGGGCTTCCTCATCCGCCCGCTTGGCGCCTTCCTCTTCGGGTGGATGGGCGACCGCGTCGGCCGCAAATACACCTTCCTTGTAACGTTGACCGGCATGGGCATCGGCACCGGCTGCATCGGCCTGATCCCAACCTTCGATCAAATCGGTGTGACTGCAGCGTTCCTTCTGTTCGGCTTGCGCATGATCCAGGGCCTGTGCCTTGGCGGCGAATACGGCGGCGCCATCACTTACGTTGCCGAACACGTCTCGGACGAACGGCGCGGCTATTACACAGGCTGGCTGCAGACTTCGCCAACGCTGGGAATTGTCGTGTCGCTCGCAGTGATCATCGCGGCGCGCACTTATTTCGGCAACGCCGCATTTGACGCATGGGCGTGGCGCGTGCCGTTCTTGGTGTCCTTCCTGCTGGTTGCCATCGCGATCTACATCCGGCTCCAGCTGCAAGAGACCCCGATCTTCCAGGAGATTCGTGCCAAGGGTCTAATGACCAAGAACCCCTGGAAGGAAGCCTTCCTGAGCGCCAACATCAAATTCGTGCTGATCGCCAGCATCGTTGTGATTGGCGAAGGCGTGGTTTGGTACAGCGGTCAGTTCTGGGCCTTGTACTTCTTGCAGCAGGTATCAAAGGTCGATCCGCTCACAACGGCGTACATTGTTGGCGCGGCATTGCTGATTGGAACGCCGACATTGATCTTTTACGGCTGGCTGTCCGACCATATCGGGCGCAAGCCGGTGATCCTGGGTGGCTTCCTGCTCGCGGCGGTGACTTATTATCCGCTGTATTTGTACCTCGGCGCCATCACACAGCCGGGCAACATCAACTACGTCATGGCCGTGATCGTGATCGGGATCCTGGTCTCGTACGTGGGCATGGTCTACGGACCAATCGGCGCTTTCCTGGCGGAGTACTTCCCAAGCCGGATTCGATACACGTCGGTGTCGGTGCCGTATCACATCGGCAACGGCTGGGGCGGTGGCTTGGTGCCGCTTGTCACCACCGCAGCCTACCAGGCCACTGGCAGCGTCGGGTACGCGCTGCTCTATCCGATCTTGGTGCCTGCGGTGTGCTTCGTGCTCAGCCTATTCCTGATGCCGGAGACCCGGCACATCAGCATCTGGAAAGAAGTCAGAGAGGCCAGAGCAACAGCTTAAGTTTGATACGACCAAGTACGGGGCCGATTGGCCCCGTACAATTCTTTCAGAAAACGCCCTGCTTGCCGCAGGGCGTTTTGTTTCGATAAACGAAACGGCGACAACACTCAAGCTAATTTCCGGCTGCCGATGAACTGCAAGACAACTTCGCGGCTATGCGGCGTGCGCCGGTGCTCCACCAGATAGATGCCCTGCCATGTGCCGAGTGCAAGCTTGCCGTCGGCAACCGGTACATGCAGCGACACACCGCTGAGCATTGCCTTCACATGCGCCGGCATATCGTCCGGCCCTTCCACATCATGTATCCAGGGCGCGTTTTCGGGTGCAAGCCGATCGAGTGCAGCAATCAGGTCCGATTGCACATCGGGATCGGCGTTTTCCTGGATCGCCAGTGAAGCCGAGGTATGGCGTAAATAGATCAGCAATATCCCGTCGCCGGCGTTTATTTGGTCGATGAAGCTCGCCGCATTGCCTGTTATATCGATAAAGCCTGCCCCTGCCGTTTCAATGCGCAAGGTTGTTGAGGCGATCAGCTCCGGTTTGGCCTCGATGATTGGATACATACGACCCGGCATAGAGTCAGACTGAAACTGCGGTTCAGTTCTTGCGCATGAGGTCTTTTTGCGTTGTAACGATCATCTCGACGAGACGGCGCCAGACCCCTTCAATGTAATCACGCACACGCGCGATTTCGTCGGCGGTCGGCAGTTTAATCATCGCATCAGGGCCCTTATCGGAAGGCGGCGTCAGGTCCGCGGGCGGTCGCAATGGCAATGGTGCTTTCAAGGTGGCAATTTCCTTTTTCAGCGATGTGATTTCTTCCTGCAAGCGAGCAATTTCAGTTTTTAGATCCTTCAGGAATGGATCATTCCCCGCACTTTCGCGGTCGATCGGGACCGTTTTACAAGTCCAGCCGACGGTCTGGGCGCTACAGTAAGCGACCTCACCGGTATTGTTATCGAGCCTCATGAAACCATTCTCGATACGGCTGAAGCTAAAACGGCTTGCCGAATTGGCCTGCGGATTTTCCTGTGTTTGAGTTGAAGGCCGCACTTCGGATTGGGCTTGGCCCTGATCCTGCTCACGCGGCGGCGGCACTTTCTGAGTATCG
>DATFXJ010000004.1:0-3386 GCA_035315965.1 Pseudolabrys sp.
CCACGTGCACTAATTTGACCCGAATCCTTGTCTGTATGTCCTACGTCAAGGATAACGATGATGTCTTTCTTAGCTTTGAACATGCAAGTTGCTGAGGCATCGGTAGCAATGCACGAAATGCCCATAGCAACGGCTGCGAAAGAGGTAGCGATTCGACAAGCCACGGCTTTTCCTTTCTTGGAAGACGTGTGCATCGGGAGAACCCGGCCACCAGCCCGGGCTTTGGAGAGCCGCCACCGCTTATCTGCCGCAGCAAATCGCCGCCGAACTGATCGAACGGAGATTTCCATTTGCTGCACTGCACGAAGCCGACATGTCGAGACAAGTCGCGCATCTCCGCTTTCTGACCGTGCCGATCTGACGAAAATGACCCAAAGCGGACATGGACCGGATTGAAATCCCGCCGCGCAGCAGTCTCCTGGCGTACTGGGGTATGTTATCCTTTCGCTCTGAAGCACAGGAGGTCCTAATTGCCGTGCACGCCGTCCAAGTCAGCGCTGCCTATCAGGCGATCTCCCTGCAAAACGGAATCATGCGCAGCACCATTGCGGTGTGCGCCATTCTCGTTTTGCTGATCGGCACGGCAGATGCCGAGCAATGCCCACCGGGCGCGCTCGGGGTCAGCCGCACACTCGTGGTTGACCCCACTGAGCATCCCCGCGTCGGTTCCATGCAGTACCCCGAAACGCTGCCGCTTAACGATCATGAGGTCGTGCTGACGTTCGACGATGGTCCGCTGCCGCGTTACACCAACCCCCTTCTCGAGACCCTCGCATCGGAATGTGTGAAGGCGACCTTCTTCATGGTCGGGCAAATGGCACTCGCCTATCCGTCGATGGTGCGGCGCGTTTATGACGAGGGCCACACTGTCGCCAACCACACCCAAAACCACCCCATTCGCAAAATGTCTGTGACTCAGGCGGCGCGCGAGATCGAAGGGGGTTTTGAGTCGTTGCGCAAGGCCATCGGGGACTCGCAGGCGGTGTCGCCTTTCTTTCGGATACCGGGTCTGTTGCGCCAGGAGTCGGTCGAGCAGTACCTCGCGGCCCATGGCGATATGACGTGGAGCGCAGATTTCTTAGCGGACGACTGGACCCGCATCAACAATAGCGAGGTTGCGCGACGCGCCATCAGCCGTATCGAGGCGCGCGGCAGGGGCATCTTGCTGCTGCACGACATTCACGCCCGCACGGTCCTCGCGCTGCCCGAAATTCTCAACGAGCTCAAAAGCCGCGGCTACAAGATCGTTCATGTGGTTCCGGCAGCCGCGGACCGGCCGAAAACCGCAACCTCCGCGGAGCAATGGGTTGCCCGCCCCACGCCCGAGCAGCACACGAGTCCATCGCAAATGCGCCCACTGCGCCGACCGCCTAAGCGGGGCTTACGTACCCTACACGATGTCCGCTTTGAAGGCTAAAGCGGACATAGCCCCTAAGTGTCCCTTCGTCCGCTCCTGACCCAAAGCGGACATGAGCGGGCCGCTTTTGCTGCGATGCACGGTTCTGACCTGCTGCTATACTTCCCATGATCCTTGGGTCTGGGTGAGCGCGATGAAGCGGCGCGACTTCATGGCACTGCTCGGCGGCGCCGCCGCGTGGCCACTCGCGGCGCGCGCGCAGCAGACGCCGGTGATTGGATATTTGAGTTCCGGATCGCCACAGGGCTTCACGACTCGGCTGCCCAAGGTCCTTCGCCTGCGGAAACGGCATGGATCGCCTCGATGCAATGAAAGTGTTTGTCGTCGCGGTCGACGAGGAGAAGTCTCGCAGCCGCGGGCCGCAAACTTGGCCGCTCGCCCGCCGCGGTCAGCCGCGCGATTGCCTTCCTCGAGGAGCGGGTTGGGAGGAAACTGCTGTATCGAACGACGCGGTCGATCAAGCTAAGCGAGGAGGGAGAGCGCTACGTCGCTTCGTGCCGGCGTGTGCTCGCGACCGACCGCCATCGGCGGCTTCAGAGCGATTGCGCCACGGCGCCGAACCTATCCGACCGAGCAAAAAATCGAGAAAGGCTCTTACCTTTGGAGCCTGATTGCGGCCAGGCGGCAATAACGCCCACAACGGATATTTTTCCGGATCTTGAACATCCTGCAATATCGGTTCCAGTTGGCCCTTTTCGATTGCCTCGCCGACAACATGTTCGCTTAAGCGCAGAATGCCGGCTCCCTCGATCGCCAACCCTACCAGCATGTCCGTGCTGTCGGCGCTCACAGGACCTTTGACATCCACCTGAACCAGTTGGCCATCAACGCGAAACGGCCAGGTCGCCGAGCCGGGGTTACGGCTCAAGGTCAAACATGAATGGTGTGCGAGGTCGGCGGGCTTAACCGGCCGACCGTGTCGCGCGAGATAGCTTGGGCTGGCACAAACAATTCGCGGCAGATCGGCGATCTTGCGGGCAACAAGTGTGGAGTCATTCAGACCGCCCATGCGCAACGAAATGTCCAGATTTTCGCCGACGA
The DNA here is from genome assembly GCA_035315965.1 of Pseudolabrys sp. GTDB lineage: Bacteria > Pseudomonadota > Alphaproteobacteria > Rhizobiales > Xanthobacteraceae > Pseudolabrys. The sequence continues at coordinate 2,459 of DATFXJ010000004.1, forward strand.
CGTCGACGATTCGGTTGGTGACCATAAAATCGAGGGTAACTTGAGGGCATGCATCAAAAAGTCGGGCAACACCGGTACGAGATGACGGACCGCAATGAAAGGCAACGCGTGCACGCGCAGATGTCCGCGCGGCGAAAGGCGCGCTGACCCAATATCGGCTTCCGCCGACTCGATGGCGGCAAGAATCTCGCGCGTGCGTTCAAGATAGGTTTCGCCCTCGGCGGTGAGTGCCAAGTGTCTTGTTGTCCGATTGATCAGGCGCGCGCCCAGGCGACCCTCCAAACGGGTAATCAGCTTTGCCACCGCGGAGGGTGACAGCCCGACGTCCTGGGCAGCGCCTGCAAAGCTGCCGCGCTCGGCGACGCGTTGGAAAATGGCCATTTCAGATGAAGCAGCGGCCATTATGGAAATTCCTTCGTGAGTGATGGGAATTCATTGCGGATTATCCGGGCCATGTAAATCCATATCATTGATGCGTTCCGGCCGGCTTTGCCGGTGGCGGTACACGGCAGTCCATATCAGGCGAGCTTCCCGCAATGCCTTACCTCCAGCTCGACGTTCCGAACCGCTACCCGTTCGAGGTTAAGCGCGATTTGGCCCGGCGTTTGGGCGATGAATACGCGCGCATCATGCAGACGACACCCGATCTGGTTACTGTGGCGTTTCGCGAGTTGGGCGAAGGCGGTGTTTGGCGCTGCGGGGCCGGCGGGCCCGAACCGGCATCCATGCTGTCATGCGACATACGGCGCGGCCGTCCGGCCGAACAAAGGGCCGAGTTGGCCGAGGCACTCATCGGCGCGTGTGTCCAAGTGTTGGGGCTGCGCGGCGATCGCGTTGGCGTGGAGTTCACGCAGCACGCGAGTGACGAAATGTATCGCCGCGAACGCGGCTGGGCACCGGACTGGAGCGCAGCCGAGGGCGCGATCCG
>DATFXJ010000005.1:0-3320 GCA_035315965.1 Pseudolabrys sp.
TGGTGCTGGCGGAGATCCTGCACTCGACCGTCGACGTGGAGAGCGCCCTCGACATGTTCGTCGCTCGGCGCACCGCGCGGGTCAACTGGGTCCAGCAGGAAAGCCGCGCGGTGGGAGAAGCGCTTCGCTTACCGCCCGACACCCGCAACACGATCCTGCGGGAGCGCGGAGAGAGGATGCTGTGGCACCGGTTCCAACCCCTGACCGTGCCAGCCTAGCGGCTGGGGCCTTTCAGCCGTACTCCGCGCCGTGCAGCGTCTGGTTGGATCACGAAGCGAAGAACTCGATCTTAGCATATCGGGTCCGCCGTTGGCCCCAAAAGCGGACGTGAGAGCGGGCGTGCCGGTTGGTCGCTTTCGTGCCATTAGCCGACATGGAGCAATCGGCCTCTCTGGTACTTGACGATTTCCCAGGGCAGCCTTGGTTCAGCTAACCCATCCCAATTCGCTTTGCTATCGAACGAAAGGTACGGTCCTGATCTTTCAGGAGGCGGAAAGACGAGAGAACGTTGTCGATGCTCAACCCCGGTCGCAGGTTATGGACAATCCGCATCTCGCAAAGCGCTTCCTCCAAATGTCCAGCGGCGGCGAGTATGAGAGCGGAGATCGCGCGCGCGTACGCATGTGCGTTGGGCTGCCGCCCTGATTTGAGCGCCCAATCCGCGGCTTCTTCGTAACGCCCCAGGCGAAACAGCGCGCAGGCTCGTGCCGCGCAAATCGCGTACATCATCGGATCGAACGGACTCAAATCACACGTTATATCTGTCGCCTCGATCGCCGCCTCGGCATCGCCCGTCTGCGATTGGACAAAACTCATCGCATAATAACCGCTAGCAAAATTGGGACTCAACGCGACGGCTTCCTCGAGCTCGCGCAGCGCTGCCGCATCCTCTTCACGCAACCAGAGCGCCCGCCCCATCGCCCAGTGCGCCGCGGGGTCACGGTGATCCGCTAGTAAGCTGCGGCCGGCCGCATCGAAGGCGCGATCCACCTCGCTTTGTCTGTCGGCAGGCTTGAAGTGAAAGGCATTCTGCCAATGGGTAAACGACAGCCCGGCATAAGCGCGGGAGAAGGTTGGATCGAGCTTGATAGCGTGCTCGAAATACCTTTGTGCCCTTTCGTTATCGGGTCCAGTGAACCGATACATGTGCCAGAGGCCGCGATGATGCGCCTCCCATGCGTTCAACGAATTCGGCGGCCGGAGCATTGCCCGACGACACTCGGCGGTTTCTATTTCAGCGTTCAGCGAACCGATGATCTTCGCCCCGATGGGACCAAGGACGTCAAAAGTGTTGGCGAGAGGTGTTTCGTAAGTCTCCCTCCAGACGAGGCGGCCGTCGCTTGTCGCGCAAAGTTCGATGCTGACAAGGAGCCGATCGGTGTTGCGAAGGACTGAGCCCGTCGCCACATAGTCGACATCGAGGACACGGCCGATCTCGCGCGGATTCGACGCCCAGTCGCGGAGCGCAAATGTGCTCCCGCGCGCGATAACGAACAACGCTCGCAATCTCGCCAATCCCGATATGATGTCGTGGCTTAAGCCGTCCGCGACGCAGTCGGCAGCTTGTGAACTCGCGTGGAACGGCATGACCGCGATCGATGCGCGCCGGCCGCGGCGTGATCGCGTTAGGAGGTCTGTCGGCGCAGTGAATTCAGGTTGTGCGGATGGCGCGACCGCAACGCAGCCGACCGACGCGGGACGCTCTTCTGTCTCCTGTATGGTTCCGACGAACCGAAAACCCCTGCCGTGGATGGTGCGAATCAGGCGCTGCCGCTCGCCAGTATCGCCTACCGCCCGACGCACAGCATTGATGCGGCTGTCAAGCGTCGATTCGGATACGGTTCGACCGCCCCAGACCGAGGCCAGCAAGTCCTCCCTGCTCACCACACGTTCGCGGTTATCAATCAGAAACACGAGAAGATCGAATACCTGAGATTCGACGTGCTGAAGGCTTGGCCCGCGGCGCAGTTCCCGCCGACGGCGGTCAATGGAATAGTTTTCGAAAATGAGCAGCACCTTGCGCGTCCTCAGCCGCGACCGTGTCGCATTTCAACCCTACGGCACTCCCGGCGTAGAAAAAATCAAGACCGTCCAAGAAAAATCAATGCCGGCGCCAGCTTGGCGTCGAAAGCGGAAGAGCTTGGAACGAGCAAATGACTTCCGGTTTCCTTCCGAGAGCAGTCGTGCGCAAAGGGCCGATCACGACGGCCGCCTGGTCGTATGCGGCGACCAGTGGGGCCGCACATCGGCTCCCATGAGGCTGCAGGCCGTGCAGACCATCCTGGGACACAAAGACCGCACCGGCATTTCGTCCGGCAGGGCGTCGACATTCATGACCGCGCTGTGATTGCACCAAAGAGACTCGCAGTAGACCAGAAGATTACGACAGCCGTGACCGCGGATCTGACCGAGAGTGACCGGCGGAAATGTCTCGCGTTGACGCGGTCATCATGTGGAGGTTTCCTCCGCGAGGCGATCAGTGTCGCTACGTTCAACCTATTCATACGTTCCTGCGATGCGTGGGCACGGCGCCACGCGCCTTTGCCCACCCTACGCTTGCTTCTGAAAAAATGGCAAAACGTATCGGCGCTTGAGACAACGGCGAACGAATACATTACCCGCCTCGTCAATTCCCTGGATTTGAAAAACCGACTTAGCGATATCGAGACCGATCGTCGTGACCGCTTGCATGCTTGGCTCCTCCGAATCGTGGCGGCCTCAACAGCATCCACATCCATGGCACTTCCGTCCCGGTGGAGGAGCCGTCCACAGCATCAGAAGCGGCCATATGCATCGCAGCAAAAGAAGCGCGCGGGTGCAGTGTCTTATTCGATCACTTCGCCGGCGCGCACTTGCCATCACCAACTGGGGCTGCAAATCTTCCATCCGCAACCAATTACAAGGTTACAGTATGGAGGAACTCGTCTTTGAGCGGCAGGCGGCGGCCGAGTACGACCGAGCCTTTGCGCATGTTACGAGATACTTCATGCCTTTCGTTCTGCGCGCGGCCCGCATTGTACGGGGTATGCGCGTCCTTGACATCGCTGCTGGCACGGGGCTTTCGGCCGAGGCGGCCCTCTCCGCGGTCGGCCCGACCGGTCACGTTACGGCTGCCGATGTCTCCCCCGCCATGGCCGAGAAGGCACGCGAGCGCCTTGGCGAAGCGCGCAATGCTTCCGTCTTGGTCGAGGACGCACAGGCTCTCTCGTTCTCAGACGAAACTTTCGACGCGGTGGTCTGCAATCTCGGGCTGATGTTCTTCCCCGAGCCGGCACGGGGCCTCTCGGAGTTTCGTCGGGTGCTTCGTCCGGGCGGGCGGG
>DATFXJ010000006.1:0-2780 GCA_035315965.1 Pseudolabrys sp.
TGTGAATTTCGGGGTGGCAGCCCACTTCCGACTGGAACCCGTTGAGGACCGGACGTGGTCGCTTCTAGTTGCCTAAGCGCGCTCCGGACTCGGCGTGATCGGTGGGTCAGTTATGGTGTCTGCAATGAGCTAAAAGCGGCCAAGCACGGGGGCTGCTTTGCGCCAATAGCGGACATCGCGATACTTCTGTTTGGTGATTTAAGACCGGTGCCATTTAACAACCGCCACGCCATTTTTCACGTCAAGCAGCTGGGGCGGCCCAGATTTCAGCCCATGTTGTGCAAGCACATCCTCTGGCGTTCGCGCCGGCACCTCGGGAAAGACCGGTCGACCGCCGGGCAGATGTACGCCGGGCGCGCGCGACAGAAAGAAGATGTCATAACGATCCAGAAATATTCCGAACACCTCCGTTCCACCGATAACGCCAATGCTGTCATTCGGCGCCCCCAGCACTGTCAGGGCTTGCTCCAACGTAGCGCCCGCAGGATTCCAAAAAAGCGCTCTATTATTACTTGGGTCATTTGCTACCGCCAAAACTCTACGAGTCAAAATCAGTCGTCGCCGCAAGTTCGAATGTCGCTGCTGTTCTTGAGAATGCCGCCCGTGAACGACGACGTCGACACCATCGAGCCCTCGTTCGAAGAAGGCTTTATCAGCCTCGAATTTGAGGGAGTCCGGCATAATTCCTGCCGCATTGGCAAGCATGCCATCCTCGGAGACAATCGCGTATCCTTCGATGCGACTCGGAACCTTCATAACGGCCAGTCACGTCTGCTTATTGGACATTAGCAGGAGCGATCGGGATCTCCGCTATTCCGGCACGTCACTTTGGTTGTACGGATTGGTCGCCACCTGGGTTTCCAGGCGGCGGTATTACCGGCATTGGGCCACCCGGCGGGGTCGGTTGTCTGATTTCCGGGTCGATATGCTGTGGCGGGCAGATCACGCCAGCGGAGCGCGCCAGCTTGTCACTTAAATTTCCGGCGGCCTCGTGTTGCTGCGGATCGATTTCACTGGCCTTCCCCATCGTGGTCGGCGTATCCGAATGTGCGCAGGCCCTCGGGTCGAGCTGTTCTGTCATGGGGGCTACCGGTCCCTTTGTCGCCGGCGGAGCCTGGGCCACCGCCAGGGCCGGTGCAAGCAGCACCGCTATCGTCAAAGCGAGATTGCGCCCACAGACCATCGCGCGCTCCCTTTTTGGCGCGTGTACACCGCCGAAAAGATAACAACTGGACTGGAGCCCGAGTTCCACGCCACGGAGCCTACCGCTCTTTTGTAGTGTCACCGACTCATCGCGAAATAAGCGCAATGAGCTGAATCGCCATTTGTCGGCATTTGTTGGAAGAAATTGCAAACTTGCGGCGCCACCGAAAAAGCACGACGCCTGCAGGTCGGGGCTGACATTACTCGCATTTTCGAACGACGATCTGACAATCGTTGGTAAAGTTGAGCTATAAACAGGGGCCGCAGGTGCCTACGATCAGCGCGCCTCCGGGGTCGTTCAAATTCTGGATGCCGCTTAGGCATCAGGATCGAGCGTGTACAGTTCCTGGGGGTGCGATATGCCGCGCAGAGCGTATCGTCCCACCGAAACGAGTCGGCGTTTAATGTCCCCGACATTGGCAAACGCCGCTGACATCAGAACGGATTGATCGACCGAACGGCACATGGCCGCAATGCGGCTTGCCTCGTTTACGGCCGGTCCAAGGACGGTAAAGTCTAGCCGCTCCCGGCTTCCAACATTGCCATAAAAGACCTTGCCGACATGCAAACCGAGGTACATGTCGGTTACTGGCTTATCTTCCGCCGTGCGGGTTTTTTTCAATTCGGCAACACCTTGGAGTGCAACGATTGCGGCGGATAATGCCGCGTTGCATGCATGCATGCGGTTTTCGGCTGTGAAGATGGCAAGGGTGCCGTCGCCGATCAGCTTGAGCACATCACCGCCATGTTCATGGATCGCTGAGACGATCACATCGGAATAGTCGTTCAGCAATGGGATTACCTGTTCTGGCGCCGTGTCGGTGATACGCGTGAAGCCTCTCAAATCGCTGAACCAAACGACGGCGTCGATTCGCTCTGCAATGCCGCGCACGATTCGCCCGCTTAGCACGCGCTGGCCAGCGTCGCGGCCAAGATAGGTTTCCATCAGCGTTCGGGTCATGCGCGTCAGCGATACTGATTTGATGGCAAGCGCGAGTGACGGAACGATATGTTTAAGCGTAGCGATTTGGCCGTCGTTGAATCCCTCGGGTGCCCTTGTCCCCCATGATGAGTACACGGCATCCATCTCACCGATAACGCCTTCAGCGGCAAAGCGGGTGATGATCGCGACGTAGTCGGTCATCCCCGCTGCGAGCCAGTCAGGCAGCAGCGAGAACTCGTCTTTAGTGTCGATATTCAGACGGCGGCGCAGCAGCGACGCGCCGGTTTGCAGCATATTGTAGAAGGGGCCACGCTGCCAGACATCGTTCGCCTGTACATCCAAAGATACGGGACCGGACGCGTCGAGGCCTTCCGAGCTAGTGCGACCATATTCGTACACAGGGGATTCGTTAGGACTATAGCCCCAGCGGAACAGGCGGCCTTCGTGGACCGGATGGAGCGTGTCGATAAACACGTGGGCACGACCAAGCGGAATCCCAGCCGCGACGCAACGCTCGCAGAACACAGAAACAATGTCAGTTTCAGGAGTGCCGGCCAGGCCGGCTTGGGTCAGCCAAGCTGACAAATCTGTGAGGAAGTTTTCATTCATCCCACGATTATATAGAAATTTGCTG
>DATFXJ010000007.1:0-7621 GCA_035315965.1 Pseudolabrys sp.
GTGTCGAGCCGCAGCACGCCGTCGGCCACAGGATTGAAGCTGTAGCGGCCGTTCTCGCTATCGGGCGTCGCCGTCTGCGCCGATGCGACCGCGAAATCCGCAAGCGACAGTGTGAGGGCAAGGGCGAACAGGCGCATGACGTCTTTCCCAAAAGCCTGGCGCATTCCATCGCTCGTTTGTGGCATCGCCGAGGCCCTCGTAAATGGAGGCTGCGCTCAGGTGCTCCCGTCGGCCGCGCAAATCCTGGATAACCCCTGCAATCGCTACAGCCGTCATGGGCCAGCAGGTTCGTACAATGGCCCGGTCGTGCGGGGTTCTTGGCGATCGTGCCGCCGCGCGGAATGCGCTGGCTTGGCGGCAGTTCGGCCTGGCTCTCGATGGCACCCACCAGCAGATCGAACGCTTGTAGCGCATGCGGTTGGATGAATTCGAGCTGCGGAAAAGTCATCTTGAACGTCTCGATGTGGTTGCCGTGGCTGCCCGGTTCGACCCTCACCATTTCTCCAAAAAAATTGCCTGGTCGCGATATGACATCGACACCAGTTGCCTCCTACCGGCCGAATGGCTGGTCCCGAACTTCCCGAGAGCAGCCAGCGGGACCTCTCTTAAGCTTCAGTGGCTCGGTGGCGAACCGTTGGAGGAAGACCGCTAACGGCTCCGACCTATGGACCTTCCCAGTGACTCGCTGTCCCATTGACTTGCTGTTCCCATTTTGTTCTCATGGCGGAGTTTTACGAAGCCTTTGCGATCTCGGGAGGCGACGTTGGGTCTCGACAGGCTTCGCGCGCGTGCGGATGCGCAAGGCCCGGTGACGAAGACTTGGAGGTCAACCTGGCCGGCATTGTCAGGAGCAGTGTGCTCAGTCGTAATCGTTACGATTGACCACTTCCGAAAAATTTCGCAGGTGGACGGTCGGGATGGAGACAACAGCCAGCATCCTCCACGCTGACCTCGATGCCTTTTATGCATCGGTCGAGCAACTGCTCGACCCGTCCTTACGCGGCAAACCCATCGCCGTTGGCGGCGGGGTAGTGCTCGCCGCCTCGTACGAAGCCAAGTCATTTGGAGTCCGTAGCGGTATGTCGGGATGGCGGGCTCGTGAGCTATGTCCACAACTGATCTTTGTCGGCGGGCATTTCCAGGACTATCAGCGGCTGGGCGATGCTGCCATTAATGTGCTCAATGATTTCACTCCTCTCGTCGAACGGATTTCCATCGACGAGGCCTTTGCTGACGTTGCGGGATGCACCCACCTTTTCGGTTCGCCACCTGAGATCGCGAGAGCAGTACGTCGTCGTGTGCGCGCCAAGCTCGGCCTTCCGATCTCGATCGGCGTGGCACGCACCAAGCACCTCGCGAAAATTGCCTCGCAAGTAGCCAAACCTGACGGGCTGGTGGTTGTCGATCCCGAGACCGAGTTGGATTTCCTTCACGAACTGCCTGTCCAGTTGATGTGGGGAGTGGGCCCGGTCACCAGCGCTCGACTCGCCAAGATCGGTGTTCACACCATTGGGGAGCTGGCGAAGATGCCGGGATGGTCGCTTGAGCGAATAGTCGGCCGCGCGGCCAGCGAGAAGCTGACGGCGCTTGCATGGAATCGCGATCCACGGGAAATCAGGACGCATCACCGAGCACAATCAGCCGGAGCCCAATCAGCGTTCGGCAAGAAACCTGCTGAAGAGCAAGTTTTCCGACCCACGCTGCGTCATCTTGCCGACAGGGTGGCTACCAGACTTCGGGCAAAATCCCGGCCCGGTCGGACTGTGACAGTGCGGGTTCGTTTCGCCGACATGCACTCGGTCACGCGCTCTGTAACGCTTGTTGCGCCGATTTCAGCGACCGCCACCCTTGCCGAAATCGCCGAGGATCTCGTCCGTGCGGCGCTCGCCGATCATCCTGAAGAGAAATACATTTCGCTGGTCGCGATCTCCGTGTCGCATCTTGAGAAGCACTGGAAAGTGCAGCTAGAACTTCCGCTGGGGCTTGAACATGAAAAGCGCCGGCCCGGCACCAAGAGAGGGATGGCACGTTGGACGGCAGACCGCGCTATTGACATGATCCGCGATCGTTTTGGATGGGACGCGGTCGGATACGGATCGGTCATGTTGGGACTATCCCGGTCCGTTCCCGATAAGTTTCGCGAGCTCGCCGAAAAGGACCTGTAAACCACTCGCCGTGACCGTTCCGAGTTATGCCGGATTAAGTCTCCCCAACAGAATGGGAATGAGAGCATCTGCTGTCCACACGTGATAAGCGTTAACTCTCCGGGCCGTGCGTTGAGTACGACGTTCGTACCGGGCTGGGCATACAGTCGAGGATTGCGAATGAAGGCAGTGCTGCTGACGAAGCACGGCGGGCCGGAAATGCTGCGCTACGGCGAGGCACCGGATCCAACAGCCCGCCCCGGCGAGGTCGTGGTCGAGATCTATGCGGCGAGCGTCAACGCAGCCGACTATAAGGTACGGCTGGGCGGAGGACGATACGCGCTCAATCGATTCCCTCATATCCTCGGCCGAGACTTCTCGGGCGTTGTCAGCGCGCTCGGCAAGGGTGCCACGGATTTCGCGCTGGGGGATGCCGTCTTTGGGGTCACCGATCAGGGTGTTGAAGGGGCCTACGCGGAAAAGATCGCCATCAAAGCTGCAATCATTGCCAGGAAACCGGATCGCCTCAGTCATGCTGAAGCCGCTGCCTTGGGGCTCACTAGCCTTACGGCGCTGACAGCAATTGAAGATACCGCGCACGTACGAGCGGGCGAGACGATTCTAATCCAAGGTGGCGCGGGTGGCGTTGCGGGATTCGCCGTACAACTCTGCAAGCATCTTGGCGCAAGCGTGATCACAACTGCGAGCACTGCAAATCACGCCTATGTGCGCAGTCTCGGCGCTGACCAAGTGATCGAGTACAATACCGAGAATTTTACCGCGATCGGTCCCATCTGCGATGTGGTGTTCGATACCGTCGGTGGTGGCGTGCGGGCCGGCTGTTATGCGGTGCTTAAGCCCGGCGGCAAACTGGTATGGATCGCACCGGCGCCAGAAAGTTTTCAGCCGACCCGCAATGATGTCGAGACGCTGCGCCCGAACGTCGTTCGCGATCGCGCTCATCTTGAACGGATGTTGGCCCTTCTGGATGCTGGCGCGGTCCGGCCTCCTCCGATTGCCCTATACAAGCTCAAGGATGCAGCTGAGGCGCATCGCGTGAGCGAAGCACGCCATTTGCGGGGCAAGTTGGTACTCGAAGTTCGCTGACCACCCTCAGTTGAGGCGGGGCAGACGGCCCGCGTCCAAATGTCTCTCTCCAAGCAACGACGGGCATCCAATGCGGTAGGTGTTGCCAGAAATGACCTTGCAGCTTCTCGTCCGGAAGTGTCGGCGATCATCTTGATCAGGACGCCCGGAATGTGGGCTGGTCGGATCCCTCGAGCACCGAGAACAGTACCGGCATAACTTCCTTCGTTGTGACCCTGCCGTTCAGGTCCTTCTCGACCACGACAAGCTGCTGGGCGCCGGGCAGGCCGACCGGGATCACCATTCTTCCGCCAGCTTTGAGCTGGTTGATGAGGGGAGGGGGGATCAGGTCGGGCGCCGCTGTGACCATCACTTTGTCGAACGGGGCGTACTTGGGCCAGCCGGCATAGCCGTTCCCCACGCGGACTTCGACATTGGTATAGCCCTGTCGTTTCAGCCGCCGTATTGCCCGTTGCGCGAGCTCCTCGATGATTTCGACGCTGTACACCCTGCCGGCCAGCTCGGCGAGCACTGCGGCCTGATAGCCGAGGCCGGTGCCGATTTCGAGGAGCACGTCGTCAGGTTTGGGCTCGAGCAGGTCCGTCATCACCGCAACCATCAACGGCTGCGAGATCGTCTTATCGAAACCGATCGGAATTGGCCTGTTCAGGTAAGCGTACGGCTGAGCCTCGACCGGCACAAACTCGTGTCGCGGCACCTTAGCCATAGCCCTGAGGACTCGCTCGTCCAGCGCAGTCTTACCAGCCTGGGCGGCCATGTGGTCAGCTATCGCCCTGACCACCGCAACCATGTCGCGTCGTTGTTCCTCGAAATATTCCGCGTTCATGAAACGCCTCATAGCAGCGACACCAGTCGCCACTACAGATCTGTGATACCATCGACGCACGCCGACCGGCGATAGTCTACTTTTGTATATGTGAGGGCAAGCTCTCGGCCCCCAATAGTGTATTCAGGAGCGCGATTGGAATGTCTGCTAAGGGCCAGAAGCGGCTCGATGTGCGTGTTACACGTCAGGCATCTTAGAAAAAGCCAAGTGACTCACAGCCCTTTCCAGCATTGAAATGACGCTTGATGCGACGGCCTGGAATCTCGACAACATGTACGGATCCATCTCCTTGGCATGCGACGAACAGCTCGTCTCCGCGAAAGGCCATGTCCATCGGCTGCTCGCCAATCTTTATGGCAACCTGCTGCCGGAATGATGGATCAATCAAACTGACAGTATTGCTTTTCAAACTAGTAACAGCAATCACGCTGTTGTCGGGGCTATAGCGTGTAATCTGTGCGGCTTCTGGAACGCCCTCGAGCCGTATTGTGGCATCCACCTTCCTGCCCGCAGCATCGATAAGGAACAGAGATGGCTCAACATCGTCAACTACAATAACAGTCCGCCCGTCGGGAGAAATTGTAATGCCTGCCAATGCCCGCGGAGTAGAAATTTTGCCTAATAGCTTTCGCCCAGGTAGATCGATGATTGAAACGCTGCAATCTTCTTCGTTCTCAGTGTAAAGTCGCTGCCCATCTGGCGCGATGATCAGGCGGTGGCCATTAGTTGAGCCAGAGTCGATCGCATCCACGACAGTGTTTGTCGACCGATCGATGATCGCAACGACCGCACTGTTCTCACAAGTGATGTAGATCAGTCCATCAGGTCCAAGCTTCAACGTGTGAGGCGCAATGTAGGGCCGTAAATCGATATCCGCCGCGCGGACGCGGTTTTTGAGATCGATGACGCAAAGCAAATGGCCTGGATTTGGGTTGCGGCCGTGAATACCGTCACCAAAAATTGGCACGTAGGCGGTCCCCGTCTCACGCACCACAAGCAATTCGTGAACTGTGCGTGGAAACCCTTTGATGGCTGTTTCGACTTCGTAGGTGAACGGATTCAGAAACAGCACCTCCGCGCCCATTTTATCAACGGCGATCATTCCCATAACGTTGCCTGTACTTGTCATTCATTCCCTCACGTAAGCTCTGGCGTGATCGCGATCCCATGCCAACTCGACTGCAGCGGTGGAATGTCCGTTTTGGGTCCCGCTTTACCCGCAAAAGCGGATATTCGTGACGACAAGCGGCAGGTCAGCTGACGGCCAGAAGCGAACCTCAACTGTCGCTAGCAACGCCACCGTTTTGGGAGAAAACGGGCTGCTTTTCGATTCGAGAAATGCCCACACATCTTGTAGCCGCTGGTGGTCAACTGCAGAGCTATTGTTGGCTTTCAGCAGCAGCCTCTAAACCGACCCTTCCCAACGGCGTAGCGGGCTTGCTGGCGTTCGCGGAAGAACTCCACATACGTCATGATCGGCTGGTCGGGATGGTTCGCCCGCCGATGCGCAACGTATGTCTCGTAATCAGGAACACCGATCATCAGACGCGCAGCGCGCGTGCTCCAATAACCCGCGGCCCGCACCGCACTAGCGGACCGGTCGAACAAATCCTGCAGATCAGGCATGGCGTCCTCCCATGGCAACCCCGGCGAGCCCGATTTCCATTGCGGTCGGCTGCGGATTGCCCAGCGCTCTCCGAATACTGATCAAGCCATAGATCACGGTCGCAACGACCACCAGAACGAACACAGCTGCAAGCGATGCATCGATGTAGTCGTTGAACACGATCCGGCTCATCTCACCAAGCGTCTTTGCAGGTGCCAACAACTGACCCGCTGCGATCGCGTCGCCGTATTTGAGTGCGTGGCTGATGAATCCCACGTTTGGATCGGAGCTGATCACCTTCTCGAGCCCCGCAGTGATCGTGCAGACCACGAGCCACGTGGCGGGCACAATCGTCACCCACGCGAACCGGTCGCGTTTCATCTTGAATAGGACGACCGTGCACACCGTCAACGCGATTGCCGCCAGCATCTGGTTGGCGGTCCCGAACAGAGGCCATAGTGTCCAGATACCGCCCAATGGATCGATCACGCCGACGTAGAGAAAGTAGCCCCACAGCGCGCATGAAAGCGCCGAGCCGATGAGGTTGTTTGTCCAGGACGCAGTCTCTTTGAAAGCCGGAACCGCGTTGCCGATGAGATCCTGAATCATAAACCGGAGCACGCGTGTTCCGGCATCGACAGTCGTGAGGATGAACAGGGCCTCGAACAGGATTGCGAAGTGGTACCAAATACCCATCAGGGTGCGGCCGCCAAGGTACGACGACAGGATTTGGGCCATACCGACGGCGAGTGTTGGTGCGCCGCCGGTGCGCGACATGATCGAGGTCTCTCCGACGTCCTTGGCCACTTGAGTGATCTCGTCCGGGGTCACCACGAACCCCCATGCCGAGATGACTTGTGCAGCTTGATCAGCCGTGGTGCCGATCAGCCCCGACGCGCTGTTCATTGCAAAGTAGACACCGGGATGGATGACGCTCGCGCCGATCATCGCCATTATGGCAACGAACGATTCCATCAACATTCCACCGTAGCCGATGAATGCGATCTGTCTTTCGTCCTCGATCATCTTCGGTGTTGTCCCCGACGCAATAAGCGAATGCCATCCGGAAACGGCGCCGCACGCGATGGTAATGAACAGGAACGGGAACACGCTGCCAGCCCAAACAGGTCCACTGCCGTCGATGAACTTGGTGATGGCGGGCATCTGGAGATCGGGACGAACGATGATGATTCCGATGGCCAGGAGCATGATGGTTCCGATCTTAAGGAAGGTCGAAAGATAATCGCGCGGGGCCAGAAGCAACCAGACCGGCAGCACGGATGCGACGAAACCGTATCCGATGATGATCAGCGCGAGTGTCTCCCCCTTTAGATCGAAATAGGCGGCGAGCGCGGGCGTCTCAGACACGGTCTTGCCATAGACCAGCGCTGCGAGAAGCAACACGCAGCCGACTAGCGACATTTCGCCGACCCTGCCCGGGCGGATAAACTGATTGTAGATCCCCATCAGAAGCGCGATCGGAATCGTGCAGAACACCGCGAAAGCTCCCCACGGACTACCGATCAGTGCCTTAACGACAACGAGAGCGAGGACCGCAAGCACGATAACGCAGATCAGGAGAATGCCTATCCCTGTGATCGTGCCGGCCACCGGTCCCATCTCGGCACGCACGATGTCGCCGAGCGAGCGACCATCGCGCCGCGTCGATAGAAACAGCACGGTCATGTCCTGGACCGCACCTGCAAACACCGCGCCAGCGAGAATCCAGAGCGTGCCCGGCAGATAGCCCATTTGCGCTGCAAGCACTGGACCGACTAATGGACCCGCGCCGGCGATCGCCGCGAAATGGTGGCCGAAAAGCACGTACCGATTGGTCGGGACGTAATCGAGACCGTCATTATGACGAGAGGCAGGCGTCTGTCGCGCAGCATCGACCCCGAGCGCCCGGTTGGCGACGAACAGTCCATAAAACCGATA
>DATFXJ010000008.1:0-3573 GCA_035315965.1 Pseudolabrys sp.
CCGTTCGCCGGGGGCAAGACAATCCATGAAGCTCGTCATTGCTGTCATCAAGCCATTCAAACTCGACGAGGTGCGTGAGGCTCTTACCCGAATTGGCATTCATGGAATGACCGTGGCCGAAGTCAAAGGCTACGGGCGGCAAAAGGGCCATATGGAAATCTATCGCGGCGCCGAATACGAGGTGGATTTCCTTCCCAAGCTGCGCCTCGAGGTTGCAATCGCGAGCGAGCAGCTCGACCAGGTTATGGAAGTGCTCTCCGTCACCGCCAGGACCGGACAAATCGGCGACGGGAAGATTTTCGTGACCCCAATCGAACGCGCTATGCGCATCCGCACTGGCGAGACAGACCTCGAAGCGCTCTAGCCAACCATAATTTGGGGGGATGATATAATACAGGCGTACCTGCGTGCATTTGAATGCCGGCATAACCGGCCTGGTTGCGGCTTATGTGCTTGGCGCAAGGCGTGGTTATGGCAGCGAGAACCTGTCGCCCTACGATCTCGCGCTGGCCGTGATCGGCACCGGACTCTTATGGGTCGGCTGGTTCGGCTTCAACGGCGGTTCCGCGCTCGGCGCAAACTCGCGCGCCGCTATGGCAATTGTAGCGACGCATCTCGCAGCGAGCGCCGGAGCCTTTACCTGGATGGCGCTGGAATGGTGGACACGCGGCAAGCCGTCCGTCCTCGGAATGATTTCGGGCGCCGTGGCCGGACTAGGCAGATCACGCCCGCGTCGGGCTTCGTGTTGCCCATGCAAGGCATTCTTATCGGAATTATCGCCGGCGCACTTTGCTTCTGGGCCTGTACATGGCTCAAGCTCAAGGTCGGCTATGACGACTCGCTCGATGTATTTGGCGAATATGGTGTCGGCGGATTTACCGGTACTTTGCTCACCGGAGTTCTGGCGGTCGGCGCTCTCTCGGCCAGTCCGGAGCTGCCTGGCGGCGTGCCCGGCCTGTTTGAAGGCAATCCGCAACAGGTTGTCGCCCAACTCTAAGGGATTGTAGTCACGCTGGTGTGGTCGGCCGCGATGACTGCCGTCTTTAAAGTCATCGGCGTGTTGGTCCCCTTGCGCGTGCGTCAAGAACACGAAGTCATGGGTCTAGACGTCGGCCTTCATGGCGAGGCGCTTCAATAGGTAGAGCACCGGCTCGCTGCCGGCACTTTTCCACCCCAGGCGTCTGACTAAATTTTAAGCAGACCAGTTTATCGTTGGCGCGTCTTTAAGCGATGTCCCGAGAGGGCTCCTTATCCGGCCACACGATCACGTTATTTAACGTGCTGAATCAATGATATAGCTGGGTGCCATCCATCTGGCACGGGGTTTGATTCTATCTCTCCGGCCTTTGCGTGCGAAGCAAGCTTTCGTGGGCGAAGGCCTCAGTGAACCCGCCCGCACTGCGTGACGTAACAAACGGGCTCAAGCGGGGATCGAATCCATGAAAATCGTCATGGCTATTATCAAACCTTTCAAGCTCGACGAGGTCCGTGACGCTCTGACCTCCATCGGCGTGCAAGGACTGACCGTTACTGAGGTCAAAGGATACGGGCGTCAAAAAGGGCACACGGAAATCTACCGTGGTGCCGAGTATGCGGTGAGCTTCCTGCCGAAGATCAAGATTGAAGTGGCAGTAGACACCAAGCAAGTCGACAAAGTCATAGGGGCCATCACTGGCGCCGCGAAGACCGGACAGATCGGTGATGGGAAAATCTTCGTCTTCAATCTGGAAAACGCCGTGCGCATCCGCACCGGCGAGACCGATGCTGCGGCGCTCTAGTAACCCGCACCGCAAACAATACGGACAGGAGTAAAAACCATGACGTTGAAGAAATCCTCCCGTGCGGGACTCTTGGCTCTCGCCTTCGGGATTCTGCTCGGCCTCTTCCTGAGCGTAGCGTCTTTTGACGCTTCCTACGCTCAGGCTCCCGCTGCCGCGCCTGCGGAACCCGCTGCAGCACCGGCCGCGCCGCCTCCCGCGTGCGACGCGACCGCCAAGCCTCCCGTGCTTGAAAAGTGCACGCCAAATTCTGGCGATACCGCCTGGATGCTCACCTCGATGGCTATCGTGCTTATGATGACCCTTCCGGGCCTCGCTCTGTTCTACGGCGGCATGGTACGCAAGAAGAACGTCGGCGATACGGTGATGACGAGCTTTGCCATCACGTGCCTCATCAGCATTCTCTGGCTGTTCTTCACCTATAGCCTCGCGTTCCGTGGAGGAACTCCCTTCATCGGGGGGCTCGACCGCGCGTTCCTGCAGGGCATTCTGAGCGATATCTCGAAGGGTATCGGCAATCCCAATCCGTTGGCACCTACTATCCCTGAGACCGTGTACTCGATGTTCCAGCTGACCTTCGCCATCATCACCGCAGCGCTGGTCGCCGGTTCGTTCGCGGAGCGTATGAAGTTCTCGGCCATGCTCTGGTTCATCGGATTGTGGGCGATCTTCGTCTACTCCCCGATCGCGCACTGGGTTTGGGGACCGGACGGCGTCTTCAACTCCACTAATGACGCGGCTTGGGTCAAGGTCCTCGACTTCGCGGGTGGCACGGTCGTGCACGTCAATTCGGGTACCGCTGGCCTCATGGCCGCCCTCATGGTTGGCAAACGCAAAGACACCGGACCTGCCCACAACATGGTGCTGACATTGATCGGGGCTTCATTGCTGTGGGTTGGCTGGTTCGGCTTCAATGCTGGCTCGGCTGTATCTGCGGGAATACAAGCAGGCATGGCGATGACCGTCACCCACCTCGCCACGGCGACCGCTGGATTCACCTGGATGATTGTTGAGTGGATCATGCGCGGCAAGCCCACGGTTATTGGTATCTGCTCGGGCGCAGTAGCAGGGCTGGTCGCCATCACGCCGGCATCTGGCTTCGTTGGCCCGATGGGAGCGTTCTGCATCGGCGTCGCCGCCGGCATTGTCTGCTATTGGGGCTGCACCGGTTTCAAGCGCATGTTCGGGTACGATGATGCGCTCGACGTATTCGGCGTACACGCGCTCGGAGGAGCGGCCGGTGCGCTGCTTACCGGCGTATTCGCGGTCAGTGAGTACGGCGGCACCGCCGGACTGATCGAGGGCAATGCCGGCCAAGTGCTCAATCAAGCCATCGGCATCGGCTGTGTCTTCGTCTATGACGTGGTGGTCACGTTGATCATTCTTAAGATCGTCGACGTGGTCATCGGCCTCCGCGTGCCTAGCGAAGTGGAACGCGAGGGTCTCGATCTCGCGCTGCACGGCGAGACCGTGCAGTAGGAAAAGCACTAGCGGTAGGGGCGGATACCCGGCACTGTCCCTTCCGTCGGGGCCCCGGTTCAAAAGGACCGGGGCCCCTCTTATTTGGCTGCCAATTCGCCGCTTTCGAGCGAAACTTGGCTGGTTTTCCGATGGTTAATCGGGTCTTAACCTCGCCCTCTTTATTGTGTGGAAACCCCTGTGCGGCGGGACCATCCCGCTTCGTAACCGCATGTCCAAGATGACCGTCCAGCGCGAGCCTACTTTTCCTACTGCTCCGGTGGTCGATTCCAGGTCGCCATTCGTGAGACTGGCCGAGCTGATTGCCGGTATCGAG
>DATFXJ010000009.1:0-4258 GCA_035315965.1 Pseudolabrys sp.
AGATGCTCGTCAATCTGCGTCGGTCATCTCGATTTTTTTGCACAACCGATGGGGACACGGTAAGCCGACAGGTCGCAATCGAGCAACACCTCATCCTCGAGCTGATGGGCATGTACCAACAGGCGTTCTGCCTCATCGGCCCGCTCAAGCGAGGGCAGACTGAAGCTTGCCCGTCCGTCGCCTAGGATGATTGGCGCAACGATCACATGCAGGCGGTCGAGGCAGCCGGCAGCGAGGAAATTTGACACTGTGGCGGCGCCACCCTCGATGAGAATACGGCGCAATCCGCGCTTGGCGAGTTCGGCGAGGATGGTGGCAGGAGCGATCCGCCCACTAGTAACCGGCAGAGCGAGAATCTCTGTCTTAGAGAAAGCATATTTCGTTCCGTCCGCCGTGATGATCAGGCGGCGGACGCCATCTTCGATAAGCGCTCTAGCGCTGGCAGGCAGCCGCCCATTTGGATCGATCACAACACGCGCCGGACTAGGTCCCTCGACGAGCCGCACCGTGAGCTGCGGGTCGTCAGCGAGTACCGTGCCGATGCCGACAACGACCGCGTCGACCAGGGAGCGTAGCCTATGCAGATGCGCGAGGCCCGCCGCACCGTTGATATATTTCGAGTGCCCGGAAGTGGTGGCGATGCGCCCATCGAGCGACTGCCCGATTTGAGCGACGACAAACAGATCATCCACTAGCCCGGTTTTGAGCGGCCCGAACAACTCGGTCCAAGGCGGAATCACTGGTTGCCCCGGAGCGCGAAAAGATTGCGCGAATTCGAGCCAAGAGCTGATAACCGGTCGGTCCGTCGGGGCATTATTTTCCCTGCCGCCAGCACCCGTCTTGGTCATCGCGGAAGACGCAGATTTTGAACACACGGCGGCTTTGTGCGTTATAAGAGGAACCTCTTCTACTTGGGCCAGATTGACACAAACCAAAAGGTATTACGACTCAACAGGTATTACGACCGGAATGGGCACGAGGCCGCGGTGTTAATACTTGACGATTCGCGTTGGCTGATAAATGGAAATAGTTCGAAAAAGCGCGGTTTCTAGTCTGTTCGGCTCGAAGGGGCATATCGGCGTCAGTCGTGGGGTCGCCGAATTTCGGGGCAGAAGGCCGGTGCTGATCACCGGAGGGTGTGACACGCTGCTTGCGTTGCCGGTCGAAGGACTTGACGAGCAACGGCTCGCTGAATTTGCCGTTCTTTGTGCGCCGGTCATCCCGCGGTTGGTGATTACGGCGCGTCGCGCGCTTGCGTTGGGTCTAGATGTGACTGCGCCAGTAGCCTTGCAATTGGCCCCGGGTTTCGATGTGGGCACGGTTCTTGCGCTCGTCGCAGACATCAAGATCGAGTGTCGGCTCAATGTTGCTACCGCCGGCCCCGCGGCAGTTGCCGCCATACAACTCGTGAAGATGGCACAAGGCGTGCCTGCGGTTCTGGTGGCCGAGATCGCTGCAACAAGCTCGCTTATGTCCGAGCAGCATATCCTAACTGTCGATCACAAGGCTGTGGGGCTTTATGGCAACGAACTCATCCAATCGCTTGTCATCGCCAGTAAAGCCTCTGTGCCGCTGAATACCGGTGCGCGCGCAGAATTTGTGGTCTTCCGTGATGCGGCGGGCGACACCTCAGTCGCTATCATTGTTGGAAAACCAGACTTTTCAAAACCTACGCTGGTGCGTCTGCACTCGGCCTGTCTTACCGGTGACGTTTTCGGCTCGCGACGATGCGATTGCGGTGATCAGCTCAATTTGTCCATCAAGCGCCTCCAACAAATGGGTGGAGGCATTGTCCTTTATTTGGCGCAGGAGGGCCGTGGACTGGGTCTGGCCAACAAAATGCGGACCTATCAAATGCAGGATGATGGGCTCGACACAGTTGATGCCAACCTGACGCTTGGATTTGATGATGACGAGCGCGATTACGGCATTGCCTCACGCATGCTGCAGATGCTCAACTGCCGCCGCGTGGTGCTGCTGACGAATAATCCTGCGAAACTGAAGGGGCTTGCCCAATCGGGTATTCAGGTTACAGGACGGATGCCGCTTGAGGCGCCGATCAATTCCGATAACCGACGTTACTTGGCTGCGAAGGCTGCTCGTGCTGGGCACCAGCTCAATCATGTTCTTGCTTCGCAGCTGGCTGAATAATTGGTGGCACTGAGATTTCTTTGCAAGTAAGCCACGACAGGGCTCCTCCAGCCGCTAAGGACCTGACCCATGTCGCACGTTAGCTCGACCCGGCTGATCGGCGAGCTCACCTATCCGGAGATTTCAGATTGTCTCAGCGAGAGTTCGATACTCTGCCTGCCAATTGGCTCATTTGAACAACACGGCCCGCACCTGCCTCTCAACACTGATGTCGTGCTGGCTGAGGAATTGACAAAGCGCATCGTTTCACGATGGGGAGGTGTCCTCGACCTTTGGCAGCTTCCAACAATTTCGCTCAGTTTTGCGCGCGAGCATGAATGGGCACCCGGCACTATCTCGCTATCGATCCAGGGGGTAATGATCTTGTTGCGCGACCTTGGGCGCGAAATCGTTCGCGCGCTGCCGGCCCGCAATCTCGCTGTCATCAATGGTCATGCTGGGAACAGGGGAATCCTCGAAGCGCTGGCGCAAGATTTGCGGGCGGATTTCGGTTTAAATGTCTGCATTCTGCATACCGCTGCATTGACGGATTTCGACGCGGATGCCGTAATTCCGGATATCCATGGGGGAAAAGACGAGACTTCGATGATGCTTGCAATCGCTCCCCATTTGGTCCGCAAAGATCTTATCGCGCGGCTGAAACGTCCGCCCGCTCGCGAAGCAATTTGGAAGTCAGTCCTCCCACGGGGTGTTACATGGCCTTGGACAACGGACGATGAACGAATCACGGATATGGGCACGATCGGAGATGCACAAGCCGCGTCGGCGGAGTTCGGACAACATATTGTTGATTACATCGTCCACACGGCTGGTGGTGTCTTGGAGCAACTCTTAATGAATCAGCGATTTTCTCGCCGTAACAGGTAATCGAAGCCACAGCACTTCGACGACAAGCATAGGCCCCACTTTACATTCCGGTCGCGCCCGCCGGTGCGTTCGTTTGAAGCCTTGCCATAGCTTGTTCGCGGGTCGTCAGATACCCCTGATTGTGAACTGACGGTGGGATTTTACGCGCCGTTATCGTCCAAATCTTTTCGGTGCTTGCGACCCGGATGAACGGAGAGCGCAGGGTGTTATTTCAATATCGGCCAGAGGAGGCTTACATGCGCTTTGGAACCAAGGTGGGCGTCGCGGCTGGTGGTGTTTCCTCTGCTACATGAGGCGGTTCTTCGCGTTCTGGTGGTTTTGCATCCGCCAAGCCTTCTGGGGCAACAGCTTCTTTGAAAGCGAATGGCATTGGGCGTTCGGCAATGCGATGTCGGCGCTGTTGGTCCCGGGAGTGCTGGCAGCTGTATCCGGCACCGCAGCATGGATCACCGGCTCAAGTATCCTCGACATTTCCCTAACTGCGCTGGTGGCTTTCGTCATCGCCTGGATTGCCGGATTCCTCATTCGACTTATTAGTCTGCCCCCAGAATACTATTACAGACAGTCAGAGAGAGCGGACCGATTAGAGAATGGGCAAAAGCAGGCGAAAGAAAAGCTATGGGAATTGCGAGAGACAGGTGTTGCACTTCGCAACAAAGGAAGAAAACTAAGAGACGAAGCTGAGGTCGCGGAATGGACTAAAGACTTTGAGGCTTGGTACAAGGCCGTCCTTGAAAATGCTTTGATCTATTCGTCTGACTTGCGACACGCCGTCGATCCATTGGACCAAATCGCATTGGAAAATCGGGAGTTGGTGAACGCACCCCATGTAAAAAATCATGGGCTGTATGTTTCAGTTACGTCCGAGATACTTGCTCGGCTATTCAAATTCCTCAGTAGAGAAATTTGACGATTGGCTACAGCGCGCGCAAGCCTAGGATATTCGCTTGGCCATGACCCCTCACCCGACGTGCTCCGCGCGTCGGCCTCTCCCTCGGGGGAGAGGCGCGAAGAGGTATCGACGAGGCCTAACTGGCCGCCTGTGCGCGCTTCGGGAAAAGCTGCGGCCGCAACCTAGGATGACATCCCATCATCTTCAGCGCGTAGGGTGTTTCGGCGCCCAGTTCCTCAGCCGCGTGCCAGGCCCATCGCGGATCCCACATTGCGCCGCGCGCGAGGCAGATCATGTCCGCCTTGCCGGAGGCAACAATATCCTCTGCCTGCTGGTAACCCGCGATCA
>DATFXJ010000010.1:0-6754 GCA_035315965.1 Pseudolabrys sp.
CTGTGTTAGAATGGCCACGCAGAAAGGTTCGTGCACTCAATGATCCGTTATCATCACAAGTATCGTGTTGTCTTGGCAGCCGTGATTGTTGTGAGCCTTGTTCTGCCGGCGCCGCTCTTCGCGCAAATGGCACCAGCCGCGTCGCCATCCACTACAACCCCACAAACTACACCGGAAACATCCTATAGAACTCCCCACATTCAGCCGCCTGCGGCTTCGACCGAGATTGCGCTCAAGCTGCCGCGTGATCTGTCGCCCTGGGGCATGTTTATGGCCGCCGATATCGTCGTCAAATCTGTGATGGTCGGTCTAGTCTTCGCTTCGGTGCTCACCTGGACGATTTGGTTCGCCAAGGCCATTGAGTTGATGATTGCGCGCCGACGTATGCGAGCGGCAATCAAAGCTCTTAATCAAGCGAGTTCTTGGGGCGAAGTGATCGAGTGCGTGAAAGGCCGCGACAATAGACCAGCCGCACTACTGCGCGCAGCAGAAGTCGAACTGCGTTTGTCGGCAGACGCCATGTCGTCGACCGGACTAAAAGAACGCATTGCTTCTCGACTTGAGCGCATTGAAGCGGCCGCGGGCCGGCATATGATCCGTGGCACCGGAATACTGGCCAGCATCGGCGCCACCGCTCCATTCATCGGGCTGTTCGGCACCGTCTGGGGCATTATGAACAGTTTCATCGGGATTTCGAAGTCGCATACCACCAATCTCGCGGTGGTGGCGCCAGGTATCGCCGAAGCATTGCTTGCGACGGCGCTGGGTCTGGTGGCGGCCATCCCAGCCGTGGTGATGTACAACGTGTTCTCGCGATGGATCGCCGAATACCGCGCGCTTCACGCCGATGCCGCCGCCGAGATCCTGCGCCTCATCAGCCGCGATCTTGATCGCGGAGCTTTTGATCAGCGCCCGGCGGAACGCCGTCGAGCCATGGCCGCCGAGTGAACTCGCCATGGGTGTGCGTTTCGACCATGGCGAAGAGGAATTGAGCGAAATACACGAGATCAACGTCACGCCATTCATCGACGTGATTCTGGTGCTTCTGATCATCTTCATGATCGCAGCGCCACTGGCGACCGTTGATATATTGGTCGACCTGCCTGCCGCCACTGCTGAGCGCGTGCCGCGCCCCGACAGACCACTGTTTCTCACGCTCAAAGCCGATCTGACCGTTTCGCTCGACAATGATCCCGTCACCCACGCCGCGCTTGCGGGGGCGCTCGATCGGGCAACTGCCGGCGACAAACAGCAGCGCGTTTTCCTTCGCGCAGACAAGACCGTGCCTTATGGCGAGTTGATGAGCCTCATGAACGAATTGCGCGGGGCCGGCTATCTTCATGTAGCGCTTGTAGGCCTCGAAGCGGAGAAGATGTAGCCATGATCGCCGAGCGCCACATATTCCGCTGCTGGCCGGATGCAGCGCGTTGGGGTGGTTGTTTTATACTGGCTTTAGCGTCCCACGCGGCCGGCGCCGCTGCCATATTGGCACGGTGGAGCGATGAGACTGAGCTGGTCGCCAATGCACCGGTGGTCATGGTCGAGCTGGCTCCCGCGCCGGTTTCGCCAAACATAACACCGAATGAATCGCCGCCAGGCCCGCAGCAAAACGAAGCGGAGCCGCAGCTTGTACCGCAGAAGCCAATCGAAAAAGTCGAGCTGCAACCTGATCCCCAGGCCGAACCGGTCACGGTGATGCCGCCACCGAAGCCGGTCGAAAAGCCTAAGGAGAACAAGCCGAAGCAAAAGCACGCCAGCCTTGCCAGCGCACCGAGTGCGGCGGAGCAACAGTCGCATCGCGCCGCCGCACCGATGCCGGGTGCCTTTTCACGCAATGCCAACGCGGTACCAAACTGGAAATCGCAGCTTGTCGCACGGCTCGAGCGTTACAAGCGTTATCCTTCGGAAGCACAGGCGCGAGGCGAACATGGCGTTGCGCAGCTTGCCTTCAGCGTGGATCGCAGCGGCGGCGTACACAAAGCACGCATCATGCAGAGCTCAGGCTCAAACATTCTTGACCGGGAAACTTTGACGCTTGTAGAGCGGGCACAGCCCTTGCCGCCGCCGCCACCAGAAGTCACCGGCTCGCAGATCCCGATTGTTGTGTCCATCCGCTATAACGCCCGCTGACACAACGCCTACCTCAGGCGTGTCCGCGCATAGGTTCGCGTGTAGCCGTTTTTTCGCCCAAGGCGCGCCCAATCATCACCAGTACCGGTCCAGCGAGGTTCGTTTGCGCAACCCGCTCTGGAAGGTTAGCGATTGTTGCGGTGACGACAAGCTGATCGGGCCGGGTGGCGCGGGCAATCGCCAACGCGGGCGTGTGCGGATCAAGCCCTTCGGCGGTGGCCCTCTGGACCAGCGCGGTGAGCGTGCGTGTCGGCATGTAGATCGCCGTGGTGGCCGTGGGATCGGCAAGGCTCTGCCAGTCGAGATCAGCCGGGAGTGCACCGTTCTTGGCATGGCCGGTGACATATTGCAGCCTGCGCGCGCGCTTGCGGTCGGTGAGAGAAAGGCCAAGCTTGGCGGCAGCACCCTGTGCCGCCGTGATACCGGGCACGACCTCAACCGCGATGTTCGCCGCCTTGCAAGCATCGATCTCTTCAGCCGCACGGCCAAATATCAGAGGGTCACCGCCCTTTAGGCGCACGACGCGCTTGCCCTGCCTTGCCAGGCTGACCATCAAGGCATTGATGTCTTCTTGCTTGCACGAGGGACCAAAGCCGGTCTTGCCGACCAGTAATTTTCTCGCCTCGCGGCGCGCGAAGTCAAGCACTTCACGGGAGACCAGATCGTCGAACAGGATCACGTCTGCCGATTGCAGCGCCCGTACCGCCCGCAAAGTCAGCAACTCCGGATCGCCCGGCCCCGCTCCCACAAGGGTCACCGAACCACTCTCGACGGCTGCCCCAAGCCCCCTCACCTCGGCGATGAAGCGATCGAAGTCTTTCTGACTGGGTTCACGGTCCGGGTTGGCGACAGCATGGGCGGTGAAAACTTGCCAGAACCTGCGTCGCCCTGAAAATGACAGCCCTGACGCCTTAACCGCGCTTCGCCAGCGCGCGGCGGCAGCCATCCAGGCGGCTAAGCTATTGGGCAGCAAAGCCTCGAGCTTGGCGCGCATCGCCTGCGCAAACACCGGCGCAGCCCCGTCGGTGGATATCCCGATCACGAGTGGCGACCGGTTGACAACGGCACCAAAGGCAAAATCGCAGAACGCCGGCTTATCGATCACATTGACCGGAACCCCGACCGCGCGCGCGCTGGACGCAAAAGCTGCAGCTTCTCCATCGTCTTCGAAGGTGCCGATGGCGACCGTAGCGCCTTTCAAGTCTTCGGCCGTAAATGCGCGATTACTGATCGTGATCGTGCCGCGCGGTGGATTCTCGGCAAGCTGAATGAGCTCGTCGCACGCGTCGACCGCATAAACTTCGACGTTTGCGCCAGACGCTGACAAGAGCTCCGCTTTCCAGGCTGCT
Organism: Pseudolabrys sp.; assembly: GCA_035315965.1. GTDB lineage: Bacteria > Pseudomonadota > Alphaproteobacteria > Rhizobiales > Xanthobacteraceae > Pseudolabrys. The sequence continues at coordinate 3,480 of DATFXJ010000010.1, forward strand.
GCGGGACTGCCTCCCGCCAGAACGGCCCGTTTGCCCTGGAGTGAAAGAAACACGGGCAGCCTGGCTAGCGAGTGCATGCGCGCGGGACTGGCTTCGGATGGAGTGCGATATGTTTTCACCGACTTAGCTCTCTAATAGACGTCAGTTTGATAGCGGCCAAGTTTCTTCAATTCGGCGAGGAAATTGGCCGCTTCGGTAGGCGTGCGGGCGCCATGTTCAGCAATGACGTCCACCAGCGTTCGTTCCACGTCCTTGGCCATGCGGGTCGCATCCCCGCAAATATAGAAATGCGCGCCCTCAACTAGCCAGGCCCATAGGTCCCGGCCGACCTCCCGCATGCGGTGCTGGACATAAATTTTCTCATCGCCGTCGCGCGACCATGCGAGTGTCAGGCGCGTGAGCAGACCGGCCGAGCGCATCGCTATCAATTCGTCCTTGTAAAAGAAATCGTAATTGCTGTGCTGATGTCCAAAGAACAGCCAGTTGCGGCCGGATGCCCTGGTTGCCTGACGTTCCTGTAAAAATGCACGAAACGGCGCAATGCCAGTGCCCGGGCCAACCATAATGATCGGCGTTGTCGGGTCAGCGGGGAGCGCGAAATGTTGCGCCTTCTGAACATAAATCTTGATTTTGTCGCCCAGCGGTGCGCGGCCAGCGAGAAAGGTCGAAGCCACGCCAAGCCGCGTGCGTTTTTCCACCTCGTATCGAACAGCATCGACCGTCAACGACACGCGACCGGAGTTGCATTTCGGCGACGAGGATATCGAATACACACGCGGCTGCAACGGATCGAGCGATTCGATAAATGCTTCGGGGTCTGGCCGCACACCCGGAAATTTCAGGAGGGCCGCGAGTACATCGAGCGCCGCCGCATCGCCGTCGGGATCCATGCCTGCAGCCAAAACCTTGGCTTTTTGCCGGCGCTCTCCGCCGGTGAGATAGGATATCAACTGAAACAGCATGTCCGGCGCCTGTGATAGTGAGACGCCGTCGGTAAGCACCTCGCGCAGGTTGCGTCCGCCGATCGGAAAATCAGGCGGCGCATCGAGTGCAGAGATCACGGCATCAACCAAAGCCGGATCATTGGCGGGAAAAATGCCGAAACAATCGCCAACCACATAGTCAAGGCCGGTTTCGGCAAGATCGAATTCAATATGCCACGTCTCCTTTTTTGAGCCGGGATTGTTCAGCCGTCTGCGCGACAGGAATGTGACGTAGGCCGGATTGTCACGCGAGTGGCCGGGCGTCGAAGGCGACGACACAACCTTGTCGTTAGCGGATGCGGCGTCGGCCTTCGCGACGGGCGTATTGTCGATCTCTTGGTAAAGCTGCTTGAGCATGCGGGCAGTATCCTTGCCGCCCGGCACACAAAGATTCAGGCGCTGTTCTTTTTTGGCGAACAGCGCTTCCGAATAATCATGGCAGTTGTAGCCGCACTGCCCGCAGTCCTGCTGCGCCATCGCCGCCATCATCCGCCGCCGCAGCGGCCGACCTTCAGCAAGTTTCATGCGGTCGGCGAGTGCCATTGCGGGGTCATGCCACGGCGCACCGTCATCGACCTCTATCGCTGGCGTGATGCCCGCGTTGATAAACCCAGGCAAAAGTTTCGCGACATCCGTACTCGAGAGCGGCGTCACGCCTCCTTCCAGATCAAACAAGCCGGCGAATAGTCCGTTGAGCCAGGTGCGCTGTTCCGCCGAGAACGGTGCGGACTCGGGGATGAAGGATGGGATCGGTGGCCGCTGTGTGACGCTCATGCGGCCTCCCGCTCGGCCATAGCCCTAAGCACGTCAATCTCGTGCCGTCGGGCGAATGCGATAAAGCTTTCCTTGCACGCGGCCCGATTCCTCAGATAGGCTTTCAGGATGCGCTCAACTGTTTGCGGCGCATCCTCTGCTTTCACGTCGTGATAGAGCTCACGGCCGAGTGCCGCCTGCGGACCGAATCCGCCACCGATCAGCACGTGATAGCCCTCGACTGCATCGCCGTCTGCACACACCTGAATTTTGCAGGCCAGCAGACCGATTTCACTGACAAAATGCTGCGCACACGAATGAGGACACCCAGTCAGATGAATATTGATGGGCGTATCGAGAGAAACCCGCGTCTCGCACCAGCGGGCGATGTCCTCAGCGTGGCGCTTGGTGTCGGAAGCCGCAAACTTGCACCCCATATTGCCCGTGCACGCGACCAGTCCGGACCGGATGGCATTCGCCTCGATCGCAAGCCCAAGCGTTTCGATCTTGGCTTTTGCCGCTTTCAGTTTTTTCGATGACACGCCAGAGATCAGCAGGTTCTGCCAAATCGTGAGCCGGACATCGCCGTCGCCCATCTCGCGCGCGACGTCAGCGAGTCCGCGAATTTGTGCAACCGTCAGATACCCGACCGGAACGACAACGCCGATCCAATGCAGCCCTTCCTGCTTCTGGGCGTGAACACCAATGTGCGCTGTCCGGGCGAACGGTGGACGCACCGCCACCGCGCCCGCTACAGCGCGGTCAAGCTTGCGCCCGAGCTTCTCCTCGACCAGACCGAGAAACTTGTCGACGCTCATCGCATCAAGAACGTATTTCAGCCGCGCCTTGGTGCGGTCGGTGCGGTTGCCGTGATCGACGAACACGCGAACCACTGCGTCGGCAACCTTGCAGGCGTTGACCGGTTTAACGATGACGCCGGTATCGCGCGCAAAATCCTTGTGGCCGGTCAGACCGCCGAGGCAGAGCCGGAACCAGACCCCAGGATCGAGACCAAATCCCTCTTTCACCGACACCGCCTGAAAGCCGATGTCGTTGGTGTCCTCCAAAACTGGAATAGTGCCGGCACCGTCGAAGGCAACATTGAATTTGCGCGGCAGACCGTAGAGCGACCGATCGTTGAGGATGTGGAAGTGCCATTCGCGCGCATAAGGCCGAGTGTCGACAAGTTCCTGCGGATCGATGCCGGCGGTGGGCGTACCGGTTACATTGCGAATATTGTCCGCACCGGACCCGCGTGAGCACAGACCGAGGTCTTGGATCGCTTCGATCGCGGCGACCGCATTGCCGGCGGCGATTTCGCGAATCTGCAGGTTGGCACGTGTGGTGACGTGGGCGTAGCCGCCACCAAAACGCTCAGCGAGATCGGCAACACCAGCGAATTGCGCGGCTTTGAGGATGCCGTTCGGCAGCCGCAACCGGCACATATAGGCGTTCTGATTGGGCGCGACGTAAAACAGGCCGAAAAAGCGCCAGCGGAAATTATCCGGCGGCTTTGGAAACTCGCCGTTCGCGGCGTGC
>DATFXJ010000011.1:0-4516 GCA_035315965.1 Pseudolabrys sp.
GCTAGCACCTCAAGCTAGTGCGTCTACCAATTCCGCCACGACCGCATGAGGATAAAGACGAAGAGGCTTCAAAACCTCGCGTCCAATGATGGCAGACCATGTAACAAATTGCATGTTGAGGGACAAGGCCCGCACCCGAACGGCCTTGAAAGTAATCTCGGTGCAGCCTCAGGCCCTTGCCGCGGCGTGCTCGACGCATACCTGGAGACCCCCGGCAGCAGTTCCGCGACATTGACTGCGATGCGACTACCGTTCACGACCGCAGTCCCGTTTGCAACCAGCGGACTTGTTGGCGAGGATGCTCGCGGCGTCTTCTTCGGAGAAATCTAGTTCAATGATCGCGCTGCGGCCAAGCTGCAGCATTTGTTGTATGTGCAAGAATGCGGTGCCCAGCACCACGGTGATGTTGACGCCGACCTCGTCGAGAGTGGCCTCGGTACTTCCCTATTACGACATGCGACGCTTAAAGTCTGCCATGGTATAGTGGACGAGTGGTTAATGCGCGAAGCACGTTGGTAATCGGCCACGCAGCCCCGGCCGGATCGCCGCCCGCTGAATGGTGCGTCAGCGGTGCTCCTGTCGCCTATGAAGAGGCCGTCGCCACCATGGACCGCCGGGCGGCCGAAATCGCCGCACGTCAAGCCCGTGAGCTCGTCTGGCTGCTGGAGCACCCTCCTCTCTACACAGCCGGCACCAGCGCAAACCCGGCAGACATGATCAAGACCCGTTTCCCCGTGTACCAGAGCGGTCGCGGCGGACAGATGACTTACCACGGACCCGGCCAACGGGTCGCTTATGTGATGCTTGATCTCAAGCACCGTGGTCTGGACGTCCGCCGGTTTGTCGCCACGTTGGAAGAATGGATCATACGCAGCCTTGCCGCTTTCAATGTGCGTGGCGAGCGACGCGAGGATCGCATAGGCGTTTGGGTGCGCCGACCCGAAAAGGGCGAAGGTTACGAGGACAAGATTGCTGCTATTGGTATCCGCGTGAAGCAGTGGGTGACCCTGCACGGTATGGCGCTCAACATCGATCCGGACCTCTCGCATTTTTCCGCCATCGTGCCGTGCGGCGTCAGCGATCAGCGCTACGCCGTCACCAGCCTTTCCGATCTCGGGTTGCCGTTACCGATGGCCAAGGTGGATACGATCCTGCGCCGAGAATTCGAGCCGCTATTCGGACAGACAACCGATCAGATCGTGGGCAGCACCGAGAACGAGTCACCTTCCGCACCCTCCAGGAGATCGGCCTCCGTGCCTTCCCGATGATCGAGTGCAATAATGCGTGCCGACATTGGTCCGCGGCGGCAGGCGTCAACCATGGATTCGACCGCCGCACTCGGACCAGCGAACACTGCCTCGACCGAACCATCGCGTCGATTGCGTACCCAACCGTGTAGTGCCCGTCGATGTGCTTCTTGCTCGACAAAGGCGCGATAGCCGACACCTTGAACCCGGCCGCGCACGACCACGTGGCGAATGATTGCGCCGGTCACGCGAGATCTCCTGCGTCGACAGCACGTGTGCCGGCCCAGCGCGACGCTGACCAGCGCTCGATAGAGCGGATATAGGGCTCAGGTAATTTCCAGTCGCGTGCGGCCGACGCGATCATCTCGACATAGCCCGGCTTCGGATTTCCAACTGCGCGCCGACGCAGGAGATAAATCATCGCCCGCACACGCTGCGTGCCATAGCTCACCGGTAGATACCGAACGTCATAGAGGCCCTGGTGGACCAATTCATAGGCATTGAGCGCAGCAATATCTCGCGGCGTCAGCCGCCACAGAACGCCATGCACCGTATCGCCCCCGCTTGGTGCGACCGAGCCCCAGCCATCGAGGCCGACGAAAAATCGGTACCCGTTGAGCATAGCCGGGCCGAGCGCTCGGGCGCCCGGACAGCGCCGCCTCATCGCCGGGCGATGCATATTGGAGGCATAGGCAAAATAAAGCGTCATCCCTGCGCATACCAGACCTTGGCTGCCGCGTCAGCGTGAGCGAGCGCGAACAGCCTGGTCTAGCCATTCGATTTTCGACTCGTAGTCGCGCCATCCATGAGGTTCCTACGAGCCCACCACGTGCCGCTATTCGGTGCAACACTTGGCCGCCGGTATACGAAGCTTTCCGTGGTACGCGGGCTGGTGGTCCTGCTTCTGAGCAGGCATCGTGGCTGTTGGCATCTAAGCGAATTCCAGGATCACCGCATCGACCGCCAGGCTGTCCCCCGGCTTGGCATTAATCTTCTTCACAGTGCCGTCGATCTCTGCGTGCAGCACGTTCTCCATCTTCATGGCTTCCACTACCGCTACCGTCTCGCCCGCCTTGACTTCCTGGCCTTCCTTGACCGCGATCGAAACCACCAGACCCGGCATGGGGCAAAGCACTTGCTTTCCCGTATCAGTAATCTTTTTCGGCGGCATCAGCCGGGCATAGCCGGCTTCCCGCTCGGTATAGACATAAGCCCTGGCTTCCACGCCGTGGTAACTCAGCGCAAAACCGTTGGGGATCAAGCGCACTTGGACTGCCACCGGCTTATCGTTGACCGTCCCGTTCCAAATTGAGGTCCCCGGCTTCCAGTCCGACACTAGGCGATACGCGCCAACCCTGCCCCTGCGCAAGCGTACATCGATAACGCCATTGGCGCGCTTGATCTCAAGCTTGATCTCCCGGTCGCCAAGCCAGATGGCTCGCTGACTTTCTCGCGTGACGGTCCTGCCGCCCAATTGTCCCGAAATACGTCGCTTGCGCTCGCCCAAGACATGATCGATTGCGGCGGCAACAGTCGCCAGCACCTCGCCGGCCTCGCCCTCCGGCGTTTGAGCGCGAAAACCGCCAGGAAACTCTTCAGCGATAAAGCCGGTGGAGAGCTTTCCGGCCCGCCAGCGTGGATGAGCCATGAGGGCAGCAACGAAAGGGACGTTGTGGCGAATGCCGTCGATAACGAATGCATCGAGTGCGTCGCTCTGTGCCGCGACCGCTGCACTGCGCGTCGGGGCATGGGTCACCAGTTTGGCGACCATCGGGTCGTAGTAGAGTGAGATCTCACCGCCTTCATAGACGCCCGTGTCATTGCGTATCGTGACGCCGTTGACAGTTCCCTCCTGAGGGGGGCGGTATCGCGTCAATCGGCCAGTCGATGGAAGAAAATTTCGGTATGGATCCTCGGCATACACGCGACTTTCAACTGCCCAGCCATCGAGCTTTACGTCGGTTTGCTTAATAGAGAGCATTTCTCCAGCCGCTACGCGGATCATCTGCTCGACCAGATCAATGCCGGTGACGAGCTCGGTCACCGGGTGTTCGACTTGCAACCGCGTGTTCATCTCCAGGAAGTAAAAGCTTTTATCTTGCTCAGCGACAAATTCGACCGTACCGGCGCTGTCGTAACCGACGGCCCTGGCAAGCGCGATCGCTTGCTCGCCCATCCTCTTGCGCGTCGCTGCATCGAGCAGAGGACTTGGTGCCTCCTCGATTACTTTCTGATTGCGGCGCTGGATCGAGCATTCGCGCTCGCCGAGATGGATGACATTTCCATGCTTGTCCCCGAGCACCTGGATTTCGATGTGACGCGGGTCGATGATAAATTTTTCGATAAAAACACGCTCGTCGCCGAACGAGGATTTCGCTTCCGATCGGGCGCGCGTAAATCCTTCTGCCACCTCGGCTTTGTTGTGAGCAATGCGCATGCCTTTGCCGCCGCCGCCGGCGCTGGCCTTGATCATCACGGGGTGGCCGATCTCTTCGGCGATCTTAATCGCCTCGACTTCATTCTCGATCACGCCGAGATGTCCAGGCACAGTTGAGACGTTGGCGGCCGCGGCCGCCTTCTTCGATTCGATCTTGTCGCCCATGGCGGCAATGGCTCTCGGATTTGGCCCGATAAACACGATGCCGGCGGCCGCGAGCGCCTTAGGGAATGCCTCGCGCTCGGACAAAAAACCATAGCCCGGGTGCACCGCCTCGGCGCCGCTTTGCCTGCAGGCGGCAACGATCTTCTCAATCACGAGGTAGCTTTCCGCCGCCGGCGGAGGTCCGATGGCGATTGCGGTATCGGCCATCTCCACGTGCAAAGCCTCCTTGTCAGCCTCCGAATAGACGGCGACCGTTTCTATCCCCATTTTGCGCGCGGTCTTGATGATCCGGCAGGCAATTTCCCCGCGATTGGCGATAAGGATACGTTTGAACATGGGTCCTTTTGGAAATTACTGAAGCCAAGCCCGACGGAATTGGCTGCCGATAACCGGCAACTGTTACAATACTGTCTTACAGCGAGGGTATCTACCGCGGCATTCCAATAAAGAAATCGGGAGTACTGGTAATGTCGCTTCGCTCAAAAGTCCTGATATCAATCGCGAGCGCCATTTTCCTGCAAATCGCGCCCGCGAGCGCGCAAAATCTTCGCAATCTGATTCTGTTTGTGCCAGATGGCTTGCGCCCTCATTCGGTTACACCGGAGACCGCGCCCGCGCTGGCCGCTGTGCGCGACGCAGGTGTCAATTTCGCGAACCCGCATGCATT
>DATFXJ010000012.1:0-3384 GCA_035315965.1 Pseudolabrys sp.
GCGATTTTCGGCGGCCGGGTGGCGCGTGATTACCTGCTCGCGCCACCCGTTCCCGGAGAATTGCCCCTGGGAAATGGGGCCCGAAGATCATATCCAGGTCGATCTTGCCGATCCCGACCGCACGCTCTCCGCCATCGCCGATATCAAGCAGCGGCTCGAAAACGGGGAACTGCACGCCCTCGTCAACAACGCCGCGATCTCGCCCAAGGCCAACGGCGGCACACGTCTCTCCTCGATCGATACCACCGTCGATGTTTGGGACCACGTGTTCCGGGTGAACTTCTTCGCACCGATCATGCTCGCGCGCGGCCTGTTGGAAGAGCTCAAAGCCGCCAAAGGCTCCGTCGTCAACGTCACCTCCATCGCGGGGTCGCGTGTTCATCCCTTCGCGGGCGCCGCGTACGCCACCTCAAAAGCGGCGCTGGCCGCGCTCACCCGTGAGATGGCAGCTGATTTCGGTCCGCTCGGCATCCGCGTCAACGCTATCGCGCCGGGCGAAATCGATACCACGATCCTGTCCCCCGGGACCTCGGAAATCGTGGCTCATCAAATTCCGATGCACCGCCTCGGCACTCCCGACGAAGTCGCCAAGATCATCTACGTGCTGTGCACCGACACTTCGTCTTACGTGAACGGCGCCGAGATTCACATCAACGGAGGCCAGCACGTCTGAGGAGGAAAGGACTGACGACGGGGGCGGATGGCAACGACCGTCGTCGGTACTTTCGGTTCAGAGCCATTTCTTCCATTTGAAGACGAAGTACGGCAGCGCGGCTGCGAGCAGCATCAGCGCGATCGCAACGGGATAGCCCAATGTCCAGTCGAGCTCCGGCATGTGCTTGAAATTCATGCCGTAGATCGAGGCGACCAAAGTTGGCGGCATCAGAACCACAGCAGCCACCGAGAAGATCTTGATGATGTTGTTCTGCTGGAGATTCACCACGCCCAGCATGGCGTCGAGCAGGAAGGTAATCTTGTTCGTCAAATAGGTGGCATGGTCGGACAGCGAGACAACGTCCCGCTGCATCGATTGCAGTTGCGCGCGCGTGTCCTTCGGCCACTTCATGTTGTCTGCCTCGTTGGCCAGAAACAATAGCAGGCGCCCAATCGAGACCAGGCTTTCGCGCACTTTAGACGTGAGATCGCCCTTGCGGCCGAGTGCCTTTAGTACGTCGTTGTAGGAGGGCTGTTGGACCCCCTCCTCCGGTTCGAAGATCGAGTGCGAAACCTGGTCAACCTCGCCGCCGATGCGCTCTAGGATATCAGCGGAGCGGTCAATGACCGCGTCGAGCAGGTCCATCAGCACACCGTCGCCTGACACTTTCGCCGGGCAGGCGCGCCCCAGCTTATGCTCGACAATGGCGAAGGGCCGTGGATCGTCGTAGCGCACGGTGACAAGGCGATGGCCAGAGAGGATGAAGGTGACGGCTGTGGTCTTCGGCGTAGCGGTGTCCGACTGACACATCAGCGTTGCTGTCATGTAGCGCGCGCCATTCTCCACGTAGAGCCGGCTTGAGACCTCGATCTCCTGCATCTCTTCGCGGGTCGGGATGGCGATCCCGAGTAGCTGCTCGACCAGCTTGTCTTGTTGTACGGAAGGCGTGACCATGTCGATCCACACCGCGTTTTCCGGCGGGGGCGAACCGGGCTCGACAGAGATTCGCTCGAGTGTCGTACCGTGCGGGACGTAGACCGAAAGCATGCAATCCCCATCTTGCGCATGATCTGCTCACGATCACGCCGCGGTCGCGTCATCTCTCATGACCCGATCGCGCAGATTTGCGCAAGACATAAATCACTGCAGCGCAACGCATCGGCGGCCGCGCACAATGTCGTGGCTGTGATGGATGGCGGAAGCGGGTCCGTCTATTGCGCCGCGGGGCGGCGGCGCGACCCGCTAGTCGCGATCGTATGGCTCGAGATGAGACTCGGTCGAATTACGTTGTTCGCCCTGGTGGCGCACCGCAGCTGCGACTGCCGAAATCCCGATCTTGCCGTAGCGATCGTCGAGGTTGGTATATTGCTCCGCGGAGTCTTGCTTTTGCTCCGTTGTTTTCACGCTCATCGTCCTGAACTCCAATGCCTTCCTCGATGTCCCCGGACCTAATGTCGTGACTCACTGGGGCAGAAATGAGCGGCAAATCGTGTGCTCTTGTGACATTTGGCTTTCGGAGCCCCGTACCGGCAATATAAGTGCAGCCATGGTAAATCCTCTCTTAAGGTCTTGGGGCCAAAGTTATTTTTTAATGTGGTGCCATGTGGAACTCGGTGCGACATTCCTGCCACAGGTACAAGGGAAGGTGATTGTGGACAGGCGGAAATCATGGCATCGCCACGGTTTTTCGGTTAATTGCGGCTTAAGAGGAATTTGCTGCAGCGCCAACATGGAAAGAGGAAGTAAATGGCGGCGAGGGGATTGTTATTAGTCCTTTTCAGCACTGGCGTCGTACTTGGTGGCTGCATGCAGTCCACGGTCGAGCCGGCATCGGAAGCGAACCTGACCCCCCGTGACAGGAAATTGCTTGCGGCGGCGCCGTACGAAAAGGCGGCCGTTCCCGAGTCCTACAAGCGGCACATCGTCGAATATCACCGCAAGGAAGCGCCTGGCACCATCCTGATAGATACGGACGCGCGCTATCTCTATTACGTCCTGCCCGGAGGCAAAGCGATTCGTTATGGCGTCACCGTTGGCGAGGAAGCATTGGCTTTTTCGGGTGTAGCCAAGATCGGCCGCATGACGGAATGGCCGTCATGGACGCCGACCCCCGAGATCAAGCAGCGGATGCACGTGCCGGATTTTGTCGGCCCCGGGCCGCAGAATCCGATGGGCGCTCGCGCTATGTATCTTTATGAGGGCAACAGGGACACTCTCTATCGCATTCACGGCACCAATCAGCCGGAATACATCGGCTCGGCGATTTCCTCCGGCTGCATTCGCATGACCAATGAGGATGTCATCGACCTGTACAAGCGCGTGAAGCCGGGCACAGTGGTGGTCGTGCTGGCGCCGCATCAGGGCGATTTCACTCCGCGGATTGCTTCGAGTTTCGGTCGCTTCCGCTAAGCATCAGCGCGTTGAGAGCTTAAAACGGCGCCGCCAACGCGGCGCTGTTTTGTTTTGGTGCTGCCATCGGCACGGTGGGCTCCTCTGTTGCGGCTTGGCCGCGTCTCAGAATCACAGCCAACTGCGTGTATGCTGGGGGCACTTGTCGGTGGCCGGCCGCGGCGTTGGCAACCGCGCCCGGGCGACAATTTCGGTCACTGCCTGTTCCCGCACGTCCCACTGGCACATACGGAAGCCTTGCCGGCGCTCGATTAGATCAAGATGAATGTGGCTGTCGTGTTGGCTGTCGGATCCAGGTCCGAGCACTGTCGTGAACCGAT
>DATFXJ010000013.1:0-13243 GCA_035315965.1 Pseudolabrys sp.
GATCCTGACAAGCTGGTGGTCAATGTGTTCGTTCCGGTGAAGTGATGATTATTTGGCGTACTGCAATCATTTTGTTCGCGTGCATAGTTGGAATTGGCCAGGCGCAGGCGGCGGAAAAACTTGTGACGGTGACAGGCGAAGCGACAGTTGCCGTCGCGCCGGACACCGCGATGATCCGTATCGGCGTGACAAGTCAGGACAAGACCGCGCGTGAGGCAGGCGAGATAAACGCAAAGCAGATGACCGCCGTCCTTGCGGCGATCAAGGATGCCGGCATCGCGGACCGTGACATCCAGACGTCCCGGTTGTCGCTGCAGCCGCAATATGATCCGAACAAGGCTGGCACCGCGAGGCTCACCGGTTTCCAGGCCACCAACCAGGTGACGGTCCGGATTCGCGATATCGACAAGCTGCCGGCCGTCCTCGACCGCGCGATTGCCGCCGGCGCCAACGAGATGTCGGGCATCGAGTTCGTGGTCTCCGAGCAGTCCAAACTGCTCGATCAGGCTCGCGATGACGCGGTCGCAGATGCGCGCCGGAAGGCCGAGCTTTTTGCCAAGGCCGCAGGGGCCAAGCTCGGGCGGGTCGTTTCGATTACGGAAGAAGGCTCCTCCCCGCAGCCGCGGCCGATGCAGGCCATGCGGGCCGGCGCGGTTCCCGTTGCCCCCGGCGAGCAGACGTTGCGGGCAGTCGTGACCGTTAGCTATGAATTGGGGCCGTAAATCCGCCCTGCCTTGACTCAGCCACATCGCGAACCTAGGTTCCGGCCGCTCTCGATAGAGACGTAAAATTTCATTCCGCCGCCCGGTCCATTGAGAGGCCGGAGGCCCCCGCCCGACAGCGCGATGCGCCCTCGGGCGCAAAGGTGCTTTTAGTCGATGTTCGACAGCCTGTCGGAAAAGCTTGCTGGCATTTTTGACCGCCTCACCCGCCGTGGCGCGCTTGGCGAGGCTGATGTCGATGCGGCGCTACGCGAGGTCCGCCGCGCATTGATCGAGGCCGATGTGGCGCTTGACGTGGCACGCGCCTTTATTGAAGGCGTCAAGAAACAGGCCGTCGGCGTTGAAGTCATGAAATCGGTGACGCCCGGCCAGATGGTTGTGAAGATCGTGCATGATCAATTGGTCGCGACGCTTGGTTCCGACAGCCAAGGCATTGACCTTAATGCCGCTCCTCCGGTGGCCATCATGACGGTCGGCCTGCAAGGCTCCGGCAAAACCACAACAACCGCAAAGGTTGCTAAACGCCTTACGGACAGGCAACGCCGGAAAGTTCTGATGGCTTCGCTTGACGTGCGGCGCCCGGCGGCTATGGAGCAACTCGCTGTCCTTGGCCGCGCTGCGCAAATTGACACACTGCCGGTGGTTGAAGGTCAGACGCCGCCACAGATCGCGCGGCGCGCGATCGATGCCGGTAAGCTAGCCGGTTACGACGTGGTAGTGCTCGACACCGCCGGCCGCACCACGCTCGACGATGTCATGATGCGCGAGGCGATCGAAATCAAGCGCGATATCAACCCGCATGAGGTGCTTCTGGTCGCCGATGCTCTTACCGGCCAGGATGCGGTCAATTTGGCGCGTGCGTTCAATGAGCGCGTCGGACTGACTGGGATCGTTCTCACTCGCGTCGATGGCGATAGCCGCGGCGGTGCCGCACTGTCAATGCGCGCGGTTACCGGCAAGCCAATCAAGCTGATTGGCACCGGCGAAAAACTGGACGCACTTGAAGAATTCGATCCAACTCGCATCGCCGGCCGCATTCTCGGCATGGGCGATATCGTCGCACTGGTTGAGAAAGCAGCCGCCAATATCGACGCCGAGAAGGCGATGCGCGCGGCCGAAAAAATGCGCAAGGGCGCGTTCGACCTTAACGACCTGCGCGAGCAACTCGCGCAAATGCAAGGGATGGGCGGCCTGGGCGGCCTGATCAGCATGCTGCCGGGCATCGGCAAGATTAAGAACCAGCTTGCCGCAACCAAAATCGACGAAAATGTCATCAAACGTCAGATTGCCATTATCGACTCGATGACTCCAAAGGAGCGACGCAACCCAGATATTCTCAAAGCCAGCCGCAAAAAACGGATCGCTGCCGGTTCTGGCACTACACCGGAAGCGATCAATAAGCTCCTGAAGATGCATCGCGGCATGGCCGACATGATGAAGATGATGGGCGGCGCCAAACGCGGCCCGCTTGCCGGCCTCGCCCAGGCCATGGGCATGGGCACCGGCATGCCCTCGCCGGAACAGTTGGCAGAGATGGCAAAGAACATGCCTGGCGGGCAATTGCCGCCTGGCATGCCCGGCCTGCCGCCGAACATGCCCGGTCTGCCGGGCCTGGGCGGAAAGCTTCCCGGATTGCCAGGTGGTCTGCCGCCCGGGCTTGCGAAGAAGAAGTAATCAACGATCAATGGAGTGAGAAAGGATTCAAGAATGTCTCTGGTTATCCGTCTTGCCCGCGCCGGCACCAAAAAAAGGCCGGTCTATCACGTCGTCGTCGCTGACAACCGCGCGCCGCGCGATGGCCGTTTCATCGAACGGCTCGGCTATTTCAATCCGCTGCTGCCGAAGGAAAATACCGAGCGGCTCAAGCTTGATCTCGAAAAAGTGCAGGTCTGGATGAAGAAGGGTGCGCAGCCGTCCGATCGCGTTACGCGTTTCCTAGACGCCGCCGGTATTATGAAAAGACCGAAGCGTAACAATCCGGAAAAAGCGATCCCGCGCAAGGAGCGCAAAGCCAAGGAAGAAGAAGCCACGAAAGCGGCCGGTGTTGCATCCGCTGCGAGTGGGGCCAAACCGGCGGAGAAGCCAGCTGCCAAGGCAGAGAAGCCGTCTGACGCGGCCGCGCCGGCGGCGAGCTGACTATGGTACCTTCGTTCTGAAGCGGCCGGCCATCTCTAAGGACGAGGCGTTCTCATGGACGCTTGGCATTATATCCTTCGCTGCGCAGACGGCCCTTACTACGCGGGAACGCCCCGTGCCGAGCTTGAACAGCGAATTGTTGAGACTCGCGACGTTCCTTACCATGAGCTCTGGTTCCCCACCTAACAAAATTTGTGTTGCGCGTATCGGAGCCGCGCATGGCGTGCGCGGCGAAGTAAAACTGTGGTCCTTTACGCAAGATCCGGCTGCGGTCGCAAGCTATGGTCCGCTGGAAACGCAAGACGGCACGCGGCACTTCAAGATCGAAGCGCTGCGACCCACGAAAGATTACTTCGTGGCTCGCATTGCTGGTGTCGCCGATCGCAAGGCTGCAGAGGAACTGCGCAATCTCGAATTATACATTCCGCGCGCGCGGCTGCCGGGAATTGAAGAGGCAGATACGTTCTACCATGCCGACCTGGTTGGCCTTCAGGCCTTAACGAAGAACGGCGCGACCATCGGCACCGTGTTAGCGATTCATAATTTCGGCGCGAGCGATGTCATTGAAATCAAGCTGGCCACGGGCGGTGAGCCGCTACTTGTGCCGTTCACCGACGCGACCGTTCCTGAAATCGATCTCGATGCGCGCCATATCGTAGTTGTGCCCCCGGTGGAGACCGAATAGCAATGTGGCGCGCGAGCGTACTGACTATCTTTCCGCAGATGTTTCCTGGCCCGCTGGCAAAAAGCCTCGCCGGGAAGGCGCTCACGTCGGGCATCTGGTCACTTGACGCGATCGACATACGCGCGCACGCCGTCGACAAGCATCGCACTGTCGATGATACGCCGGCCGGCGGCGGTCCCGGCATGGTGATGAAGGCGGATGTGCTTGCGCGCGCGCTCGACTCTGTCCCGCACGACGCCCGTCCGAGCCTTTTGATGAGCCCGCGCGGCGCGCGGCTAACGCAAAATCGCGTCGCCGAGCTTGCGCATGGCCTGGGTGCAGTTATTGTCTGCGCCCGCTTCGAGGGTGTCGACGAACGGCTGATCAACGCGCGCGGAATAGAAGAGGTGTCGCTCGGCGATTTCGTACTCTCGGGCGGCGAGATCGCCGCGCTTGCACTGCTGGACGCATGTGTGCGGCTCTTGCCTGGCGTCATGGGCAGGGAGGCTTCCGCCGCCGAGGAAAGTTTTGCAGAAGGCCTGCTCGAATATCCACAATACACCCGACCGCCGGTCTTCGAGGGGGAACCGATCCCGGAGGTGCTCACCTCCGGTGACCACAACAAAGTCCGCGCCTGGCGGCGCGCGGAGGCCGAGCGGCTGACTGCCGAGCGGCGGCCGGACCTCTGGGCGCTATACCAGGCTCGCAAGGTTTCCAAAAACCTGCCGGAATCCAAAGGGTGACAAGCGGAAAGCTTTGTAATACAAGCTCCCCAACCCATTCAGACCAGATCAGGACCGCGCGCCGGTTGCTGGCGCTGCCGACAGAGAATTCACAATGAACATCATCCAGCAGCTCGAAAAAGAGCAGGTCGAGAAACTTTCGGCCGGTAAGGAAATTCTCGACTTTCAGCCAGGTGACACCCTTCTTGTCAACGTCAAGGTGATCGAAGGCGACAAAACCCGCGTGCAGGCCTACGAAGGCGTTTGCATCGGCCGCTCGGGCCGCGGGATCAACAAGAACTTCACAGTCCGCAAGATCTCTTATGGCGAAGGCGTGGAGCGCGTATTCCCGCTCTATTCTCCGATGATTGACTCGATCGTGGTCGTGCGCCGAGGCAAGGTGCGGCGCGCGAAGCTCTATTATTTGCGTGGTTTGCGCGGCAAGAAGGCGCGTATCTCCGAGGCGCAGGGCGCTGGCGGACCCGAAGGCGCCGAAGGGACCTCAGCAGAATAGCGCCCGCGTAAGCTGATTATCCGCCAAACGGCGCAAGTATCCGCTATGAAACGCGCCTTCAGCCTCACAATTCCCGAGACGCTCGCGGAAGCCGCGCATCCTGATACGACGGCTCTCATTGTCTATGACATGCAGGTCGGTATCTTGCGCCAGCTAGGCGAGGCGCCGCCGGTGCTCGCAAGTGTGCTAAGACTGCTCGAAATTGCACGCACAGCGCAGGTGCGCATATTTTTCATGCGCCACTTGTCACTGCCCAAACGCCATTCCGGTGTCTTTCAGCTTCGTCAGATGATGGCGTGGCAAAGAAAAAATCAAATCGAAGACCTGCACCCATGGTTTCTGAGGGACAGTCCCAGCTTCATGCTCGCGCCTGAACTCAATGTCCGCAAAGATGAAGCGATATTTGACAAGATCACAATGTCCGCCTTCGAGGGTACGCCGCTCGCTATCGCGCTCCGTGATTGCGGGCTTAAAAGTTTCATTCTTTGTGGCGTGGCGACTGAGATAGGAATTGAGCCGACCGTTCGCCACGGCGCCGATCTTGGCTTCATTCCGATCCTGGTAGAAGATGCTTGCAGCGGCGGGCATGCCGAAGCGGCTGAGCGATCCCTCGCCAATATCCGGTTTATGGGCGACGCCATGATTTGCAAGACCGCCGATCTGGCGGCCGTGTGGAAGTGACCGCCAGACGAGTATTTTCGCCTTCGTTGTCGAAGCTAGATCGATTGGCTATATAGCCCTTATGGTTTTCAGAGCTCAGCGGATCATGCTAGTCGATCGCACGCGATTGCCGTGGCGATTTTCGGTCGGCTGACAGCGGTGTAAGCGGGACTTTAATCGGCAACGCCTAAGGTCTGCAGCCGCTTTCGCCTTCACTCTGAGCAAAGTCATTAAGTCATGAAACCGCGTACGCTTTACGACAAGATCTGGGACGATCATCTAGTCGATGAACAGCCGGATGGTACCTGCCTGATCTACATTGATCGCCACCTTGTGCATGAGGTCACCTCCCCGCAGGCTTTTGAAGGTTTGCGCGCCGCAGGGCGCAACGTGCACGCACCAGACAAAACTCTCGCCGTTGTTGACCACAACGTCCCGACCACCGATCGCACTAAGCCTAATCCCGATCCGGAAAGCGCCGAGCAGATCGCCGCGCTGTCGAAAAATGCCAAGGATTTTGGGATCGAATACTTCAACGAGTTCGACAAGCGTCAGGGCATTGTTCACATCATCGGGCCCGAGCAAGGTTTCACGCTGCCCGGCACCACGATCGTATGCGGTGACAGCCACACAGCGACGCACGGCGCATTCGGTGCGCTCGCCTACGGCATTGGCACATCGGAAGTAGAGCACGTACTGGCGACGCAAACGCTGATCCAGAAGAAGTCAAAGAACATGCGTGCCGTCGTCGATGGCAAATTGCCTTCCCGCGTGACGGCCAAGGATATCATCCTCGCCATCATCGGCGAGATCGGCACTGCCGGCGGTACCGGCTATGCGCTCGAATATGCGGGTGAGGCGATCCGTTCGATCTCGATCGAAGGCCGCATGACGATTTGCAACATGTCGGTTGAAGGTGGCGCCAAGGCCGGCATCATTGCACCGGACGAGAAAGCCTACACCTATCTCAAGGGCAAACCGAAAGCGCCCAAGGGCCAGAGTTGGGATGAGGCCATGCGTTATTGGGAAACATTGCACTCCGACGATGGCGCGCATTTCGATAGGGAGATACAGCTCGATGCGGCGAAGCTGCCGCCGCTGGTCACCTGGGGCACCAGCCCCGAGCAAGTCACTTCAATAACCGGCAGGGTGCCGGTGCCGTCCGAAATTCAGGATGAAAAGAAGCGTGCCGCAGCTGAGCGCTCACTCGACTATATGGGTCTCAAGGGCGGCGAGAGAATCACCGATATCAAACTTGACCGCGTGTTTATCGGCTCATGTACCAATGCGCGCATTGAGGATCTGCGCGAAGTCGCACGCGTCGTTGATGGCAAGCGGGTCAATGAAACCGTCAATGCAATGATCGTGCCGGGCTCTGGCTTGGTGAAAATCCAGGCGGAAGCGGAAGGGCTCGACAAGATTTTCAAAGCCGCCGGCTTTGAGTGGCGAGAGCCGGGTTGCTCGATGTGCCTCGCGATGAATCCCGATAAACTCGCGCCCCGCGAGCGTTGCGCGTCGACGTCGAACCGGAATTTCGAGGGCCGGCAAGGCTACAAGGGTCGGACTCACCTTGTATCGCCCGCGATGGCCGCCGCCGCCGCGATCGCCGGACATTTCGTCGACGTACGCGACTGGAAATAATGCACGTGCCAATTTGATCTAGCCGCGGCTATTCCCACCAACAGTACATTTGCGGGACGATAACCGGGCCGCTGACGCGATATTCCCTCACCAGCCACGAGCGGCATTGCCGTACGGCATTGGGCCCTGGATACACGCGGCGACGATAGATGGTGACGCGTGGACGTCTACTCTGCGCCGCAAATTCCCGGGTTTGCGGCGACTCCGGACCGCCGCATGCGGCGTCGGAATGTATCCGCTGGTTACTGCAGCTGAAAGAATCGGCCGATGCCGGTGTCACCGCGCCGACGATGAGGATGGAAATCAAGCCGAGAGGGGCCAAAGCGATCGCAATCTTCGGCATGGTCGAGTCAAACCTTGTGTCAAGGATCAACCGTTGCGCATCCGGGGCCGCGCCGTCAACCGCTTGGTTAGCGTGAAAACCTCCCCTACAACCTTGTCATGATCGCCCAATTCAACTGGTGGGGCCTGGCGGCACCGTCCCTGGCCGACATTGAAGGACTGGCGGAGGAGGCCTATGCACGCCTTCCCGAGAGCTTTCGGAAACTGTGCGAAGGCCTTGTGATTCGGGTCGAGGATTTTCCTGCCGAGGAAATCGTGGATTCCATGCGGCTCGAGAGCGACTTCGACCTGCTTGGACTGTTCCAGGGTGTCGGCTTGCCGTTTAAGTCGGAGACCGCGCCAGAGCTGATGCCCAATATGATCTGGCTCTACCGCCGCCCGATCCTTGATTACTGGGCCGAACATGAGGACACGCTAGGCGAGATTGTCACCCATGTACTCGTACACGAGATCGGCCATCATTTCGGCCTCTCGGATAAAGACATGGAGGCGATCGAAGCCGGCGTGGAATAGATCCCGATCTTGCAAACCGATGGTCGCTATTCAAAAACGGAATTGGTCGACGACCGCCAAGTGCGCCAACATACGCCTCAAGGAGACTCGAGATGATCGTCACCGTTTTTCGATCCCGCCTTATGCCTAATGTGCGCGAGGAGTATGTGATCCTGGTTGACCGCATGATCGAACTCGCCCAAACAATGCCCGGGTACATCTCGCACAAAGGTTTTTTTGCCGACGATGGCGAGCGGGTGACCGTAGTCGAGTTTGAGCATGAGGAAGGCATGCGGGCCTGGCGCATGCATCCGGAGCACCGTGCTGCCCAGAAAAAGGCGCGTGAAATTTATTATTCCGAATACAGCGTGCAGGTCTGCAATGTCGTGCGCGAATCCAGGTTTAAGCGTGACGAGCGTGTGTCCGCTTAAGCCCGGTTGTCCTGGGCGGTGGCAGCTATTGCCGCGGCGGTTATGGGTCAAAGGAGACCGCTGTGACCTTTGAAATATGCATCTGATCTCCGGTCTCTAACGCCAGCTATTGACCCGAACAGCGGACGATTTATGAAGCAGGACTATTTCTGGACCACCCTGTAGGTGAAGCCGAAGAACCTATGAAAAAATTCACTACCCTCGAAGGCGTAGCCGCGCCGCTGAAGATCATCAATGTCGACACCGACATGGTGATTCCCAAGCAATACCTGAAGACCATCAAGCGTAGCGGTCTCGGCAAGGGCTTGTTCTCAGAACAGCGCTACAAGGACGACGGCAGCGAGAATCCGGATTTCGTTCTGAACAAGCCGGCCTATCGCAGGGCCAAGATCTTGGTCGCCGGTGACAATTTCGGCTGCGGTTCATCGCGCGAACACGCCCCCTGGGCGCTGATGGATTTCGGCATCCGCTGTGTGATCTCAACTTCGTTCGGCGATATTTTCTACAACAACTGCTTCAAGAACGGCTTGCTGCCGATCCGTGTGTCGCCGGAAGATCTGGAAAAGCTGTTTGATGATGCTGATCGCGGCGCCAACGCAACGCTGACAGTCGACCTCGAGAAGCAAGAAATTCGCGGCCCGGATGGCGGCGTAGTTCATTTCGAGATCGACCCGCACCGCAAGGATTGCCTGCTCAATGGCCTCGACGATATCGAGCTCACCAAGCAGAAGCAGGCCAAGATCGCGAGCTACGAGGATAAGGCCAAGGCCGCGAGGCCGTGGGCATAGCGATCAGCGGTCTGAAACGGCAGATTGCAACTAGATCGCCGATATATGCTGCGCGTATAGGTCGAGACCAAGCTTGGCAACGAGATCGAGCTGGGTTTCGAGGAATTCGATGCGGTGCTCCTCATCTATCAGGTTCTCGAACCAGGTCTCGCGTTACTCAGTCCTTCACGGCGTGGCAATGTGTTGCGGCTTTCTGATAGAGCGCGCGGGCGGACATTTCCGCCAACAGATCGCAATCCAACACTTGCGTATCGCTGGCTTTTTCGCGAACGCATCGAAAGCGTTCAGGCCGACTTTGCGATCGCGTCCGCGATCGCAACCGTTCGCCGCGCCATGTCGGCATGCATGCGCTCGACCATCCGGCCATCAATCGATACCACGCCCTTGCCCTTGTTCTCCGGCAGGTCGAAAGTCGTGATCATCTTGCGCGCCTGTTCAACGTCGGCCTGCGACGGTGAAAATGCTTTGTTACACGGCTCAATCTGGCTGGGGTGGATCAGCGTCTTGCCGTCAAAACCGAGTTCAACGCCTTGAGCGCATTCTTTGGCAAAGCCATCGGCATTTCCGATCTCATTGTAGACGCCATCGAGAATATCAATGCCATAAATGCGTGCAGCTGCTACACACGTGGAGAGCCACGTCAACATTGGCGCCCTCCCGGGCACCAGACGCGCACGGGTATCCTTGGCCAGATCGTTGGTGCCCATCACGAAGCCGGAGAGTCGAGTCTCGGAGTCACTTGCCGCCTGCGCGATCGACAGGATGTTGAAGATTGCGAGGGGAGTTTCGATCATGGCCCAAACCCGCGTCCTGTGGTCAGCTGCCATATCAAGCAGCCGGCGGCCGATCAGCTCCAGCGTGTCTGCGCTCGACACTTTTGGAATCAGAATCGCGTCGGGCGCGGCATGGGCAGCTGCGGCAAGATCGTCGGCATGCCAGGCCGTATTGACACCGTTGACGCGAATAAAGACTTCGCACGCGCCAAAGCTACCCGCTTTCACCGCATCCACCACCTGTTTGCGCGCAGCCTCTTTGGCTTCAGGCGCGACCGAATCTTCGAGGTCGAGGATCACGCCATCGGCGGACAGTGCTTTCGCCTTTTCGAGCGCGCGGGGATTGGAGCCCGGCATATAGAGGACACTGCGGCGCGGGCGAATATTCATGTCCGGGTGGTCTCCGTGCCTTCGAGACCAGCCTATCGTCGATGTAATTTGCATGCCACTCCCGCGTGCCAGGTGGGTTACGAATAACGATCCGACTAATGATAATTCATGAAATGGCAATTTATGCGATTTCCGCAGCAATCGATCGACGGCTACGCGCCTTTCTCATTGCCGACTCCGCCACGAACAGGAACGCTATCGCGGCCTCGCCGAAAGCGGACATTGGCCGCAAATCATGGTAATCGGCTGCTGTGATTCACGGGTTTCACCTGAAGTCATCTTCGATGCGTGCCGGGGTGAGCTTTTCGTCGTTCGCAATGTCGCGAATGTTACTGCCACCCTACGCCCGATGGGCGCGCTCACGGTGTTTCGGCTGCGCTCGAATACGGAGTCGGAACACTCAGGGCTAAATACATCGTCGTGCTCGGCCACGCACAGTGGGGCGGGGTCAAGGCTATTGATGAGGACGCTGAGCTGCTTCGCCGGCGCGACGTCATTCACAACTGGATAAGACTAAATGGCACCGGCGGCAGAAAGGTCGGTCCGCGCGGCGCACTATCGCACGAAGACCATTTAATGCGGCTAACAGCCTCGGTCACCTAATGACGTTTCCACGCGCGCAGCCTGGTCGAACAGGGGCAGGTCGCGTTGCACGGAGTCTATTTTGGCATAGCCGCTCGCCGCTCTCACGCGCAGTTTACCGCGAGCAAAGTGACCTTCCTCGCCTCAGCGGCACATTCTCGCACCAATTTGCAAGCCGGGCGGACTATGCCGCCCTGCGCTTCGCCTGAATTAGCTTGCGGTTCACTAGGCATTCCGCAATCTGGACCGCGTTGAGCGCGGCACCCTTGCGCAGGTTATCCGACACGACCCATATCTGTAATCCATTTTCGATCGTCGCATCTTCTCGAATTCGGCTGATGTAGGTCGCATCCTCGCCAACGCATTCATAGGGGGTGACGTAGCCCCCGGGCTCACGTTTGTCGACGACCAGGCAACCCGGGGCGTTGCGCAGAATCTCGCGCGCTTCGTTAGCTGTAATGGGCCGCTCAAACTCGATATTGACCGCTTCGGAGTGGCCGACGAACACCGGCACACGAACGCAAGTGGCGGTGAGTTTGATCTTTGGGTCCAGAATCTTCTTTGTCTCGACCACCAGTTTCCACTCTTCCTTGGTGTATCCGTCTTCCATGAAAACGTCGATGTGCGGGATCACATTGAATGCGATCCGCTTGGAAAACTTCTTCGCCTCCACTTCATCAAGCGTGAACACCGCCTTGCTCTGCGAGAACAGTTCATCCATCGCTTCCTTGCCGGCGCCCGAAACAGACTGATATGTCGCGACCACGACGCGTTTGATCTTCGCCTTGTCGTGCAGCGGCTTGAGCGCGACCACGAGCTGTGCGGTCGAGCAATTTGGATTGGCGATAATGTTTTTCCTGGTGAATCCGGAGATGGCGTCGGCGTTCACCTCCGGCACGATCAGTGGCACATCCGGATCCATGCGCCAGGCCGAGGAATTGTCGATAACGACCGCGCCTTGCGCAGCGATCTTCGGCGACCATTCCTTTGACACCGCACCGCCCGCCGACATCAGGCAGATGTCAATATCGGAGAAATCGAAATGGTTGAGCGCCTTCACCTTCAGCGTCTTGTCGCCGAATGAACATTCGACGCCTTGGCTTCGTCGCGAAGCAACGGCGACAACCTCGTCAGCCGGGAAATTGCGCTCTGCCAGGACGTCGAGCATCTCGCGCCCGACATTGCCGGTAGCACCAACCACCGCGACCTTGTAACCCATTGTTAACGCTCCGGAATAAATTACCCCTGATGTCCGGCAAAGCACAACCGGATGGTGGCGCTTCTAAGCGAGAACAGCCTTCAACACAACGGACTTGCCGACGACAATTGAATGCATCAGGCCTTGCGCTCATGGCGTGACGACCTGCCATGCAGCCTTTTAGCGCTTTGCCGCATATTTATAGCTGCTTCGCATGTTTCTCAATCGCCGAAAGTGATGGGTGCCATCACGCCGGTGCATCAACCGCAATGGATCAATGTTGGGCGCCCGTCCGCTTTCACGCTATCGATCCCCGAGGCGGCAAGCGTGCCGGCGAGCTGCGCAATCTGGTGTCAAGCTGAAGGCAGCGGTCCAAGGAATATCGTACCTTAGGCGAAGCCGACAGCGCGTCGCCCTATTCTGCAGGTCCGAGATCTACCGCTTCGGATCCTTGCCGCGGGCGCCGAGCCAAAGGTTGGCGCGCTGTTTGTTCAGGCCGAACTCAATCGCAGTTATTGTGGCCAACGCGATCTAATGCCGAAATATCATCTGCTCTGGAAAGCGCTGGCAAAGCGGCCAGAGCTGCGGCGCGTTGCGCGAAAGGGCATCGCAAAGCCACGTCATGGATCTCAAAAGTGTTTCATGAGATTGCGTGCGCACCGCAGCAATGGTTTTCCGCCCCGCGGCACGACGAGAATTGACCGGCTGGACAAATCGTTGGATTATATTCCAATAAGAATATTTGAAGCGGCCGGTAATAATCGCACGCTTTGAAGAAAAACCTCTGGGGAGAGGAAACAAATGATTACACGACGTCACCTGCTAGGAACAGCGGGCGCCGCGGTTGCGATGTCCCGTTACAGATTCGCCGAGGCCGCCGGAGTCGAGTTGACACCGGGCATCCCCGAAGGGGTCGGCACGGTCGCTACCATGGAGGCGCTGCCAGGCAAGAAGCCGCTCATCAAGCTCGCCTATCGTCCGCCAAATTACGAATCGCCGCTCGAGACATTCCGCAATCCAATCACGCCGAATGATGAGTTCTTCGTTCGCTATCATCTGGCGGACATTCCGGAGGTCGACGCCAGGACTTACAAGATCAAGGTCGGTGGTGATGGTGTAGAAACGCCGGTTGAGCTGACGCTCGACGATTTGAAGAAATTGCCTGCCTTCGAAGTGGTCGCAGTCAAT
>DATFXJ010000014.1:0-3777 GCA_035315965.1 Pseudolabrys sp.
GATTGCGATCGCGCTAGTGCTGTCGTCGGTGTTCATTCCGTCGGCTTTTATCACAGGCATATCTGGGCAGTTCTATCGACAATTCGCGCTGACCATCGCTGGCGCCACCATCATCTCCCTGATCGTGTCGCTGACGCTGTCACCAGCCTTGTGTGCACTGCTACTCAAGCCGCATCGCGAAATTGAGGATGGACACTGGTGGAGCAAACCCATCCATGGGTTCTTCCGCGTGTTCAACCATTACTTCGATATGCTTACGCACGGGTACGGGAGGCTCTCTGCGAAGCTCGTGCGTATCTCTGTGCTGATGCTGGTGGTCTATGCCGGCGTTATTGCATTCGGCCTAAACGAATTTCGCAAGACGCCGGTCGGTTTTATTCCTCAGCTCGATCGGGGCTATCTCATTATCATCACCCAGCTTCCGCCAGCGGGCTCGCTCGCGCGCACCGACGAAGTTAACCGCCAGGCGGTCGATATCGCTCTTTCGGTGCCTGGGATCGCGCATGCCGTGAACATTGTCGGCTTCTCCGGCGCAACGTTCACCAATGCACCCAATTCCGGAGCGATTTTCGTGACGCTCGATCCATTCGAGAAACGGGCGCATGATCCACGGCAGTCGGCGGCTGCGATCCAGGGACAACTGTTCCAGCGACTGTCGGCCATCCACGATGGCTTGATCTTCGTCGCCGCGCCGCCGCCAGTCTCAGGCATCGGTAACGCAGGCGGTTTCCGCATGATGATCGAGGATCGCGCCGGGCGAGGCTCGCAGGCCTTGCAGGGCGTCACCTACGCAATGATGGGACGAGCGGCGCAAACGTCGGGCCTGCAGCAGGTTTTCTCGCTGTTCGAAAACTCGACGCCGCAGCTTTACCTCGACATAGACCGCACCAAGGCGCAGCTACTTGGGATCAACGTGCCGGATGTGTTCGCGGCGCTGCAAATATTTCTCGGTTCGGCCTATGTGAATGACTTCAACCTGTTCGGTCGCATCTACCGCGTCGTGGCACAGGCCCGTAGCGAAAACCGCAGCGATAGCAGTGACGTCCTGAAAATCCGTGTGCGCAACAGCAATGGCGAGGCAGTGCCGCTCGGCGCGTTCACCACGGTCCGCACGATCACCGGGCCTTACCGAGTGCCGCGCTACAACCTCTATCCGGCGGCAGAACTCGACGGTGCTGCCGCGCCCGGCTACAGCCAGGGGCAGGCGATCAAGATTATGGAACAGCTCGCGGCGGAGACGTTGCCGCAAGGATTCTCTTACGAATGGACCACGCTTGCGTTCCAGCAGATTCGCGCCGGCAATACCGCGATCTTTGCTTTCGTGCTGGCAGTGGTGTTCGTTTTCCTGGTGCTGGCGGCGCAATTTGAAAGCCTGACGCTACCGGCTGCGGTGATCATGATCGTGCCAATGTGCCTGATCGCATCAATCGTCGGGGTCGTGCTGCGCGGTCAGGACAATAACATTCTTACTCAAGTTGGTTTCATTGTGCTGATTGGCCTTGCGGCAAAGAATGCCATTCTGATCATCGAGTTCGCAAAACAACTCGAAGACGGCGGCCGCAATACTTTCGATTCTGCTGTGGAAGCGGCACACCTGCGATTGCGGCCAATTTTGATGACGTCCTTTGCCTTTATTCTTGGCGTGACGCCACTGGTCTGGGCGGTCGGTGCCGGTTCAGAGCTGAGGCAGACTCTTGGCACTGCAGTGTTCTCTGGGATGATCGGCGTCACCGCTTTCGGACTGGTTTTTACCCCCGTGTTTTACGTGATGTGGCGCTGGGTTGCGATACACCTTTCCGCCCGCCGCCGGAAGCGGCAGCATGCGAGTACTCTCAAACCGTGATATCCCGCGCTTTTAAATGGCTATGAAATTCGGCTTCGGCCAACCACTGACACGCAAGGAAGATGACCCGCTTTTGCGTGGAGGCGGGCGCTACATCGCCGACGTTGCGCCGGCGAGCCCGCTGCATGCAATCGTGGTGCGGTCTCCGCATGCGCATGCTCGGTTTCGTATCGTCAGCCTTGAGCGCGCACGCAAAATCTCGGGCGTGCACCTGGTGCTGACAGCCGGCGATGTTTCTGCGCTCGGGCCCTTGCCAACGCCTGGCGTCGTGCCCGACGTGGAAATCAAAGTGCCGACCTATCCGATCTTGGCCTCAGACGTAGTGCGGCATGTCGGTGATGCCGTTGCCTTTGTGGTGGCCGATAGCGTCGATATCGCGAAAGATGCAGCGGAGGCGCTCGAGGTCGATTGGCAACAGCTTCCGCACGTCATTGGGGCCGTTAATGCACTCAAAGTGGGCGCCCCGCTTGTATGGTCAGACCGGCCTGGCAATGTTGCTTTTGAGATTAAAGTTGGCGATGCGTCTGCCACTAAAGAGGCCTTTGCCAAGGCCGCACAAATTGTCGAGCTAACCATCGTCAATCAGCGCCTGGTGACCAACTATCTTGATACCCGTGGCGTCATCGCGGAATACGACGGCGATCGCTACACGCTAACGGTCAGCAGCCAAGGCAGTCATACCATACGTGACATCATCGCCGCGGTGATGAATCTGCCACCACAAAAGATGCGAGTGGTGACCCCCGATGTGGGCGGCGGTTTCGGCACCAAATTGTTTCCCTATCGCGAATATGCGCTGGCCGCTGTCGCTGCTGAACGACTGCGCCGCCCGGTCAAATGGATTTGTGATCGCAGCGAGCATTTTCTTGGCGACAGCCATGGCCGCGACAATATTTCCACTGCACGACTGGCGGTCGATGAGAATGGGCGGTTCCTCGCGCTTGAGCTCGACATCATCGCTAACATGGGTGCCTATTTATCTTGCTACGCACCCTACATCCCATGGCTGGGAGTCGGGATGGCAACGGGTGCCTATGACATTCCGATCGCGCACGTGCGGCTGCGCGCGGCCTATACCAATACCGTTCCCGTCGATGCCTATCGGGGCGCCGGGCGACCGGAGGCATCCTATCTGATTGAGCGCGTTGTCGACGCGGCGGCTCACGATCTCGGCATCCCGCCAGACGTGTTGCGCAGAAAAAATCTGATCAAGCCCAAAGCGCTGCCGTACAAAACCCCGACCGGAAAAGTCTACGACTCGGGCAATTTTGCTGGCACGCTCGCGCGTGCACAAGAGCTCGCGGACTGGGACGGATTCAAGAAGCGTGCGGCGCAGTCCAGGCGTGCCGGCAGGTTACGTGGCATCGGCATTGCCACTTATATCGAAGCATGCGGGAACAATGGCCCGGAAACTGCCACGCTTACTCTTGATCCTGACGGCGGTGTGACCTTGCTCATCGGCTCGCAGTCGACGGGCCAGGGACACGCCACATCCTATGCGCAGCTCATTGCAGGGCGTCTCGACCTGCCGCCAGAGCGCGTGCGGGTAATTCAAGGCGACACCGACCGGATAAAGATGGGCGCCGGCACCGGCGGGTCGAGTTCGATTCCGGTCGGCGGCGTCTCTGTTGACCGCGCAACCAAAAAGCTCGCGGAGCAGGTAAAGGAAATCGCGGCCGACGCCCTGGAAGCGGCGGTAAGTGATCTCGAATTTCTGGACGGGACTGTGCGTATTGCCGGCACGGACCGCGTCATCTCATTTGCCGACCTCGCCACTCGTCTGGACGCTCCAGCGGACAAGTTGCGCGCAGCGGAAGAATTCAGCGTCGAGCCTCCGACTTATCCGAACGGCACGCACATTGCCGAAGTCGAAATCGACCCGGATACCGGCGCGACGAGCATCATGCGTTACATCGTTGTCGATGATTTCGGCG
>DATFXJ010000015.1:0-11516 GCA_035315965.1 Pseudolabrys sp.
TAGTTGCCGCGGGCCAGCATCTGGGTTGGCAGCAGAGAGCAAACACGCATGTATATAACTGGGCCATGCGGCATGTGTACAACAGCGTGACGGCTGATTCAGGAGCTGAATTGGCGACATTCATCGCTGCGGAGTGGGAACGGCATCCACGATTTCGAACGGTGGAAGCACTCGCGCACCCTGGAAATCCGTACTATCCGGGCGATATCGCTCTACTCCGCTCGCCCTGGGAAGAAGCGCTGCCATTTCCTGTACGTCTCATTAATTACCATCAATTGAGCTGAGCAGAGATGCCTGTGCAGGCGCCGACCAAGTACGAGCTGGTGATCAACCTCAAGACGGCGAAAGGACTGGACCTCACAATCCCGCTATCCGTAGTTAGCCGCGCCGACGAGGTGATCGAGTAGCCGCGCCAATGTCCGCTTTTGGCCCAAAGCGGACATGCGCGAGTGCACTGCAAGAGTCCGCTTTCGGGGCTAAAGCGGACATGGAAAAGCTCTACAGCACCTTCGGCAAATCCGGGCCGCCGATAAAAATTCTTCATGATTCCCTTCCGGGAGTCCGATTAACGCACCAGCGGGCTTCCTATTGGGTCGCTCCCGGCAATCCAGGAAGGAATGCTTCCCAAGTAGCCGTAAGCGAAGAGCGATCGTCGGAGACCCGACAAGGCCGGGAGAAATGCAGCACTAGCCGGGGGTGGTCGATTACTAGCCAGCATCGAGAGCCGAGCGCCGCGGACGAGAGCCTTAGGACGATCCAGGGTGGGGGTGGGGCCAAAAATTCGTCATCGCCACGATGAGGTTCTGCCGCAGGGAGCACTAAGAGACTAAAATGTAAATCATGGCACCAGCGCCCAGATCTGGCACGACGTGGAAGAGAGCCGGCGTCGCTCTTATGGTTGTCGGCAGTATGAGCGGTGTCGTGCTCAGCGGCAGCCCCGGGTGGCCTATCTTGGAGCAATCTAAATTACTGTTCGCGATCCTCATTTTGCCAACAATTCTCTTGTTCGCTGGTGCTTTCCTGTCATGGCGTGGACGTCAATATGCCGCGCAGGCAAGTGTTAAAAGCATCCTCACCGACGCCAAACCACACCTGTTGTACTTGCGGCCCTTTCGAAGCGATTACACAACTACGACAGAAGTATTCCGCCATGAATTCGCGACAACTGAAGAGGAACAGCTGGCTGACGTGCTGCGGCCATTTGGCGAACTCCTGGCGATTGGTCGACCAGGCGAGAGCCTGCCGACGCCAGGTGCAGCGCGCATTTATGCCTCCGATGAGGAGTGGAAAGACGTGGTCAAACGTCAGATGCAGACAGCTCGTCTCGTCGTGATCATGGCCGCCATCGGAGAAAACGTTCTTTGGGAGCTGACGCAGGCAGTCGGGACTCTAGAGCCGCAAAAGCTGCTGATCCTGGTACTGGAAATGCAGGCGCAAGATTATGAATCCTTCCGTACTAAGGCGACCCCCATACTCGGCGTATCACTTCCAGATCCACCGACGGTCACGGGATTCATTAGTTTTGCAGCGGACTGGAAGCCGAGCTTTCTCGCGCTTAAAGCCCCTTACTTTAGAAGCGGTTCCTTCAAAAGCCGCGCTAAATACGCGCTCAGACCCGTTTTCGAAAGCTCTGGTCTTGAATGGCAGCCTCCGCCGATTTCAGTTGTAAGCCCTAAATTCTTCTTCACCATTGTCGGACTAGTAGTAGCGCTTATTCTGGCTTGGTGGCTTTGGCGCTGAGCAAAGACATTGCGCAATGTCGCGCCGTCCAATGGCAAAAACAGTAGCGCCGCGCCACACCCCCACACACATCCTGAGGTATCTTTATTCCATGCCCGCAAGGTTCTGCTGATCTGAAAGGAGCCAGCACTTAGCTCTTAATGCGGCAGCATACATGCGATGGGTTGAGACACGTAAAGGCGCTTCACCGTCGGTCCACGACACGCAACGGTATATTCAGGGGCTTTTGGACGTGGAGGGATTTACTACGACGCCAACGAGCCGCAAATTATAGAACTCTCGGCGCTCGCGTTAGACTTGGACAAGGTCCATGCTTTCATCAAGGAAAGCGGCTTTTTTGAAATGCTTGATCAAGCAACCAATGCCGAAGCCTGAAACGCAGAAATGCAATGGCATCGGGGCCTATTTCGAATTTGGATTGTCCTGTCCATCATTTGGACGGCGTCCCTTTTATTAGAAATGATCTCTGAGCATGAAAATACTGAGAGATTTTTTCAAACCCGTGATCTTCATTTCGGCTGGCCCATCGACTGGCTAATGCAGAAATTGTTAGTTGTATTGCTGCCGTGGATTTTGACCGCGATTGTATTTGGCATCCGCTGGATCGTTCGAGGGTTTCGCGCCTAATCGGTGTTCCAGGTTGGGGTCTAGTGGCAAAGGCCAGGGAGAGGATGGCCCACAAGTGTCCGTAAGCGAAAGCGATTAGCCGTCGTAAGACCCGACTAGGATTTTAAGGTCGGGGTCGGGCCGAGGCTGATGGCTGATGGTCCTTTTGCTCGGGGCGAAACATGGCGCGAGACATGGGCGCGGTGCTCGCAAAATCAAGTGCAATCATTCTAGTCCGGACAACAAGGGCCGCGGCAAAGCGGCTCCTGCCTTGCGGCCATTACCAAAAGATGAAGCCGCCCCGATCTGGCAAGCCGCGCAAACTGAGATCGCCGCGTTGGGGATATGAGACCCCGGGCGGCGGATTACTCAGAGGTCGTCTTGAGCCTTAGCAGATCGCCGACTCGTTCCGCATTTAATCTTGCGGATGATTTTGCGTCCAACCATTGCAATGGGCGGTTTCGTGGCGACGGTAAACATCAACTGGCGCCGGTCCATCGCTCGGTAAAACCAGGTAGCAGGTGCCCTTATCCACCCATGCGCAAGCAAAGCCAGGGGAAGAATCATCCCTAGAGACGACGCAAAGCGTGCGCACCTCGGCCGACGATGTGACGTGCTCGATAACTGGACCGCGATAGGGATGACTATAACGCGCTGGCGGTTCGAGCATGGCTAAATAGGCGACCTTACGTGCATAGCGTGCATAGTTGGCGTACGCTGTTAAGAGCAGGAAGACGAGCAACAAGACGAGCAAGAATCCTCCAATTCGGCCCTTCCAACTCATATTCAAAATGCTCTCGGCCACTCGTTCCTCGATGTGCGGTAGTTCACGCCTGGGACGTGCTTAGAACGGGATTGTTTCATCGGCAAACACTTTCAACTCATCGCCGAGTAATGGACCTTGACCCTGACCCGCTTCGTACAGTCGGCGGCGATCTCATCAAAGCCAATCGACTATCGTGGCATCCCGGCCATGGTCTTCAATCAAGCGCGTGACGCGGTAAGAACCGGCGCGGCCACAGCTATCACAGGCCACGCGCAGCACTTCGAGCTTGCCGATGAGATCGCCGAATATGATCGCGCCGTCGCGGGCGTGCTACCGCAGCACTCTCCACTCCATAGGCTAGGCTTCGGCCTGAAGCGATTCGAGAAAGGTGGCGGGCATTCGCAACGGCACAACATGCGTGTTTTCGTAATATTTTGCAGCGTCGCCGCTATGGCCCTACTCGTGTTCGCCCATTTGAGCCCCGCCAAATGGAAGCCCCGCACGGGGCTCGGTGGGCCAATCGACCACTTCCTCGCCTATTTCGCGGTCACGTCGATTGTCTGCTTCGCTTGGCCCTGGCCGTTGGTAGTCGGGGCAGTCCTCATGGCGGTCTCGGCGCTGCTTGAGGCCTTGCAAAGTTTCACACCAGATCGCACGCCCAGTTTTCTGGCTGCACTCTGCGGCGCGGTTGGCGCGGTGGCGGCGGCTCTGATTGCTGAACTCCTTCTCCCTCACCTAAAGGCATTCCTATGAGATCGCAGAATTGCCACCGGAATTGCCACCGAACGGATAAGGACAGGGCAGGATTCAGGGGTACGATACGGCAACACGCGGATTACGAGCCCTGACGCAATCGGGCGAGCACTTTCAGGCCGGCGTAGCCGTCAGCGGGCTCCATGCCGACCTTTTTCTGGTAGGCGAGAATGGCTTTGACGGTATCGCTGCCGGTGCGCCCGTCGATTCCATCGGTCTTGAAACCCTGCTCATTGAGCCGACGCTGAATCTCCTTCACCTCCTCGAGTGTGGGGGTGCGCTCGCCGCCCGGAAACTGTTGACGGAACGGCGAGTCGCCGCGGATCAGATCGCCAAGGTGGCAAAGCGCTAGCGTATAGCTGGTGGATGGATTGTACGCATAAACCGCGCGGAAATTCTGTCCCACCAGGAAAGCCGGCCCACCTGCGACCGGCATCCACAGCTTCACCTGGTCACCGGGACGCGCGAAGGCCACACCGTCAGCGCGACGCACCGCGAGTTCCTCCCACTTGGCGTATGAGCGGGTCGTGCGATTGTCAGCGAGCCGCGCACGGCCCGCTGGCAGAGTTACCTCGCAGCCCCAGGCTTCGCCACGTCGGTATTTCCCGTGTTCGACAAGGTAGCGCGCAGTACCGGCAAGTGAGTCGTCGGGCTTGCCGAACGGCGAGACACGGCCGTCACGGTCGTAGTCGACACCCATGTGCAGCCACACCTCGGGCATCCATTGAGTGTGGCCCATGGCACCCGCCCAGGAACCAATCATGTCGGACGGCTGCGCCCAGCCGCGATCGATAATGGTGAGTGCGTTAAGAAGTTCGGCTTCCCAGTAGGCGCGACGACGCGGTTCACCCCAGGCCAAGGCGGCAAGTGCCGGAATGACCGGCCGCATGTATTTCGGATTGCTCACGACATCGCCAAAAGAAGATTCCATCCCCCACAGGCCAAGCAAGATGTAGCGGTCGACGCCATAGTCCTTTTCAACGCGCGCGAGCAGGCTGGCATATTCTTTCGCTCGCTCCTTGCCGGTCATCACACGCCAACCGGAGCAGCGGCGATTAATATATTGCCACATCAACTCGGTGAACTCGGGCTGTGAGCGATACTGGGCGTACACACTGGTGTCAGGCGTCACAGCACCCATAACGCGGTCATACGTTTGTTCTGAGATGCCACGCTTTAGCGCGCGAGGGCGGAAACTGGCGACCCAATGCGCGAATGCGGGGGACTGCGCCGCTTCAATGTGCCAATTGGCTGCAACGCTTGCGAAGCAGACAGCGCCGGCCACAAGCGCTCGACGGGTCAGACGCGGGCGCGGGGCACTCCGGGGGATTCGCTGCATGGCGCCATTCTAGTCGGAGGGCGCTCGTGCACAATGCACGGGCAGCTAGAGCTAGCGGTGGCGGCGCTTTTTCTTGACGGCCTGCTTTTTTTTATGAGGCTTTTCCTTGGCCTTGGGCTGTTTCACACGCACGGCGGCGGATTCCTGCGTATGTAAGGCCGGCGCCATCGCGACCCTGGGAGTCTCCGATGGCTGCATGATCACCGGGGGAACTCCGGCCACTACGGGCACCGGATCGCCTTCTTTGATTTCTTTTCCTCGCGCGCCGATGAGCCGTTCATAGGCTGCAACGAGCGTCATGTAAGGATTTACAAATACCCAACCGAGCTTTGTCGGCACCTGCATGTCAAAGTGTAGGTGATAGGTCGTCCCGCGCTCGCGGATATTGTAGTTCCCGACTTTTCCTATCAAATCACCCTCATGCACCATCTTACCGCTCACGATTCCATCGGCGTCGAGTTGGTTTGGATTCATATGCATGTACCGCACGCGCGCGTGCGTGCTCGACGTATTGATGAAAATATAAACGGCCTCTTGCTTGCGTGCGCGCAGGATAAACCCGTCGTGCGCTGCTACCACCTCGTGCTGATAGGGTTGGCAACGATCGGCGCCTTCATTGAATAACTTGCAGAAGCTTGGCCGGATGTCCTGGCCTTGATGACCTTCACCGGCCGGGCATTGGCCAACGAAATAGCGTCGATGTTCGCAAAAATTATCGCGCCACGGATATGAGTAATTCTCCGGAGCGCTCTCGTTGAATACCAACGGTCTACCATTGACGTTGCATGAATAGGGCTGATCTTTCTTCCGCGGGTTGCGCCCGGAGCGGCCAGTGAAATCACAATCACCCCAGTTGTTAAATGATTGCGAGTTGGCGAAGGCGGGCATGTCTTTCAGCGGGAAACGCAGCCGCGCATAGACTGTATAGTCGGCACGGCCTCGGCTGTCTTTTTTCAGTCCCGAATTTGGAATGAGAAGGCCGGGACTGAAATACGTGAAGTTTCTTGATTCCTCTTTAGGTCGATCCAAGCGGACAACGTCGACAGTATGGTCGGCCGCCGGCATGCCGCCAGTGAGCTTGAGCGCTCGCAAGAAGCGATCCATAACGGCGTCGGCCTGTTTACAGGTAAGAATTTTTGCGCGCGGGCGAGTGTCGCGACAATAGATGGCTGCCACATAGGTCGCGCCATAACGGTCGAAACTGTAGCGGATGTAGGATTCGTGCAGATAGCGGCGGATGCCCGGGAAATCGGCCTGTAATGATTTCACCAGTTCGCCTCCGGGAAGGCTCGGCCCGTCGAGCTGGTAGGTCATGCCGAGACCCGACATTAGGACGTAGACAGGTTCGGCATAGCGAATGTCCGAAAGACCTTGAGTGTTGGCGAGCGTCAGCGCGAATGCTGCGTCATAGCCCGCAGGGCCAGTTAGGAAGAATTTCGTCGCCTGAAACCCGGATCGCAGGAAGCGATCGGCGCTTTCCGCCATCTTGTCCGGCGCCAGGCTAGGATTGGCGGCGAGCTCTTTAGCAAAACCGTCAATGTCGAAGGGAAGAAGAACCGGTACGGTGCTGTTGGCAATGCCAGGAAAGCCTATTTCGGCAATTACATTGAGTTTGGCGAATGTTTCCGCCGGTGTCCCCGGCGCACGCTCGGAGAGGCTCGCCGCCGCGGCGTCCCAATCAATCCGCGCGAGCGAAATCTGCGGACCCTTCATCTCCTCCGCTGGCGCGGCACTGGCGATGAGCAAAGCAAGGCCAACAAGAACGGCGCGTTTCAATCTAGCTTCCCTCGTTCCGCCCTGCCAGCAAAGGTCGATAAGATTCTGAGGTCCGAGTTAAGTGCATCGCACTTCCGCATACAAGGGTCGTATCCTGGGGTGCGGCGCAGCGCCCTTACGGGCGCATGGTATTGTCGTAAGTGCGCAAAAAAATGACGGTGAGCGAGGCCAACTTGACCACGTTTCGAGTCCAGATCGGGCGCCTGAGATTATTGAAGCCGGCGGTACTGCGCGCCCGCATCTGACTCTCGCTACCACGGACTACGATCGCGTGCCTAATCTAACGAGCGGTGCGGTGTGCGCCGAGGGTATTCTGCTCACTGCCTTCGTCCTTCCTGTGGAGGAAGTCTTCTACATTTTTATCAAGAACCGCGAGTGAGACGTATCGGAGATGTCCTTCGGCAAATTCATTGGCTTTGCCTCTCAGGGCGCAGCTCGCCGTTCGTTGGAATACCGGTCTTTCCGTCACGTGTATGTGCGCGCCGGCCGTGGCATCTCTCATCCAAGGGATCTGGAAGGCAAGCACGCCGGCATTCCGGAATGGGCGCAGCGAGCGGCGATCTCGGCGCGTGTGCCAGATGCCTTCAACGAAGGTGGTGGCAAGATAGTCCGGCTTTACTCCGACCATCGCGGCAGGGAAATGGACCATTACGCGGCGACCGGATTCTATCCGATTACGCATGTCGTGGCGATGCGCCGGGTGGAATTCGAGTGTTATCCACGGGTTGCGATGAACCTTTTCAAAGCTTTCGATGAGGCCAAGCGGCAGAGTCTCGAATGAATCCATGATTAGACGGCGTCACGTATTCCAGTGCTATGGGCGGCATCGATTGCCGTCGAATGGAGCAAGAATTTCGGCGATGATCCGTTTCCATACGGACTGGAACAAAATCGCAAGACGCTTGATGCGTTCTGTCGGCTTCGCTCACGCGCAGGGCGTGACGACAAAGAGACTTACCCCCGACGATCTGTTTCCCAGGGAAGTGCGGGCAGTGTATGGGTGTGATTCCGGCCCGCGCTGGCTTGCCTCGCCGGTGCGAGGAAATAATCAGTCCTTCGCGCGTTCGACATAAGAACCATCAGCAGTGCTCACAACAACGCGGGTGCCAATGGTGATATGGGTTGGCACCATGGTACGCACACCATTCGACAGCTTTGCCGGTTTAAATGAGCCGGAAGCAGTCTGTCCTTTCACAACCGGTTCGGTGTCTACAATTTCCAGCGTCACCTTTTGCGGAAGCTCGATGGCGACCGGCACGCCTTCGTGGACACTAAGGTTCACGACCATGCCCTCTTGCAGGTAGACAGCGTAGTCGCCGACCACGTCGGCTGGCAAGTTGACCTGGTCGTAGGTCTCCTGGTTCATGAAGTGGAAACCGTCGCCATCCCGATAGAGATAGCTGAATTCGTGGTCCTCGACGTGGGCGCGCTCCACCTGATCGGTGGTCTTATAGCGCTGCGAGGTCTTCACGCCGTCGGAAATCCGGCGCATATCGACCTGGGTGGTTGGCGTGCCCTTACCTGGATGAAAATTTTCGGCGGTAAGGACGACATAGAGCTTGCCGTCAATGTCGACGATATTGCCTTTGCGGAGCGATGAAGCGATGACCTTCACGATAATGATCCTTGATTTATTAGAGGCGGGGGGCTGCGGTTTCGGGCCGCACCATAGCGATCTTCTCGTCCGATTCCAGCTTTTCCCGCGTGTCGTGGGATCGAGGTAAAAGTGCAGAACAGCTCACCGTTCTGGGGTGCCGGATCCCATGCAGCCCGCAGGCCTTACCTGCTGGCGCGCGGGCGTATCGTGGCGGCCTTGCGGGCCTGGTTTGCGACGCAGGATTTCGTGGAGGTCGAGACCGCGGCACTGCAGGTTTCGCCCGGCAACGAAACCCATCTGCACGCCTTCACAACCGAGCTCATTACCCCAGCTGAAGAGCGTCGACCGTTATTTCTGCATACCTCGCCGGAATTCGCCTGTAAAAAACTGCTGGCGGCCGGTGAAAGCCGTCTTGTCAATTTTGCTCGCGTATTTCGCAACCGGGAGCGGGGCGCGTTGCATCATCCCGAATTCACAATGCTGGAATGGTATCGGGCGGATGCGACCTATGAGGTCTTGATGGATGACTGCGCAGCAGTCTTGGCCGAGACGGCGCGCGCTGCTGACACAACGGAATTCCGTTTTCGGGACAAAACTATCGACCCCTGTGCAGCTCCGGAGCGTCTGACGGTTGCCAATGCGTTTGCGCGCTACGCCGGTATCGATCTGTTGGCTACCATCAACAAGGGCAGGGGCGACGACCGGGCGCTCGCTGCCGAAGCGGCCAAGATCGGCGTTGCAACCGTGCAGGACGACAGTTGGGGCGACATTTTCAGCCGCATTTTGTCCGAGCGCGTGGATCCGCAGCTCGGCATTGGTCGCGCGACTATACTATATGAGTACCCGCTGCCATTGGCCGCGCTTGCGCGACCCAAGCCTGGCAGTGACAAGACCGCCGAGCGCTTTGAGCTTTACGTCTGTGGCGTGGAGCTTGCCAACGCCTTTGGAGAGTTGACTGACGCAGTGGAACAGCGCGCTCGGTTCGCGGCCGCGATGTCGGAAAAACAACGAATCCATGGCGAGCGCTATCCGCTGGACGAAGACTTGCTCGCGGCGCTCGGGCAAATGCCGCCGGCAAGCGGGATTGCGCTCGGACTTGATCGGCTGGTGATGCTGGCGACCGGCGCGCAACGTATAGACCAGGTGATCTGGACACCCGTTGTCGAGCCTTAGCTAATAAAAAGGAGCAAATCATGACAACGTTACGCACGCCTGCGCAGCTTTGCGAACGGGGCTTGGCGTCGCCGGCGCATCAGCCGCTACTGGACGCGGTTGGCGCTCGCTATGCCGTTGCGGTGCCGGAGCCCTTGGCGCAATTGATCGATCCGAACGATCCCCATGATCCGATCGGGCGGCAATACATTCCCGATGTGGCTGAACTCGAACAGCGACCGGGCGAGAGCGCCGATCCGATCGGAGACGACGTGTGGTGTCCTGTTGAGGGGATCGTCCATCGCTATCCGGACCGAGTACTACTCAAGCTTACTCATATTTGTGCAGCCTACTGCCGTTTTTGTTTTCGTCGCGAAATGGTCGGCCCCGGGAAGACAAAAACCCTGTCCCCAGAAGCACTGGAGCGTGCGCTCGATTATATCCGGACTCACTCGGAAATCTGGGAAGTGATCCTTACCGGCGGCGATCCACTGGTTCTTTCGGCGCGACGATTACGCTCGATTGTAAAGGCGCTTACAGATATTGGCCACGTGAAAGTCGTGCGCATTCACACCCGGCTGCCGGTCGCCGACCCCGCGCGCATTACGCCGGATCTGGTGCGGTCGATTAAGACCAAGGCAAAGCCAACCTATGTAGCCGTGCACGTCAATCATCCGCGCGAACTGACAGCTCGTGCGCGTGCCGCGTGCGCCCGAATGGCAAATGCTGGCATCCCACTACTTTCGCAAACAGTACTGTTAGCCGGCGTCAATGACACGCCGGAGGTTATGGGCGCACTTATGCGCGCATTGGTGGAAAGCCGAATTAAGCCATACTACTTGCACCAGGGCGACCTGGCGCCCGGCACGGGGCATTTGCGCACGGACGTCGCCACCGGTCAGGAATTGATGCGCAAGCTCCGCGGCCGTTTGTCCGGCCTATGTCAGCCGACCTACGTTCTCGATATCCCCGGAGCTCACGGCAAATCGCCAATCGGCCCGAACTACGTTGAGCGCGCAGACTCAAACGGGAGCGCTTATATCTTTGTCGAGGATTTCAACGGACGGCGGCATCATTATCCGCCGGTCAGCCCACTAATGTC
The DNA here is from genome assembly GCA_035315965.1 of Pseudolabrys sp. GTDB lineage: Bacteria > Pseudomonadota > Alphaproteobacteria > Rhizobiales > Xanthobacteraceae > Pseudolabrys. Next base: position 10,832 of record DATFXJ010000015.1, read on the forward strand.
GAATCGACAACAGGTCGAGCAAGGCCGCGGCTACGGCCAAGGTCGCAAAGCCGATAAACACAACGGCGATCACCGCGTGCCAGATGAAGGTCATGTCACGCCTTAGCGCCGCTACTACATTCTTGCCGTTGATCATTGCCTGACGCCCCGAAAGCAGCTCGCAGGACACCAATGCTTGTACCCGCTAAAGGATCATCCGGCTCGTAATTTGTCTGTTAAAAAATATGTGAGAAGAGCGACGCCTTCGCATGGCAGCCATGAGCCTGGGGATTAAAAGCGCTGGTCTGCAGGTCCACCGCCCCCGCTACCACCGTGAAATATTTGCAAAAAAATGGAAATTCGTGCGGCTTTGATCAATCTCAAAGCGTTCCCTGGCAAAATCTTCGCTATATTCGGCCGACCCATCCGGGTATCGCGAAACGATGTCGAGCACACCGCAAAACCCGACCGATGAGTCGAAGCGCAAGCGACGGATGGAAATTTATGCGTTTCTCATCATCACCGCTCTGGTGATGCCATTTGTCGCAGTCGCCACCGTTGGCACCTGGGGCCTCACAGTATGGATTTACCAGGCGATTAACGGCCCGCCCGGCCCACCATCGAAGTGAGGTCCATTGTGGTCGAAACACCGTTCACACGCAAAGTCGACCGCCGCAAATTCATCAACGGCCGGTGGACCACGGGG
>DATFXJ010000016.1:0-21697 GCA_035315965.1 Pseudolabrys sp.
CGAGGTGATTGGCCGCTCCGAGATCCAGCCAATTCTCACCGGCGCGCGACAGACCATTGAGACAGCCGTTCAGGACCTGATGCAGAAGACCCTCGATCATTATGGCGCCGGAGTCATTGTACAGCAGGTGCAGCTACAGAAAGTCGATCCACCGGCGCAAGTGATCGATGCTTTCCGCGATGTGCAGGCCGCGCGCGCCGATCTCGAGCGTGCCGTTAACGAGGCGCAGACTTATGCTAACCGCGTTGTGCCGGAGGCGCGCGGCCGGGTGGCGCAGATCACGCAGGCTGCAGAGGCTTATCGTCAGCAGACTGTCGCCGAGGCAACTGGCCAGACGTCGCGGTTCTTGAAAATTTACGAGCAATACAAAAAGGCGCCAGACGTCACCCGCGAGCGCATGTATTTGGAGACCATGGAACGTGTGCTTGGCGGCACGGAGAAGATCATTTTGGATTCGAGTGCCGGCGGCAGCGGCGTGGTCCCTTATTTGCCGCTCAGCGAGCTCTCTCGGCCACCACCGCAAACCCGTGGTCAACCACAGACGGGGGGACGGCAATGAGACTGAATTTTCTCGGCGGCCTCCTCGTCGTTCTTATAGTGGCTGCACTGATCGTCGGCTACTCGTCTTTGTTTACCGTTTATCAGACGCAGCAAGCACTGGTGGTCCGTCTGGGTCAGCCGGTTCGCGTAGTCAACGAGCCGGGTCTCAATTTTAAGGCGCCATTCATCGACTCTGTTGTCTACATTGATAAGCGGATCCTTGATTTGGAGGCGCCGCCACAGGAAGTAATTGCCTCCGACCAAAAGCGGTTGGTGGTCGACGCGTTCGCGCGCTACCGCATCCAAGATCCGCTACGCTTCTACCAGACGCTTGGCTCGATCTCCGGCGCTAATTCCCAATTGTCAATCCTGCTCAATTCGGCGCTGCGCCGCGTGCTGGGCGAAGTCACATTCACGCATGTCGTGCGCGATCAGCGCGCCGACCTGATGAGTCGCATTCGGGAATTAGTCGACCGCGAGGCTACGGCCTATGGTGTGCAGGTCGTCGACGTTCGCATCAGGCGCGCCGATCTACCGGAGCAAAACAGTCAAGCCGTCTATCAGCGCATGCAGACCGAGCGCCAGCGCGAAGCGGCGGAGTTCCGCGCCCAGGGCGCGCAGCGCGCGCAGGAGATCCGCTCACGTGCTGATCGGGAAGTTACCGTTCTGGTAGCGGACGCGACATCCAAATCGGAGCAGATTCGCGGCGAAGGCGATGCAACCCGCAACCAAATCTTTGCGGATGCCTTCAACCTGGATCAGGATTTCTTCGCTTTTTACCGTTCCATGCAGGCTTATGAGCATGGCCTGAGGAGCAACGACACCCGGATGCTGCTTAAGCCAGACTCAAGCTTTTTCCGTTATTTCGCCGATCCCTCCGGCAAGCTGCGGGAAAAAGCGGCGCCGCCGACCGCCCAGGCACCCAACCGGTAGTAAGCTCGCGAGTGGCATGTCAGACTTTCTGGCCGCGCTCGGACTGGTTTTTGTCATCGAAGGCGTAATCTTCGCCGCTTTTCCAGATGCAGCCAAACGAGCTATGGCCAGTGTGCTGGAAACACCTGATATTTCTGTGCGCCTGATCGGCATTGGTTCGGCTCTCGTCGGATTGATTATTGTCTGGCTGGCCCGAGGATGACGGGGAAATCGAGATCTCATGGTATCGACTTAGATGCCCTTGAATCGCCTCGAAGTCGGGGCCACTCTCACTAAAAGGTACTCCGAGGAGATTCGACGCCCATGGGCGCACACTTCTTCCGCTTCAGAACTCCCGTCGGCCGCGCTGGCTTGGCAATTTTAACCGCTGCCGCCGTGGCTTGGCCAACCTTGACCAGTTCTGCCGCCCCGCGCGGACCTGAAGGGATAGCGGACGTGGCGGAACAGGTCATAGACGCCGTAGTCAATGTTTCGACCAAGCAATCCGTCGATTTACGAAATGGCGCGATGCCCCAATTGCCGCCGGGTTCCCCATTCGAGGAGTTTTTTGAAGAATTCTTCAAGAACAGGCGCGGGCAAAACGGTCAAAACGGGCAGAACAATCAGTCGCCTGTACCGCGGCGAGTCAACTCGCTCGGCTCAGGCTTTATCGTCGATGCCGACGGTCTGGTGGTTACCAATAACCACGTCATTGCCGATGCTGACGAGGTCAATGTCATTCTCAATGATGGAACCGCGCTAAGAGCTGAGGTCATCGGTCGCGATCAAAGGACCGATCTCGCCCTGCTTAAAGTCAAGCCAACCAAGCCACTCAAGGCGGTGAAATTCGGGGACAGCGACAAGTTGAGGCTCGGCGAATGGGTCATCGCCATCGGCAATCCGTTTAGCCTTGGCGGGACAGTCACGGCCGGAATCGTTTCGGCGCGCAATCGCGACATCCAGTCCGGGCCCTATGACAATTACATCCAGACCGACGCCGCCATCAATCGCGGCAATTCAGGCGGACCGTTGTTCAATCTCAGCGGTGAAGTGATTGGCGTGAACACCGCGATCATCTCACCATCCGGAGGCTCCATCGGCATCGGCTTCGCCGTACCGTCGAAGTCGGCGCTGCCGGTGATCGATCAGTTGCGTGAATTCAAGGAAGTGCGACGCGGCTGGCTTGGTGTGCGCATTCAGCAGGTGAGCGATGAAATTGCCGAGAGCCTCAGCGTAAAACCAGCGCGTGGCGCTCTGGTTGCCGGCATCGACGACAAGGGACCCGCCAAGCCCGCCGGCATCGAGCCGGGCGACGTCATCGTCAAGTTTGACGGCAAAGACGTCAAGGAAATGCGAGACCTGCCCAAGATCGTCGCTGATACGCCGGTCGGCAAAGACGTCGAGGTGGTGGTCATCCGCAAGGGCAAGGAGGAAACCAAGTCTGTCAAGCTTGGCCGGCTACAGGACGAAAAAAAGCAGGCTGCGGTTAGCGACAAGAAGAGTGCGACGCCGGAGGAAAAGTCTGTCGTAAAGAAAGCACTCGGCCTAGATCTTGCTAATCTCACTGATGAGCTGCGTAAGAAACACAATATCAAGGACAAGGTGACAGGTGTGCTGATCACCGGGGTCGATCCGAACTCCCCGGCTGCGGAAAAACGTCTCGCACCTGGAATGGTTATCGCCGAAGTCCAACAGCAGCCGGTGGCGAACGCAACAGAGCTTCAGCAGCGCATCGAGAAGCTTAAAAAGGATGGCAAGAAGGCGGCGGTACTACTCGTGGTTTCGCCTGACGGAGATCCGAGCTTTGTGGCGCTGAGCTTACAGTAACCATTGTCGGCTGCGGGGTCACCGACTTACGCACTTACAAACTCTTTTTGATGGTAGCCCTGCACATAGAGCAGGGCTGTTAGATCGCCGTGGTCGATGCGCGCGGGCGCCGCGGCGGCAACCTTCGGCTTGGCGTGGTAGGCGATGCCAAGACCGGCTTCCAGGATCATGTCGAGATCGTTGGCGCCGTCGCCGGCGACAAGAGTTTCGTGGTTGCGGAGCTTTAGCCGAGTGCGCAGAGAAACCAAGGTTGCCCGTTTGGCATCACGGCCGAAGACCGGCTCGACAACGGTTCCAGCCAACTTGTCACCGTCAAGCGCGAGCTCGTTTGCGTGGGTCTCATCGAAGCCGATCATGGCAGCGATACGGCTTGTGAACAGCGTAAAGCCGCCGGATACCATGCAGGTAAAGGCGCCACTCGCGCGCATGGTGGCAACCAACGTACGGCCACCGGGCCTGAGCCTGATATGCTGATCTATGACTTCGTCAATAACCTTGATCGGCAGGCCTTTGAACAACGCCACGCGCTCCCGTAAGGCCGGTTCAAAGGCGATGTCACCACGCATGGCGCGTTCGGTGATTGCGGCTACATGCTCTTTAAGGCCGACATAGTCGGCAAGCTCGTCGATACATTCCTGGCCGATCATGGTGGAATCCATATCTGCGAGAAAAAGCTTTTTGCGGCGATCGGCGGCAGGTTGCAGCACCACGTCAATATCGTTGGCGAGTTCGCGCAAACTTTTGCTAAGTGCGCGTTGGTCTCGGGCTTTTTCCGGGCTAAAGGGAATATCGGTGGCGTTCGGCCCGAGCTGATGCGGCACGCCCGCACCCGCCAAAAAGCTACGCGCCTGCTCAACTAACGAAGAGTCAAGCATGCCTGAATTTCTGATCAGAGTCGCAACATGAGTCATGCGATGCATGCTGCCAATCGAGCGGTGTTTATTGCAGGGACGACCGCCAGCGGCAAGTCGGCCTTAGCGTTTGAACTTGCGAAGCGGATTAACGGCGCCATTATCAATGCCGATTCGATGCAAGTGTATCGCGACCTAAGCATCATAACGGCGCGTCCCACGTCAGCGGAGGTGGTGCGAATCCCGCACCGGCTTTTTGGCTTTGTAGATGCAGCGGAGAATTATTCCGTCGGACACTGGTGCCGCGACGCCGAAGAGGCGCTCGGTTACGTTATCGATCAAGGCCGCGTCCCGATTTTCGTCGGCGGCACCGGACTCTATTTCAAGGCGCTGACGACGGGGCTTGCGGATATACCCCCCATTCCAACAACTATTCGAACCGAGGTACGAGACCGGTTGCAACGCGAAGGCGCGCCAGCGCTGCATTCAGAGCTTGTGCGGCTCGATCCCGTGACTGCGCACCGGGTAACTGTCAACGACCGTTCGCGCATTTCACGCGCACTCGAAGTCGTGCTGGCGACCGGTCGCCCACTTTCTGACTGGCATCTCGAAGGCCAGCCACCGATTATCGATCCTGCCCGCGCCGCAAAAATGTTTGTTACGTGTGAGCGCAAGGAGCTACTGCGTCGAATTGAGTCCCGGTTTGCGATGATGCTGAAGGCCGGTGCACTTGAGGAGGTGGAGACGCTTGCTGCGCGCAGGCTCGATTCGTCGCTGCCCGCTATGAAAGCCCATGGCGTGCCTTGGCTGATCCGGCATCTGGACGGTGAGATTTCATTGGAGCAGGCGACGACGGGCGCGGTCACGGATACGCGGCGCTATGCGAAACGTCAGCTCACCTGGTTTCGCAATCAAATGAAGGGCTGGCCGTGGGTGACTTCAGAAAGTGCCATTTCGGCGTTGCAAATCCAGCTTTCCGCCCTCACGTGACGCGGATTTGTGCTTGACCGGCTACGGGGCAGCCCCTATAACGCGCGCAATTAAAGTTCAGGCGATACCAATGTTACGCAATATTATTACTTTAGTAGTGGCTCGGACGCTAGCGCGGCCCTGAAATCCGCAGGCGAGCGTCCGAACATGGCCCGTTTCGGGCCTTTTTTGTTGCCGTGGACGGACAGACGACGAAAGGGAATGGATATGACCCGCGAAATGACCGGCGCCGAAATGGTAATCCAGGCTCTCGCCGACCAGAACGTCAAGCATGTGTTCGGCTATCCCGGTGGAGCGGTGCTGCCGATCTACGACGCCATCTTCTCGCAAAACCAAGTGCACCACATTCTAGTGCGGCATGAGCAGGGCGCTGTGCACGCGGCGGAAGGCTACGCGCGCTCGACCGGTAAGGTCGGCTGCGTCCTGGTGACGTCCGGCCCCGGTGCCACCAATGCAGTCACCGGGCTGACCGACGCGCTGTGCGATTCGATCCCGATTGTCTGCATCACGGGGCAAGTGCCGACGCACCTGATCGGCAATGACGCTTTCCAGGAATGCGACACGGTCGGTATCACCCGGCCGTGCACAAAATACAATTACTTGGTCAAGCGCATCGAAGACCTGCCGCGCACATTGCACGAGGCATTTCATATCGCATCGAGTGGTCGGCCGGGGCCGGTTGTCGTTGATGTGCCTAAAGATATTCAATTCGCAAAAGGGGTCTATTCAAAACCGAAGGATTTTCCACACACCGGCTACAAGCCCAGACTCAAGGGCGACATGGACAAGATTAAGCAGGCAATCGATCTGATGGCGCACGCCAAGCGTCCACTGTTCTACACCGGCGGCGGCGTGATCAATTCCGGCAAGGCCGCCAGCGACCTGTTGCGCGAACTTGTCAAGCTTACTGGCTATCCGATCACATCGACGCTGATGGGGCTTGGCGCGTTCGCGGCGGCCGACCAAAAATGGATTGGCATGTTGGGCATGCACGGGACCCTCGAAGCCAACATGGCGATGCATGATTGTGACGTGATGATTTGCATCGGTGCGCGCTTTGACGATCGAATCACCGGCCGGCTCGATGCATTTTCGCCGGGGTCGAAGAAAATACACGTCGACATCGATCCCTCTTCGATCAACAAGAACGTCAAAGTGGATGTGCCGATCATCGGCGACTGCGCGCATGTGCTTGAGGACTTGGTGCGTCTGTGGCGCACCGGCGCAATTCATCCCGATAAGAAATCGCTGCAGACGTGGTGGGCGCAGATTGACAAATGGCGCGCGCGCAAATCACTTGCGTACCGAGCGTCGAACGAGGTGATCAAGCCGCAATACGCCATTCAGCGTCTTTATGAGTTGACCAAAGACAAGGATGTCTACATCACGACTGAAGTCGGTCAGCACCAGATGTGGGCGGCACAGTTCTACAAGTTCCAGGAACCGAATCGGTGGATGACATCCGGCGGCCTGGGCACAATGGGTTATGGCCTGCCGGCTTCCGTCGGCGTACAGCTCGCCCACCCGAAGTCGCTGGTGATCGATATCGCTGGCGAAGCCTCCGTGCTGATGACGATGCAAGAGCTGTCGACCGCGGTCCAATACCGGCTACCGATCAAAATATTCATTCTGAATAACAACTACATGGGCATGGTGCGGCAATGGCAGGAACTGCTTCACGATGGACGCTATGCCGAGAGCTATAGCGAAGCGTTGCCGGACTTCGTCAAGCTGGCTGAGGCTTATCACGCGCACGGGATCCGCTGCGAGAAGCCGGGCGATCTCGACCGCGCGATCAAGGAGATGATCGACGTCGACAAAGCGGTACTTTTCGATTGCGTAGTGGACCCCAAGGAAAACTGCTTCCCGATGATTCCGTCGGGGCGCGCGCATAATGAGATGCTGCTCAGTGACGCTGGTGTCAGCGTGGAAGAAGCCATCACCGAGGAAGGCAAGGTGATGGTGTGATGAACGCTCCAGCAACAAGCCACTATCCGACGGCACCGACGGCGCAAAAGCCGGAAACTCACACGCTTTCGGTGCTGGTGGACAACGAGCCAGGCGTACTCGCGCGTGTCATCGGCCTCTTCTCTGGCCGCGGATACAATATTGAGTCTCTCACCGTGTCGGAGACCGAGCATCGGCAACACCTTTCCCTGATCACAATTGTTACTACCGGCACGCCGATGGTGATCGAGCAGATCAAGAACCAGCTTGATCGACTTGTTCCCGTGCATCACGTGGTCGATATGACGCTGGCCGGAAATGCCATTGAACGGGAGCTAGCGATGGTTAAGGTCAAAGGGAAGGGCGAAAATCGGGTCGAAGCGCTGCGACTGGCGGATGCGTTTAGGGCCCGCGTGATCGATGCCACCACCGAAAGCTTCGTATTTGAAATCACTGGTGCCAGCGAGAAGATCGAGCAGTTCATCAGCTTGATGCTGCCGCTCGGCCTAATCGAGGTCTCGCGCACCGGTATTGCTGCGATAATGCGTGGGCCGCAGGGGATGTAGGCGATGGGACTGACCATCCTGGCGATCCCGTTGATCATCTTGGGCGTGTTTATCAAGCCTTACTCGACGGAGAATTCGCGGTGTATCAGCATTAGCTTCGCTGGCGCTCGCTGCTTTGAGCAGGGCTCCAATCTGCCCGAGGTGATCAAATACGGCAGCGTCCTCGCTGGTTTTGTGCTGCTCTACGTGGGCAGAATGCAAATCAAGCATCAGCGCAACCGATCATAGCGGAAGCCAGCAAAGGACTTGCCCGGACTGGCGGGGCAACCTAGAAGCACCGCCACGGGCAAATTCCGACACATACAGACCGTTGGCCGAACGAAGGACCAAGAGGACAAAGTATCATGCGCGTTTACTACGATCGCGACGCAGACCTGAACCTGATCAAGGGCAAGAAGGTCGCCATCATCGGCTACGGAAGTCAGGGCCACGCCCACGCACTCAATTTGCGCGATAGCGGCGTGAAGGAGGTAGCCGTCGCGCTGCGCAAAACCTCTTCCGCCGTGAAAAAAGCCGAGGCTGAGAAATTCAAGGTTATAGAGGTCGCCGAGGCGGCCAAATGGGCTGACGTGATGATGATGCTTACGCCCGACGAGTTGCAGGGCGACATCTATCGCGATCACCTTGCCAAGAACATGAAGAACGGCGCGGCGCTTATGTTCGCACACGGTCTTAATGTGCATTTCAATCTGATCGAGCCACGCACTGATCTCGATGTGCTGATGATCGCGCCCAAGGGCCCCGGCCACACCGTGCGTTCAGAATATCAGCGCGGCGCCGGCGTGCCATGCCTGGTCGCGATCCACAAGGATGCCTCAGGCAACGCTCATGATCTCGGTCTTTCCTACGCGTCGGCGATTGGCGGCGGTCGCGCCGGCATCATCGAGACAACTTTCAAGGAAGAATGCGAGACGGATCTGTTCGGTGAGCAAACAGTGTTGTGCGGCGGCCTCGTCGAACTGATGAAGGCCGGGTACGAGACCTTGGTTGAAGCCGGCTACGCGCCAGAGATGGCCTATTTCGAATGCGTTCACGAGGTGAAGTTGATTGTCGACCTTATCTACGAGGGCGGCATCGCAAACATGAACTATTCGGTATCGAACACCGCTGAGTACGGCGAGTATGTTTCCGGTCCGCGGGTGATTACGCCGGAGGTGAAGGCCGAAATGAAGCGGGTGCTTGCCGACATCCAGTCTGGCCGCTTTACCAAGGACTGGATGCTGGAGAACAGGGTCAACCAAACCTCGTTTAAGGCCACGCGGGCCAAGCTCGCTGAGCATCCGATCGAGCAGGTGGGAGCCAAACTGCGCGACATGATGCCCTGGATCAAGCAGCGCGCACTGGTGGACCGGACCAAGAACTAGTCGCGCTTCTTTGCGGTTTCGCTGTTCAACCAACTGGCGACCGTATCCGGCGTTTCATTATCTTTTGACGCGCGCGCATTTGCTGCGCGCATCGTTTTAACATCGATTGAACCAAGCAGCGGATTCAGCGCGGTCATCAACTTGATGTCGTCCGCGCGTTTGGGCGAAATCAACAAAATAGCGTCGTAAGACGGGATCACGTGTTTGACATCGGTGAGCACGATCAGTCCATAAGTCATAATCTGACCATCGCTTGTGTAGGCCGCGATGACATCGACTTCGCCGTCGGCTGCGGCCCTATACATGAATTCCGGCTGCATCTGACGTTCAACACGAAAATTCAGGCCGTAGGCGGCACGCAATGCTGCCCACTCCGGGCGAGCGAAGAGTTCATAGTCGCCGGCAACACTGAGTTCGCCTGCCCGCGCAGCGAGATCAGCAATTGAGCGGATATTCATTCTCTCGCTCTTTTGTCGTTCCATTGCCAACGCGTAGGCGTTCTCGAATCCGAGTGAACCAAGCATTTGAATGCCGTGCGCATTTGCGAGCCATCGTGAAAGTTCGGCCAGCATTTGATCGCGCTGCGGCACATCTTTACGCTGCATGCGATTAACCCAAAGCGTACCTGAGTAGTCGACTGCAATGTCGACCTCGCCGGAAGCGAGCGCGTCGAACAGGACGTTGGAACCAAGCCCGGGCCGTCGCTCGGCCGTAAGGCCGGCAGCTTCGAGACGCTGCTTGATCAATGCTGCCAGCACATATTGCTCGGTGAATGTCTTGGCACCGATGCGGTATTCGGCTGGCTGCTGTGCGAAAACGGGAATCAATGCGGCTAGCGTCAATGCAGCTAGGCCGAGACCGCCCGATAGCGTGCGTGAGGTGCTGCGGCGAGTCACGCCAGCTTGTACAAGTGCGAGCAACTGATCCACTGCAAGCGCCAACAGCGCAGCCGCAACACAGCCGAAAATGACGAAGACCCAATTCTGCGTTTGTAAACCCGTAAAAATGTAGTTACCGAGGCTCGTTTGTCCTATCGGGGTCGCCAGTGTTGCAGTGCCGATCACCCACACTGCGGACGTTCGTATACCTGCCATGATCACCGGCAACGCCAATGGCAGTTCGATATCGCGCAACAGTCGCCACTTCCGTACACCGACAACGCGCGCGGCCTCGCTCAGACGGGAATCAACGCCATTGAGACCAGTCACAGTGTTACGCAACACCGGCAGCATCGAATAGAGCGCCAGTGCTAGCACCGCTGGAAGAAAGCCGAGCGCCGAAAATCCTTTGCCCAGCGTATGCTCGGACAGGACCGCGAGCGCCAGCAGCAAGGGATAGAACAACGCGAGCAGCGCGAGGCCCGGAATTGTCTGGACGACGCTCGCGAGGCCCAGCAAAGCGCCGCGCAGGATGGGCCGGCGCCTCGAAGCGATCGCGACCGGCAGGCTGATGCCTAGCCCGATTGCGAGGGCGGTGAGGCTCACCAGCACATGACTGCCGAGATAATCTGGCAGCCGCGCCCATGCATCTTCTACGCGGGCGTCAAAGGTCATCGCCCGGCAATGATGGCATGCGGGGCCGTGGCGCGGAACTGGGGAATTACAGGTCGCCCAGGCTCATCTCTTTGGTTAACATCAGAAAAATCTGTCCGCCGGCGGCGCGACCGCTTGCAATGACAGTTTTATTACAGTCTTATGACGCTGGGCCATGCGCTGGGGTTAGAGGTTTCGCAACTCGGGCCGGGCCGTCCGTAGGCCATGTTGTCCGTAGCGTCCGTTCTACTCAGCCGTCTTGCGCTGCCCACCGAGGCGATCTCCCGCCGCGATGCGCCGGCGGTTGCCGCCATCACCATCTTTCACCTCGCTGCACTTATTGTAATGACGGCGACCGAGCTTGATCTCGTGAGCAAGGCGACTTTTCTGCTCGCCTGGGCCCTTCTGAATTTTTTCTGGCTAACTTTGCTACGCCGGCCGGCGATAGCAGCCCTGCTTTCGCTGGCAATGATCATCGGACTCATTTTGTTGTCGCAGTTCAAGTACGACAAACTGATGATGACGGTTAATTTCGTCGACCTGATGATCATCGACCCTGACACGTCAGCCTTTCTGTTTACGATCATGCCGCGCTTGCGCGCACCGTTTTTGATCGGCGCGCTGCTCGCGATTCCTGTGTTTATGCTTCTTTGGCGCATCGATCCCTTTCGTGTGCGAATGCGCACGAGTGCGCTCGGCAGCACCTTTTGCATGGGCGGGCTCGTCGTCCTGTCGGTCGCATATCCCGCCGATTTCTATGGTGAGTTTTTCAATCGAGACCATGTGTCAAAATTCGCGCGGTCGGGCGTGGAGGCGATTTACGAATTCGCCACTCACGGGCTACTGGAATCGGATGCCGCCGTCACCGAACGGCTCAAAGTGCCGGCCACGGCGTGCAGCCCGCGCGGAAAGCTTCCGCACATCATCCTGCTTCACGACGAGTCGAGTTTCGACATTACTGCGGCACCTGGCATAATCGTTCCGCCCGGCTACCGGCGACATTTCCAGTCGTTTGATGGTGTGTCGCGCAAAATGATCGTGGAAGGCGCGGGAGGCCCTAGCTGGTTTACCGAATACAACGTGTTGACCGGGCTGTCGGCGCGTTCGTATGGGCGTTTCGCCACTTCAGTGACGCGCATCGCGGCTGGCCATGTCGCGCGTGGCCTGCCGAATGCGCTCAGCCGTTGTGGCTACAAAACTTTCAGCCTCTATCCATTTTACGGAGCATTTTTGGGCTCGCGTGGCTTTCAGACCACAGCGGGGATTGAGCGCTATCTCGACATGAAAGACATGGGTATCCGCGGGCTCGAGCGGGATAGTTTCTATTTCGACCAGGCGACCAGCATCATCGCACGCGAGCGCCGCCAAGGACCGCTGTTTCTATTCGTTTACACCGCTGCCAATCATTTCCCGTGGGATGTCAGTTTCCGTCCGGACCTCACGCCACACTGGCGTGGTCTCGGTAACACTCCCAGCATCGATGAATATATTCGCCGGCAAACGTTGAGTGCGCACGACTATTCCGCGCTACTTGATCAACTCAAACGCGACTTCCCGACCGACTCCTTCCTAATTGTTCGTTTTGGCGATCATCAGCCGGAATTCGCCTATCGTATTATCGATCCGACGCTTACCGAGACCGCTATCGCACGGCATCTGGAGACCTTCGATCCCCGTTACTACACCAGTTACTACGCGATCGACGCCGTGAACTTCAGGCCGGTCGATCTATCCTCTGCGCTTAACACTCTAGATGCGCCGTATCTGCCGCTTTTGGTGCAAGAGGCCGCCGGCGTGCCACTCGACCCGTCTTTTTCCGAGCAGAAGAATATTCTGAAACGTTGCCACGGCCTGTTCTACCGATGCGCCGGCGGCACCGAAGCACGGCGGTTCAATCGATTGCTGATAGACGCTGGACTGATCAAAGGCCTTTGATGTAGCGGCTTTGCAACCCTCGGCTGGCCGGATAGTTTGCCGTGCAAGAAATAAAAGCGGGAGGGGACGCATGGCGGGGGAATATACCGCCGTGGCCGTGACCAATATCCACAGTGCCGACAGGTTGGGCGCAGCAGTTGCGCTCGATGATGTCGTGGTCGCTTTCGGCCTGGCTAACGGTGGCATTTACACCGCAGTTGAGCGCGCGACACTTCATGTCGCCGACGGCGAGTTCGTTGCGATCGTCGGCCCGACCGGTTGCGGCAAGTCCACCCTTCTCAACGTCACTGCCGGGTTGCTCACGCCAGCCACGGGGGAGGTCAATATTTTCGGCCGGCCGCTTTCCACATTGAACCGCCAGGCCGGTTACCTTTTCCAAGCTGACGCGTTGTTTCCTTGGAAGACCGCGCTCGAGAATGTTGCCATCGGACTGGAGATCACGGGCGCACCTGCAGATGATGCTCATGCGCGCGCTCGAACATGGCTCATGCGCGTCGGGCTCGGTTCATTCGGCGACCGCTATCCGCATATGCTGTCGGGTGGGCAGCGCAAGCGCGTCGGGCTCGCGCAGGTGCTGATCCGCGATCCCAAGATATTACTGATGGACGAGCCTTTCGGGCCGCTCGATGCGCAGACGCGACAAATCATGGGCAATTTGCTGCTTGATCTTTGGACCGCCGATCGCAAGGCGGTCCTGTTCGTTACCCATGATCTGGAAGAGGCCATCGCGCTTTCCGACCGGGTGGTGATTATGTCGGCGGGTCCAGCCGCACGCATCATCGGCGACTGGAAGGTGCCGCTGCCTCGCCCGCGCGACACTTCCGAGGTCAAGCTCGATGCGGCGTTTCACGAATTGCATCGCGACATATGGCAAAAGCTCAAGGCCGAGGTCATAAAGGGGTATGCGCAGAGCGAAGCCGTATGAACTGACGGACTTTTGCGCAACCTCCGCTGTTAACAAAATTGCAATAGCCAAAGGAGGACTCCAATGAACAAAGTCATGCTCTCGACCGTCGTGCTCTCTCTGTTGAGCGCCGGGGCCTTTGCCGCTGATGCATTCACGCTGACATCATCGAGCTTCAAGGACAGTGCGATGATGGACCGCAAGCACGCCGGTAACATTGCCTCCAATCCAAATTGCATCGGTCAAAACGTGTCGCCCGAACTGAGATGGACAAACACGCCTGCGGCCGCCAAGAGCCTTATCCTCGTGATGTCCGACTGGGAAGGGCAGGGTGGCCTCGGCTCACACCATTTGCTCGCCTACAACATCGCGCCGACCGTGACGGGCTTTGCCGAAGGTGAGCTCAGCAAGGCGTCCGACAAGTTCACGGGGGGCAAGGAAACTGCGGGCACGACCGCTTACCGCGGGCCGTGTCCACCAGCCGGCACCACCGCCCACCACTTCATCTTCACCGTTATCGCAACTGATCTCGAGCCGGGCGCGCTGCCTGCCGGACTGACGCGCGACGAGCTGTGGGAGAAGCTCAAGGGGCACGCCAAGGGCGTCGCCGGGCTCGTCGGCCTGTTCAGACGGGAGTAATTCGCACCTATACCATGACCCGTTTCAAGCTCGCGTCCCTGCAAATTCTGGTCGCAATCACTGCGATCGCGCTCTGGTATATGCTCACGACCTATCCGGTTTTCGGCCGCATCCTGTTGCCGCCGTTTTTCTTTTCCAATCCGATGGACGTGGCGAAACAGATCGTCGCCTGGTTTGCGAGCGGCGTTATATGGAAGCATCTTTGGGTGACGCTGATCGAGGCGATATTAGCCTTCGTGATCGGGTCCATTGCGGGCGTACTGGTTGGCTTCTGGTTCGCGCGTCAGCCACGCGTGGCTGCGGTGTTCGACCCTTATGTAAAAATGGTGAACGCTCTCCCGCGCGTGGTGCTAGCGCCGATCTTCGCGCTCTGGCTTGGTCTCGGCATCTGGTCGAAGGTCGCACTTGGCGTTACGCTGGTCTTCTTCATTGTGTTTTTCAACGTCTACCAAGGCGTGAAGGAAGTCAGCCCTACAGTGCTGGCGAATGCCCGCATGCTAGGAATGAGCGAGCGTCAGTTGATGCGCCATGTGTACTGGCCGTCGGCGCTGTCATGGATGTTCTCCTCGCTGCACACTTCAGTTGGTTTTGCCGTTGTGGGCGCAGTTGTGGGCGAATACCTGGGCGCTGCCGCGGGCCTCGGCTATCTAATCCAGCAAGCGGAGGGTGTATTCGATGTTGCGGGGGTTTTTGCCGGCATGTTCGTGCTCGCAGCCTTCGTCATCGTGATCGACTCCATTGTCAGCGTTGTCGAGAGACGTCTCCTGGTCTGGCGTCCGGCAGGAGCCGACGGCAGGCCCTAGGCATCTGCGATGTGCTGGCCTATCGTTTTGGCCGAGTTGGTCATCCGAAGAAGACTACTTGTCAATGGAGGAAACCATGCACGCAGTGTTCCGACGGCTTGCCGCGACATTTGCCGCGCTCACGCTGTCGAGCGGTCTTGCGCTCGCGCAATCCAAGGTTACGCTCGCGGTAGGGGGCGGCAGTTGTCTGTGTTATCTGCCCACCATGCTCGCGCAGGCGCTCGGCGAATATGAGAAAGCCGGCGTCAACGTTGAGATCGTCGATTTCAAGGGAGGTTCAGAATCGCTCAAGGCTGTCATCGGCGGCAGTGCTGACGTCGTGTCTGGTTATTTCGACCACTGCGTGAATCTCGCAGCCAAGGGCCAGCACCTGCAATCCTTCGTGGTCTATGATCGCTATCCGGGCTTCGCATTGGTCGTTTCGCCCAAGCGCGCCTCGGAAATCAATTCGATCAAGGACCTCGCTAACAAGAAAGTCGGCGTAAGCGCGCCTGGATCTTCTACGGACTTCTTCCTCAAATACATGTTGAGCAAGAACGGCGTGGATCCGAACTCTGTCGGAGTGATCGGCGTCGGCCTCGGCGCCACCGCCGTCGCTGCAATAGAGCAAGGCACCGTCGACGCCGCCATTATGCTCGATCCGGCGATCACCATCCTGCTGGGCCAGGACAGGCAACTCAAGATTCTTAGTGATACGCGCAGCCAAAAGGACACGTTGGCGGTCTTCGGAGGCGAGTATCCCGGCGGCGCGCTTTATACCAAGGCAGACTGGATCGCTACGCACGGGAAAGAAGTGCAGGCCATGACGAATGCCATCGTCGCCACGCTAAAATGGATCCATTCACACACACCTGAAGAAATCGCCAGCAAGATGCCGGAAAATCTGGTCGGCAAGGACAAGGCGCTCTACGTAGCCGCACTCAAGAACACATTGCCGATGTATTCAGAGACTGGTCGCATGGATCCGAAAGGTGCGGCGGCGGTCCTGGCTGTATTTAGCCAATCGTCGCCCGAAGTGGCAAAAGCCAATATCGATCTGTCGAAGACCTACACGAACACTTTCGTCGATGCGGCGATCAAGGAATGAGGTAAGGCGTCCAAACGGCTTTGCGCAGCGGGGATTTCCCGCCGTGTCTGTAATTGTCGAGATCAATGAACATCCTCTCTATTCAGTCGCATGTTGCCTTTGGTCATGTCGGCAACGCCGCAGGCACTTTTCCCCTCCAACGGATCGGCGTCGAAGTGTGGCCGATCCACACCGTGCAATTTTCCAACCACACCGGCTATGGCAGCTGGAAAGGCCGCATCTTTGATGCCAGCATGATCAGAGAATTGCTGGCTGGAATCGGCCAGCGCGGTGTGCTCGGAGAGTGCGACGGAGTGTTGTCTGGCTACTTGGGTTCGGCCGATATCGGCGCCGCTATTCTCGATGCAGTCGCAGCCGTCAAGCGGGCCAACCCTTCTGCGCGATATTGCTGTGATCCGGTGATAGGCGATGTCGGCCGCGGCATCTTTGTTAACGAAGGTGTTCCTGAATTCCTGAGGAGCAAGGCCGTCCCGGCCGCCGATCTTATCACGCCCAATCAGTTCGAGCTGGAGTATCTCAGCAAACGCGCCAGTGGGACACTGCGCCAAACGCGCGACGCGGTCAAAGCCGTTCACGACATTGGGCCGCGCGCGATCCTCGTCACGTCGTTGCACACGGAAGAGACACCGAAGAATTCGATCGATCTGCTTGCATCAGATGAGAGCGGCTGCTTCCTGGTGCGTACCCCGCAGCTGCCTCTGGTCGTGAATGGAGCAGGCGATGCTTTCGCGGCTCTATTTTTTGCAGGCTATTTGCGCGCCGGAAACATCTCAGAGGCGCTGTCGCGCGCATCCTCGGCTATATTCGGGGTGCTGGCGAAAACCGCCGAAGTGGGCGCGCGAGAAATGCAACTCGTCGCCGCGCAGGATGAAATCGTGAAGCCAAGCCGCCTGTTCGAAGCGCAAGCTCTTGACCCATGAAGGACACGCCATCGATCTGTCAGCTCGACGGGTTGAAACTTTCATTCGAGCCGAAGGCCTGGCCCTTCGCGACCGAACGGCGCGCGGAGATCAACGCTTATTTTGAAGGTCTGAGACGCGAGAAGCTGGCACTGTGGAATGGTCGCGTACTGATGCTGCACCATCAGGTTGTCGAGAAGACGTGCTCCACGGTCAATACCTGGAAACCGACTATGCAAGCTTTGCCGCCTGGCGCGATTGGGGCCGGCCGGCCGCAGGCGTGTGGGATTGTTTCAGCGCGGCGGCAATGCTGACGGCGGACGGCGCATTTCTGCTCGCCGTTATGGGTCAACACACATTCAATGCAGGAAAAATATATTTTCCCTGTGGCACGCCAGATCCTAATGATCTCGTCGGCGACAAAGTCGATCTCGATCGTAGCGTCAGGCGAGAGCTCAAAGAGGAAACGGGGCTCGACGTGACCAGTTTTGAAACTGAGGCAGGATGGAACATGGTTGTTGACGGCCGGCTGATCGCGTTGATCAAGGTCTTGCGTTCGACTGAGAATGCCACAAGCCTGCGCGAAAGTGTCCTTGCGCATCTCGCGCGCGAGAAAAGACCGGAACTTGCCGATATCCGCATCGTACGAGGGCCCGGCGATATTGACCCCACCGTACCAAGCTTCGTGACGGCGTTCCTTGCGTCACGATTTGCCCGCGGGAAGGTTTGAGTTGCGATCACCCCGCAGCTACCAGATCCATGGGTCAGACGAAAACCTCGACGGGCCCAGGTGACGTGTCGGTCATGTTGCATCCCCTGAGCGAATTGGCGGCAGTTCTGACTCGTCACGGGTGCGCTTGATTTGGTCCGATGCTTTCCGCTAAAAGTAGGCCGCTGCG
Organism: Pseudolabrys sp.; assembly: GCA_035315965.1. Lineage (GTDB taxonomy): Bacteria > Pseudomonadota > Alphaproteobacteria > Rhizobiales > Xanthobacteraceae > Pseudolabrys. The sequence continues at coordinate 17,696 of DATFXJ010000016.1, forward strand.
GTTAACGCGGACTTTGCCTGAATCCGCTAGGTTAACCGAAGAGACGAGGGAACAAGCGATGTCGACGCGCCCAAATTTTTGCGCGATCGAGCGGACGGCGGGATCCGCCAGCTCCGCGACTTCCCTCATTCTGGGCACGCTCCTTCTCCTTATCCGCCCCTGAGGGCCGGTTGGGCATATGTGCCTGGGCACTCGGGGGATCTGACGGAGAACCTGTAGAGCGCCCAAAGTGGCGCATCAACGAGAAGGAGCATTTCATGACTACCAAGACAAAGACCGACAAAGACCGCGTCGTCATTTTCGACACGACCTTGCGCGATGGTGAACAATGCCCGGGGGCGACCATGACGCACGAAGAAAAGCTCGAAGTGGCCGAGCTGCTCGACGACATGGGCGTGGACATCATCGAGGCCGGCTTTCCCATCGCGTCTGAAGGCGACTTCGCAGCGGTTCAAGAGATAGCCCAGCGATCGAAGAAAGCTGTCATTTGCGGTCTCGCGCGTGCTGCGTTCAAAGATATCGACCGCTGCGCCGAAGCAATCAAGCCAGCCAGGCGCAAGCGGATTCACACATTCATCTCTACGTCCCCCGTGCATATGAAATTTAAGCTGCAAAAAGAGTCGCACGAGGTCTACGAGATGGTGATCGACCAGGTTACCCGCGCGCGCGGCTATACCGATGACGTCGAATGGTCTGCCGAGGATGCCACCCGAACCGAGCGCGATTTCCTTTGCCGCTGCGTCGAGGCTGCCATCAATGCCGGCGCGACGACAATCAACATTCCCGACACCGTCGGTTACACCGTGCCAGAGGAATATTTTGCGCTCATTGAGATGTTGCGCACGCGCGTCCCGAATGCTGGCAAGGCACGCTTCTCCACTCATTGCCATAACGATCTGGGCATGGCAGTTGCCAACTCACTCGAGGGTGTAAAAGCGGGCGCGCGACAGATCGAATGTACCATTAACGGCATCGGAGAGCGTGCTGGTAACGCCGCCCTCGAAGAAGTCGTGATGGCGATGAAGGTCCGCAACGACGTGCTGCCGTTCCACTGCGGCATCGATGCGACTATGCTCACGCGCGCGTCTAAACTGGTCGCGGCGGCGACGTCATTCCCGGTGCAGTACAATAAGGCGATTGTCGGGCGAAATGCGTTTGCGCATGAAAGCGGCATCCATCAGGACGGCATGCTCAAGAATGCGCAGACATACGAAATCATGACGCCCGAGTCGGTCGGCGTGAAGCAGACGTCATTAGTGATGGGGAAGCATTCTGGCCGCCACGCTTTCGTCCACAAACTGGAGGAACTGGGCTATGAACTTGCCGGCAACCAGCTTCAGGATGCCTTCGTCCGCTTCAAGGCGCTGGCCGACCGAAAGAAGCAAATCTACGACGAGGACATTGAAGCGCTGGTCGACGAGGAAATCGCCCACGCCCACGACCGCATCAAAGTGCTGTCATTGACGGTGATCGCCGGTACTATGGGTCCGCAGATTGCAACGCTGACGCTGGATATCGATGGCGAACACGTCACGACACAATCGACCGGCAACGGGCCTGTGGACGCAATTTTCAGGGCCATCCGGACGCTGGTGCCGCACGAGGCCACACTTGAGCTCTTCCAGGTGCATGCGGTCACCGGTGGGACTGATGCGCAAGCGGAGGTGTCGGTCAGGCTTTCGGAAAGCGGCCGTTCGTTTACCGCCAAGGGTGCCGATCCAGACACGTTGGTGGCTTCCGCCAAGGCGTATCTGGGTGCGCTAAACAAGCTCACCAGCAAGCGGAACAAGACCTCCTCGATCGAGCGGCGCATCCATTCGACTGACGTGGGTTAAGGGCCTTAAGATTAAGAGAAATGCCGCACCCAAAACGGTGCGGCATTTCTAGAATCATGACGAAATTAATTTAATATTTTGTCGGTACATGGTTCCCCCCGCGGAGGCGGATAAATCACATTTTGTCCGCATTTCGCACCCTTTAGGGGCAAAGTTTACGGGTAGTCGCCCCGCGTATCACCCACTCAAACTGTTGGGGACTTGTCGGAATGAAGAAAGTTCTTTGCGCGGGTGTGTTCGCGCTCGCGGCGATCGGCTTGTTGTCGAATAACTCACAGGCGCGCCCGATGGAAGTCGCCGGCGGCTATGGGGCACAGACTTCAGCCTCGATCAATATTGCGCGTATCAAGAGCGTGCTGAAACTGACTCCCGCACAGGAGCACTATTGGGTTCCGGTCGAGGCTGCATTGCGTGACCTTGCGCGCAAGCAAATGCAGGTTGAGTCGGCCGGCCTCGTACGTCGGATCAGCAATCGAGTCGTAACGGTCGTGCTTAATAGCGCCGCCGTCCAGCGGCTTGCAGTTGCCGCGCGCCCCCTGATCGGCATGCTCGACGCCGAACAGATGCGGGCGGCACAAGGGCTTGCGCAGGAAATGGGCTTGGGGCCTGTCGTAGCTGCGCTGCGATAAGCTAATACATCATCCGCTTGCTGCCGCGTAAGGACCAAGGAACCTTACGCTCTATTCCCGGTTTGCAGGAATGAGCGGAGAGTCGGGCGGCGTCGCTTCGCCGCAGCCTTTCCTACCTGATGTCTGATGTGCGCAACGCTTGACGCACCTTAAGCATTGGCAATAGGTCTGGAAGTGTTTGGCTTTAGGGTCTACTTGCCGGGAAACCGCTTTAGTGCCACCCTAAGCGGCAGAAAAACAAGGCAAAAGCCGGTTTCGATCGAACGACTGGAGGAAAAAAGTCTATGCGCAAGTGGTTTCTGGCGGCGGCTGCGGCCGCCATTTTCGTAGCGCCTGTCGCTGCAACGGCTCAGGCGCCGATCGTGATCAAGTTCAGTCACGTGGTGGCGCCGAACACCCCGAAGGGGAAGGGCGCCGACAAGTTCAAAGAACTTGCTGAGAAATATACCGACGGCAAGGTCAAGATTGAAGTTTATCCCAACTCGACCCTCTACAAGGACAAGGAAGAGCTGGAAGCCTTGCAGCTCGGCGCGGTGCAGATGCTGGCGCCGTCGAATTCCAAGTTCGGCCCGATCGGCGTCAAGGATTTCGAAGTCTTCGACCTGCCATATTTGCTTCCAAACAAGACAGCGCTCCGCAAGGTCACCGAAGGCCCGCTGGGCAAGGCGATGTTAAAGAAACTCGAGACTAAGGGCATGGTGGGACTTGCCTACTGGGACAACGGCTTCAAGGAAATGAGCGCTAACAAGCCGCTGCGTCTGCCTGAAGATTATAAAGGCCTAAAATTCCGCATCCAATCATCCAAGGTGTTGGAAGCTCAGTTCCGTGCGCTCGGAGCAATCCCGCAAGTGATGGCGTTCTCGGAAGTCTACCAGGCGCTGCAGACAGGCGTGGTCGACGGCCAGGAGAACACGCCGTCGAACATGTATACGCAGAAGATGCACGAGGTGCAGAAGTACACGACGCACACCGATCACGGTTACATCGGCTACGTCGTGATCGCGAACAAGAAGTTCTGGGACGGCCTGCCGGCCGACGTCCGTGCCAGCCTCGAACGCGCGATGGCGGAGGCGACGCAATACGCCAACGAAATCTCCCAGAAGGAGAACGACGAGGCGTGGGACGACATCAAGAAGTCCGGCAAGAGCGAGATCATCGAGCTGACCGCCGACCAGAAGGCCGCGATGAAAAAGGCGATGTTGCCCGTCTATGACCAGGCCGCGTCGCGCGTCGGCAAGAACCTGATCGATGAGTTCGAGAAGGCGACGCACGCGACCGGCACCAACTGATCGGCGAAAGCCGGTCGGTGCCGCGCATCCACAGGGAAGCCCTGGCTTTTCCAGTGGCGCGCGCCAGACGCGAAACCCGAGGCGGCCCGATCGGCCGCCTCGCGTGCTTTCAGGGCAAACCGCAGTTGAAACTCGGCGCCCGAGGCCCAAGACACAAGGCTCAAGACACAGGTCGACGCGACAACGGCGCAGCATGACAGCATCGCCGAATTTGTTATACTCTATAACAAATATCCGGACGGCGTCCGA
>DATFXJ010000017.1:0-10308 GCA_035315965.1 Pseudolabrys sp.
CACCACCGCTTCCAGCGTGCCGCGCTCGTGCGCCGCGTAGCCTTTGACCGTCTCGATCAGATTGGGAATAAGGTCGTGGCGTTGCTTGAGCTGCACATCGATGTCGGCGAAGGCCTGATTGGTCCTTTGCCGCATAGCGACAAGACTATTGTAGATGCTAATCGCCCAAAACACGACGACGACAATGATGCCAAGGAGTATCCAGCCGGTGGTCGACATGAAGCGGCTCCAGATCAAAAACGCCGATGATGACCAAGACAATCTATCTCACGGGAACCCATTGTCGCCAACGGCAACTGGGTAGGGGTGCGGAGCGGTGGGTTCCGTCTGCTTGGATTCTGTTTTTAAAAAAAGACCCCGAGCCTAAAACCCGGGGTCTCTTCGCCAGACGGCTATTCGGGGGGTAAGGGGGGAGCCGCCCAGCTGAATACTCGCGGATTTAACGCAGGCCTGGAGGAATGGTTCCGGCCGGCACGGTGATCATGCAAAGTTCGCGGCACGCGCCTCGGCTTAAGGCTGTCATGATCCAGGCTGTCATGATCCGAAAGTTCCATTCGCCTGGGAAAAGAAGGTGCCACCTCGGAGGTGAGTTCGGTGATAGCTAGGTGTTACGCCACAGCCCGCGCCGTCAAAACCGCAATTGAAACCCAGCCGAGTGTGTTCCGAAAGCTGCTGTGGACCCAAAGTTCCGCCTGGCTTGCCGGGGAGCCACGGCTGCTCGCGTAGACGGCACCGCCAAGAATCGAGGCGACTAGCAGAATTAGCTCGCCTCGCGGAACCGCACGGCGGCTTCTAGATCTACCGAAACAAGCTGCGAGACACCGCGCTCGGCCATCGTGACGCCGTAAAGGCGGTTCATGCGCGCCATCGTGATCGGATTGTGCGTAATGATCACGAAGCGCGTATCGGTCGATTTTATCATTTCGTCGAGCAGGTCGCAGAAGCGCTCCACATTGTGATCGTCGAGCGGCGCGTCCACTTCGTCCAGCACGCAGATTGGTGCCGGGTTGGTCAGAAACACCGCGAAGATCAGCGCTAGCGCGGTCAGCGCCTGCTCTCCGCCTGAAAGCAGAGACAGCGTTGCGGGTTTTTTGCCGGGCGGCTTGGCCAGAATTTCCAGCCCGGCCTCGAGCGGATCCTCGCTTTCGATCAATTGCAGTTCGGCGGTTCCGCCGCCAAACAGCTGCGTGAAAAGATGCTGGAAGTGCTTGTTGACCTGTTCGAACGAGGTCAGGAGCCGCTCGCGCGCCTCGCGATTAAGACTCTGGATTCCAAGTCGCAGCTTCTTGATTGCCTCTACCAAATCGTCGCGCTCGGTGGTGAGCGAGGAGTGTTGGCTCTCCACCTGCCGCAGCTCTACCTCCGCACGGAGATTAACCGCGCCTAGGCGCTCGCGTTCGCGGCGTAGACGTTCGAGTTTCTCTTCGATGCCGGCAAGATCCGGCAATGGATCGGTCGGCCCGATTTCGGCAAGCTCCGCTACCGCCGATGGCTCGATCTCCAGCATGTCGCGGATCTCGCGTCCGATGTCGCTGAGCCGGCGCTTGGCGGCCTCGAAACGTTCTTCGGCGCGGGCAAGCTCTTCGCGGGCGCCGCTAGCGGCCTCGAGTGCCGCGCGTGCATCGCGATCGGCTTCGGCTAGCTTGTTTTCTGATTCCTGCAAACGGTCGGCCCAGCCGCGCCGTGTGGTTTCCGCGGTCTGCACTTCAGTGATGAGCGCGCTTCGCTTTTCGGCGAAAACTTTCGGCGCGTTCTCCAATTCCGTGCGATTGCGCTGGGCTTCGACAATGCGCTGCCCGAGCGTGGCGATCTGGTTGTGTGCGCCTTGCTGGCGCTCGACCCAATCCGTTTTGTCTGCGGCCAGAGTCGCGAGCCGTCGCTCGGCAAGCTCGGCTTCACGCACAATAGCCTGCTGCTCGACTTGCACTTCGGCGACCCTGGCGCGTTTAGTGGCGATGTCATCGCGCACCTGCGCGAGTTTTGTCTCGAGATCGGTGGAAGGAGCGAGTGCGCTAAGCGCATTCTCGGCTTCTGTTTTTGCGGTTGTCGCTTCGTTGCGGCCCATATTCAGACGGGCCCGCGCTTCGGCCAGTGCCGCGAGCCGGGCCGCCTGGCGATTGAGGTCGCGTTCGCGCGCGCGGGCTTCGGTTTCCGCGCTGGACGCAGCATTGAAAGCCGATTGTGCCGTTTCGAGCGTTCGGCGATTGGCGCCGACCTCCGCGCGTGCACTCGTCAGCTCGCTGTCGATCTCCGCAAACCGGCTGCGTTGCGCAAGCCGCCGCGCGGCGCCAGTTGGCGCATGCGCCGCTGCGACGAATCCGTCCCACCGCCACAGGTCGCCCTCGCGGGAGACGAGCCTCTGGCCAGTCTGGAGAGCGCCAGCAAGCCTGATGCCCGCGCCGCGATCGACGACCCCGATTTGCGAAAGCCGCCGCTCCAGTTGCACGGGAGCCTTGACGTGCCGTGCCAACGCCTCGATGCCCTCGGGTAGGGCTGGGTCGTCCGACTCGTGTGCGACCTCGGTCCAATGCATGGGCGACGAGGGATCGATCGGCGCATCGAGGTCGTCGCCAAGGGCGGCGCCGAGAGCCTTTTCGTAACCTTTTTCGACGGAGATGTGCTCGATGACCGGCGGCCACAAGCTGCGGGTTTCGAGCGACAGCATCTTGGACAGAGTCTTAGCCTCGGTCTCCAGGCGCTGCACACGCTTTTCCGATTGCGCCAACGTCGTGCTCGCAGCGTCCATCTCGGCGCGCGCCACGTTGTGCGCGGCTTCGGCGGCAACTGCTGCAGCTTCCGCCTCGGTGAGCGCGGCCTGCGCACCCTCGAGGATAGCGACGAGCGGACTGCTATCGGCGGTCGGCAACGTTGCCAGCTCACGCTCAATGGCCTCGATTTCGGACGAAATCCTAGCGATGCGCTCATTTTGCTCGCGCGCGGTATTCTCGAAACGGCTGCGCTGGGCCGCGAGGTCGGCGAGCGCTGTTGTGAGATCGCTGAAAATCTTCTCGGCGGCGCGAAGTCCGGTATCCGCCTCGGATGCCTTGGCGTCAACACCACTACGGCGGCCCGCGCTCTCTCGTGCTTCGTTGCGGATGGTTTCTTCTTCGCCCGCGAGCCGCGCAATGGCCTGCTCTGCATCGGCAGCAAGCCGCTGCTCCCGCTCGGTATCGGCGGCAAACTGAACAAGCCTCAAATCGAGCTCCGCGATGCGGTCCTTGGCGCGCGCTTCTTCCCGATCAAGGTCCTGCAGCGCGACGTTGAGCCGGTGCAGCGCGGCACCCGCGCGCGCCTCGGCTTCGCGCAATGCGGGAAGGGATGCAGCAGAGAGCGCCTGACGCTTCGAAGCCTCAGCTTCGGCACCGACGCGCTCTGCGACGGTTCGCACGCAGACGTCCTTCGCGTGCTCGGCCTCGGTCACCTCGCTATTCGCCGAGCTCCAGCGTAAATGGTAGAGGGTCGCCTCTGCCTTGCGCACCTGAGAGGATACGGTGCGGTAGCGGATTGCCTGACGCGCCTGCTTTTTCAAACCGTCGATCTGGGCGGTCAGCTGACCGATCACGTCTTCGACGCGTAGGAGATTGGTCTCTGCCGCCTTGAGCCTTAGCTCTGCCTCATGCCGGCGGGCGTGCAGGCCGGCGACGCCCGCAGCTTCTTCCAGCACGCGGCGGCGCTGTTCCGGTTTTGCCTGGATGATCTCGCCGATTCGGCCTTGGTGCACGAGGGCCGGCGAGCGGGCGCCCGTGGAGGCGTCCGCGAACAAGATCTGAATGTCGCGCGCGCGCACCTCGCGTCCATTGATGCGATAGACTGACCCGGAATCGCGTTCGATCCGGCGAGCGATTTCCAGTGAGTCCTGATCGTTGAAAGCGGCCGGAGCCGCGCGTGTCGAATTGTCGATCGCAATCGCCACCTCGGCATTATTTCGCGCGGGGCGGGTGTTGGAGCCGGAAAAGATCACTTCGTCCATGGATGCGGCGCGCATGGACTTGTGCGAGGACTCGCCCATGACCCAGCGCAACGCTTCGACCAGGTTCGACTTTCCGCAGCCATTCGGTCCGACCACACCAGTCAACCCTGGCTCGATGAGGAAATCGGTCGGTTCGACGAACGACTTGAAGCCGAGTAGGCGCAGTCGTGTGAGCTTCATACGTTAAGGCCTCATGGTTCTTTTTGTTGGCACACGATCTTGTGCGGCCTTCAAACCCGTCGCTCCATCAGTTGTTTGCACCGAACAGTTCACTAGGTCGTTCCGAGGCTTGGCCGGGCCCGATTGGGCGCCGTCTGGATTGGGCCGGAGAATGAATCGCCGCGCTCGCGAGGGCAACTGCCGCCCGAAAGCTGGCCGTGGTTTTCCATCCTTTTCCGTGAATGGAAGGCAATATACCGACGGCTACGCCGGCGGCGTCGGTTTGAGCCCAAGCCAAAAAACCCTTGTCAGCCCTTGAGATAGGGGTCGATCAGCTTAGCCATCTCATCGATCGTCAAGGCGCCCGGGTGCGGCGTTCCATTGATGAAAAAAGTGGGCGTTGATTGCACCTTAAACTTGTCGACGGCGCGTTTGCGGACGCTTTCGATCCCGTCGAGCACCTGCTGATTCGCGAGGCAGGCGTTAAAGGTCTGCTCCGTTAATCCGGCCTGCTTCGCGATCGCAAGCAGTGGCGGGATCGGTTTTTCGATCGCCCATTGCCGCTGCTGACGGAACAACGTGTCGATCAAAGCAAAATATTTGTCGTTGTCGTCTTTGCTGGCGCACCGCGCGAGCATGAAGGCAGCCGCGGCAAGATTGTCGAGCGGAAATTCGCGGAAGATGTAACGCACCTTGCCGGTGTCGATGTAGCGCTTCTTGAGTTCGGGAAATGTGGTCTCCTGAAAGTGTGCACAGTGGGGGCACGTCATCGACGCATATTCGATAATTGTCACCAGCGCCTTGTCGTTCCCGATGGCCATGTCAGGCAGCGCATCGGGCTTCATCAATTCGCCGGCCGGAATTGTTTGAGCCGAAGCCTCGACCGGGAAAGGTGGCAAGGAAGAAATGCCAATAAAGGCGGTGGCGAGCGCCAAGGCAGCCGTGCCGTGGCAAAATTCGCGGCGGGTGATCTGCAACTGGGGCTCCTCAGGCTGAAATGGCGGTTTGTGCCGTTACTGGCTAGCTGGACCGCACAATTGTGGCAATGCCGCGCCGGGCTGCCAAGGCACTCGGCGGCCTCAATTTCGCTTGATCGCAGCGCCCAGCCGTGCAAGTGCCTGCCGCAAGTCCTCATCCTTGACGTCCGGCAAAGCCTCGGCGATCTGAGCCGCAATTGCGGGATCGGGGGCCGGCGGCGTCAGCCGCTCGCGATGCTTGAGGGGTGCCTGACGCAGCGCAATTCGCCCGATCGCCTGCCAACCGAAGAAGCGATTGACCCGATCAAGGATGACGGCCGAAAGATGTTGGACTTCGAGCGCCGCAGGGCCTTCAACGCGTAGCACCAGAGTGGCGGGTTCGGGAGCTTGCTCGCCGGAGGCGCGCGGCCAGTTAATTTTGAACGGCTCGCTATGGGCGGCGATCTCTGATCCTACAATATCAGCCCAACGCGAAATTATCTCGGTTGAGGCGAAGCCCTGCGCTTTGAGCGCATCACCTAGGGTGGCGCCAAGCAGCTCGGAAAGCGGCCGGGGAAAACTGCGCGAAGACTTGATCATGCGAGTGCCCCTTGTGCCATGGTCGACCCTATGACCGTAGCAGTCCGATTGTCGCGACGGAAGAAAGGCGACACGCCAAAGCCTTCCGATCTGCTTGCCTGGTACGAGCGACACGCTCGCGTATTGCCGTGGCGCGCGCCGCGCGGCGAGCAGGCCGATCCCTACCGTGTCTGGCTGTCAGAGATCATGCTGCAACAGACTTCGGTGAAGACGGTCGCGCCATATTACGCGCGATTTCTACTGCGTTGGCCGACGGTGAATGCGCTCGCCAAAGCAAGTCTGGATGACGTGCTGCGAGCGTGGGCCGGGCTCGGCTATTACGCGCGCGCACGCAATCTGCACGCCTGCGCTAGGGCGGTTGTCGAGTGTTACGGCGGGCAGTTTCCGAACAATATCGATGCACTGCGCGCACTGCCTGGCGTCGGCGTTTATACGGCCGCAGCAGTGGCGGCAATTGCTTTCGATTTATCGACTGTGCCGGTCGACGGCAATGTCGAGCGCGTGGTGTCGCGCGTGTTCGCAGTCGAAGATGAATTGCCGGCGGCGAAGCCCACGATCGAGCAGCTTGCCGCATCTTTGCTGCCGCCACGGCGGGCTGGCGACTTCGCACAGGCCTTGATGGACCTCGGCGCGACGATCTGCTCACCCAAGCGTCCGGTCTGCGCGTTATGTCCGTGGAACGGCGAATGTGCCGCAAATGCACGCGGCGACCAGGAGACTTTTCCGCGCAAGGCGCGCAAGCATGAAGGTCGCGTGCGCCGGGGGGCGGCGTTTGTTGCCTTGCGCGCCGACGGGCGCGTATTGCTGCGCCGGCGTCCCGAAAAGGGCTTGCTCGCGTCAATGATGGAAGTCCCAAATACCGAATGGATGCACGATTTCCAGGAGAGGCCAGCACGAGACTCGGCGCCACTGCTTCGCGCCGAAGTACAATGGCGACGCCTCCCAGGCATCGTGCGGCATGTGTTCACTCATTTTCCGCTCGAGCTTGCAGTTTTCATCGCAGAAGTGCCGCGCGCGACGGCGGCGCCGAAAGGCGCGCGTTGGGTGAAGATTGGCCATCTTCGCCACGAGGCGCTGCCGAACCTTATGCGAAGAGTTTTGACGCATGCCCTTGGTCGATATTAGACCGCCAAAATTCCCGATGCCGCCACAAACATCACAGCTTCCGCGCGTTCGAACCTGTCGGCCCGCTTGCGCTACCGTGCCATCGCTACGGAAAAACAACCCATTGCGTGCCTACTTTTGAGGATTGTTTCAGCGTTAAGTCGCGCGGGCGGTGCAGGTTCCCAAAGCGACGAAAGATCGGTAGGAAACAACAGGGCAGGTTCGAATTTTTAAGGGGAGAGACATGGCCATAGAGCGTTACGATGTCGGATCGCGCATGAGCAAGGTGGTAGTGCACGGCAATACCGTCTACCTCGCTGGCATCGTGGCCAATAATCCGAAAGGTAAAAGCGTCACCGAGCAGACAAAGGACATTCTGCAGCAAATCGATGGCTTTCTCGCTAAAGCCGGCACCGACAAATCGAAGCTCTTGTCGGCCAATATCTGGATTACCGACATGGCCAATTTTACCGAAATGAATGCGGTATGGGATGCTTGGGTCGCGTCTGGCAACACGCCCGCGCGCGCTACCGTCGAGGCCAAACTCGCTGCACCCAACTACAAGGTCGAGATCATGGTGGTAGCTGCAAAATAGCGATGGTCAGTCAATCCAGCTAAAGTCATCAACCGCGCGTCCAGGCTCGGCATCTTGCAGGTCGGCGCTCCTGGCGACATCGCGAACATGGAGCTGGTCGAAGGGTCGGTGTCGTTCGTCGACACCAGCAATAACAAGCGTGAGGGGAAGGCCCATTTGAAGCTGGTCCACATCTTGTTTGGCCGGCCATACACCTGGCCATTCGCGGTGAGATCAGTTAGGCCATCTCCGCGCGCACTTTGGCCCGCAGCTTGTCGATGAGGGTTAGCCCTTGCGGCGTTTCGAGGTGCCAGAAGGTCCAGCCATTGCAGGCTTCGAGGCTCTGAGCCAGCGCGCCGATGCGGTGGATCGAACCAACCGTGCCGTCGAGAGAGACCGTACCGTCGGCACGCACGAGCGCTTTGTACCGCTTTTTGGCATCCACTAGGCGAACGCCCGGTGACACAAACCCACATTCTATTAAGGCGGAAAACGGCACCCGCGGTGCTTCCCGTGTAGTCACGAACGGGGCGAGTGTGGGGGCTTCAAGCGGTCTTGTCGCAGCGATCCGTTTGTCTGCTGCCTTGGCGTATCCTGTATTCTGTTCGCAACCGACAAAGCGACGGCCGAGTCGTTTGGCGACCGCGCCGGTCGTGCCGGTGCCGCAAAATGGATCGAGCACCAGATCGTTGGGGCGTGAGCTCGAAAGGATGACACGCGCAAGAAGTGCTTCCGGTTTTTGTGTGGGGTGAAGTTTCTTGCCGTTGCTCCCCTTCAGGCGCTCTTCGCCGGTGCACAGCGGCACAGTCCAGTCAGAGCGTACCTGAATATCTTCGTTGCCGGCTTTGAGCACTTCGTAATTGAAAGTATAGCCTCGCGCGTCGGCGTCACGTGAAGCCCATATCAGAGTTTCGTGCGCATTGGTAAACCGCCGCCCGCGGAAATTTGGCATCGGATTCGATTTTCGCCAGATCACGTCGTTGAGGATCCAGAAGCCGAGATCCTGCATGATCGTGCCAACACGAAAAATATTGTGATAGGAGCCGATAACCCAGATGGTGGCAGCCGGCTTCATCACGCGGCGGCAGGCAGTGAGCCAACGCCTGGTGAAATCGTCATAGGCGGAAAAGCTCGCGAACTTGTCCCAGGCGTCGCCGACGGCGTCGACGCGTGAGTCATCCGGTCGCTTCAGGGTGTTCGCCAGCTGGAGATTGTAAGGTGGGTCAGCGAAGACGAGATCGACGGAAGCCGCCGGCAACTTCGCCATTCCGGCGATGCAGTCGCCAACAAGAACACGGTGCGGTTGCGGACTCTCTGAAAATCCACGGGGCGCCCTCGAGGGCGCCCCGCGACGCGACACAACCATGACTCAGGACTCTGACTCAGGCGACGCGGTCGGCGACGCGGGACCTACAACCGACAGATTGGCATCTTGAGCGCGCAAAGTAAAAAAGCGGTTTATGATTGGGCCTCGTACTGGGCAAAATCTGCCTATTCAATGTTGCTGTGGGCGGTATGATGAAGATGTGAAATTGAACCTGTGTTGAACATGACTACTTCAGCGATGAATGCTGAAGAATTTCGGGAGGATTTCGTAATGCGTTGGGATGATTTTCGCCGCAGCGATAATGTCGAAGACAGCCGCGGTGACGATGGCGGTTTCGGCGGCGGCGGTATGGGTATCCCGATTGGTGGCGGCGGAATCGGGATCGGAACCGTCATCATTCTTGGCCTGATCGGCTGGGCCCTTGGTATTGATCCAAGCATCCTGATCGGCGGCGCCGGAATTGTGAACAGTGGCAGGCATTACGAGCAGCCGTATGAGCCGCCGACGCGGCAGACAACCGGCAAGCCCGCCGACCAGATGGGCGACTTTGTCGCTGCCGTGCTCGGCAATACCGAGGACACCTGGAGAGAGATATTCAAGAACGGCGGGCAGCAATATAGCGTGCCGCGTCTGCGGCTTTATTCGGGTGTGGTGCAAGGTGGCTGCGGCTTCGCGCAAGCGGCAATGGGGCCATTCTATTGTCCCAACGATCGGCGCATTTATCTCGATACTTCGTTCTTCCGCGACATCCAGTCGCGTTTCCGTGGCTGCAGCGGCAAGGCGTGCGAATTCGCCGAAGCTTATGTGATTGCGCACGAGGTCGGTCATCACGTGCAGAACCTGCTCGGCATCTTGCCGAAGGCGCAGAATGCACAACGCGCGGCAGGCAGCAGGGCGGAGGCCAATCGCATCCAGGTGCGTGTCGAATTACAGGCTGACTGCCTAGCCGGCGTCTGGGCCAACAATTCCAATCAGCGCTGGAATTCAATCGAACCGGGCGACGTGGAAGCGGCTATGCAAACGGCGGCAGCAATCGGCGACGATCGTCTGCAGCAGCAATCGCGCGGCTACGTTGTGCCTGACGCTTTCACACACGGCTCATCGGCACAGCGGCAACGCTGGTTTATGACCGGGCTGAAAGAGGGCAGAGTTTCGGCCTGCAATACCTTCACTGGGCAGGTATAAAGAGAGCGCCTGCGATGTCCGGTATCGACGAAAGCCGACAATTTGTGCCTTTGAAGATTGCGGTGCTGACGGTTTCCGACACACGTGAAAGTGCCGACGATAAATCCGGAGCGATCCTGATCGAGCGCATTCGCGCGGCCGGCCACGTGATGGCGGAGCGTGCAATCGTCAAGGACGAAGTCAAGGCGATCCGTCAGCGAGTCAAGGCGTGGATCGCCGACGAATCCGTCGACGTGGTCATCACCACTGGAGGCACCGGTTTTACGGGCCGGGACGTGACGCCGGAAGCAGTCGAACCTTTGTTTGAAAAGCGCATGGACGGTTTTGCCACCATGTTCCTGTTGGTGAGCCAGAAGAAAATCGGCGCGTCAGCGATCCAGACGCGCGCCACAGCCGGCGTTGCCAACGCAACCTACATCTTTTGCCTGCCCGG
>DATFXJ010000018.1:0-4686 GCA_035315965.1 Pseudolabrys sp.
ACGCCTTTGGCAGCTACGGCCTGCCCTGCTTGCAGGTAGCTGTGTACAAGGAAATCCATGGCATGTGGCTTGAAGAATAGATCGTCCACGGCTGCGCCGGCTTGATTCGTGGCGATCGATTCGTGCCAAAGGCCCATGCGATTGAAGATGTGGGCAGGAAATTGCAGCGCATGCGGCGACGAGGGCGCAACCTTGGCTAACCGAACGGCGGCCGTCAGCCCGCGCGACGCATATGGCGTGTTGTCGTAGGCGTGCAGGAGATAATGGAGCACACCAGGATGATCCGGCAGCTCGGCATAGAGCTTTTCGAGGATGGCAGCGCCTCGAAGTTCATATGTGAAGGTTCGATCGGTCGGAGTCCCTAGCGCCGACAGGGCGTAGGCGTAAAATGTCTCGGCCTCGCGATCCTCGGGATATTTTCGATGGAGCTGCTTCAGGGCATTTGCATAGGCACGCACGCGCGCTCCGTAATCAAGCGTGTCCGCGCCCTTGTAGAAGACTTCAACCGTTGCAATGTAATCGCGTTCGCGTGCGTTTTTCCCGCCGATGGCTTTGGCATTTTCGACTGCCTGTTCTCCCTGTAACGCCATGGGTCCCGGTCGCCCACCGTACAAACTGCCGATCGCAGTTGCGGCAATACCCCAATGCGCCATGGCGCAGTGGGGGTCTTTCTGGGCGATGGCCATAAACGCCTCGGCCGCGGCTGGAAACGAGAAGGTGTGCAGCATTGCAAGCGCAAGGTCGAATTCGTCCTGGACGCTATCTTTGCAGGCGATGGGGAAATGCACCTTGCCGAAGTCCTGACGCGCGTTCGCGTGCGCAGTTGCCACCGTTAGGCAAAGACTGACCAGTAGCGCAAAGCGCTGCAGTTGTGGGGGCGATTTGAGCATCCACATGAATGTGCTCATCGTTGGTCCTCCTTATCGTTTGTTCTTTGCGGGCGAGTCCGCCGTCGGTGGCCTCGACATTCACTGCGACTTCTGCCGCGGATCATCCTTCGGGTTGATGTAGGTAAGTCCCCAGGGACCGTTGGTGCTGATTTGTATAACCGTCTCTTCTTCCATGAAGACATAGTGCGCCATGCCTGGACGAAGGACGTGGAAACTGCCTGCGGGCAAGTGCTGCGCCTTGCGCGGATCGGCGGTCTCTCCCACCCCCACGCTGAAGGTCCCGGAGATCACCGTGACGACCTCATCCACCGGATGCCTATGCGAAGCAACGCTATAGCCCGCGGGGAACCTGAGCCGAAGCACAAACAGGCCTTCCTTGCTCGGATCGCCGAACAGGACCGCCGCCTCCGCTCCGGGCGGGAGCATGGCTGGGGCCGGCCCCCACTTGATGTCTTGCGGCGAGACGCTCGTGTGCCCCTCCATCGTGTCGGCCGGAGTCGTGAAGGCAACACCAGCGACGGCTACAGCCGCGATCAGCGTTGGCAATGCGATCTTCATGGATAACCTCCTGTCTCGGTTTGATTACCTTTTCTTTGTTCTCATAGGGATGACGGCCGAAGTCGCGCCATTTCGACAGCGCGCGCGAATTAATCGTGGCCACGGATGAGCCCGTCGGCGGCGGTCATCCGAAGGTTGTCTCAGCGATAGAGCGTTTGCGACGGGAGGTTAGGCACCGCCCGTTTATGTGTCCAATGAATTTGTTGTTTCATAATTGATGCGAAATTTGTATAAGGCGGCATGAACCTCCGCCATCTGCGCACCTTCATTGCCATCGTGGACGCCGGCGGCGTCGCGCGCGCGGCCGCCCGGCTGCACATGACGCAGCCGACCGCGTCACGGCAGGTCGAAGCCTTGGAAGCCGAGTTCGCCGTTCCGCTGTTTGATCGCATCGGTCGGCGCTTGCGGCTAACCTCAGAAGGCGAAGACCTGTTGCTGCGCGGGCGCCGTCTCTTGGCCGAGGCTGATGCAATGGGCGAGCGGGCGCGGGCGCTCAAGGCGGGCGACACGGGCCTGTTGCGGATCGGTGCGACGTCGCAGGTAATCGAGAGCCTCTTAATAGATTTTTTAGCTGATTATTGTCCGCGTCATCCGGGCGTCGA
The DNA here is from genome assembly GCA_035315965.1 of Pseudolabrys sp. GTDB lineage: Bacteria > Pseudomonadota > Alphaproteobacteria > Rhizobiales > Xanthobacteraceae > Pseudolabrys. Next base: position 2,051 of record DATFXJ010000018.1, read on the forward strand.
GATTCGCCTCATCGAGGACGGTGGCGTTCGCTTACCGGATCGCCTTGAATGCGGCGACGTGAACCTTACCATCATGCCGGAAGGCGATGAACGGTTCCACGCGCGGTTGCTGTACCCTGTCCATGTTCTTGCGGTTCTGACGCCCGGTCACCGCCTCAGCCGCCGCGCAATCCTCGATGTAGAGGAACTCGCGAATGACCCCTTGCTGCTGCTGAGCCGCGGGTTTGCGTCCCGCGAGTGGTTCCATGCCGCTTGCCAGGTCGCCCGCGTCAGACCGCGCGTCTTCCTTGAGAGCGCTGCTCCTCACACACTGATCGCTTTGACCGCGGCCGGCTATGGCGTCGCGGTGATTCCGTCCAGCGTGCGGATCCCCCGCGGGAAATTCCATGCTGTACCGCTGGTGCATCGCGGCGCTTCGATCGGGCGTTGGAATGTCACTGCCTGGGACCCGCAACGCTCCCTCGCGCCATACGCCGTGCAATTCATCGAGGAGCTTACTGTCTATACGCGGCGACAGTATCCGAATTGCGATTTGACGCGACGCGCTCCATCGCTTCCACAATTGCACAAGCCTGTCACTTGATGGCCCAGATGCTGGGTCGCAAATTTGGCCGCCTGCGTGCGCCGAGATCGCGAAAGCGGGCAGCGCGGCCAAAGATCGATCGAGACCTGCGTGATCTGATCCGACGGATGAGCAGGGAAGCCCAGGGTGGGGAGCATGTATGGATCGAGGGACGCCGCTTCTTGACCTACCCGGGGTCACGATAATGAAACGTGCGGGACCTGGGCGATGCCTACATGGAGATACGGCTTGCCATCTCCCGCAAGCTCGTCCCGCAAGCTCGCCCGCATGATGGGCGGCGATGTGACGGTGACTAGCGAACCTGACAAGGGATCAGTGTTTACGGGCGCTTGCCCGGAAGCGCCCAGGGCTAACGGAAGATTCAAAATGCTGTCGAGACCGGTGCTAATTTACTGCACCGCGTTACGACGCGATTGGCACAAAGCGGCATTTCATTGCGAAGTCCGCCTTCGGAGGACAGCGGCATTAGCTGCTCCAATCTTAGCTGCTCCAATCTTTAGGTGCCTGAAAAGCTGACAGCGCGAGCAGCTTTGCCCCGCGCCGCGACTGCCTATGCCGTCTCTTGCTGTCTCAAACGCTAGCGAGCTTGATCCGTTCCTGAGCGATTTCGATTAGTATGACCTCGAATGTTATCCTCCGACGGAGCGGTAAACATTCCGACCATCCACAAGGTGAGCCCCACAGCTAACAAAACCAGTTCGGGAGCCATCACATTTCTCACGTTTCCTGTTGCTGTGATTGCGACGCACTGAAGCGCAGCCGCTTCCAAAATGTAGGAACCGTTGAATGTGCCGTTTGCTCAAAGTTGCTCAATTCAGATCAATATCGAGTGACAGTCATCACAAAAAATTGTGCTCTTTACTGCGCCGGTGGTGAAGTCAACCTGCGCCGGGGCGCGCAAGGTCGCACCGCGCTCAGGATTGCGCATTTGCGCTTGCTCTTGAATCAATCTTGCTCAGTGACTCCCTCAAAATCTATTTTTCAACAGCATCGACCCATCTGGGACATTGGCCGCCAAATTTGGAAACTGCCCACAGTCCCAGCGCGCCTGATTGTCAACTTTCTGCAACAACCGCGGTGTACCACGGCGGGAACTCAATTGGAATTGAGGACTCACTTATGTTCCAAATCGTGCGTTGTTTGATTGATGACAACGGCGAGGTCGTGGGTCGCCGCCGGTTGCAGCCGCTGTTTGAGCTGTGGGAAGACGCAATTGCTATCGCCGAGTTCGATGCGTCACGGCTTTGGGGCGATTACGGCTTCGATGAACATCGAAGCTATTGGTGGGCGCGCGATTCGCGAGGTCGGATGTATCGCTTCGAGATCGAGAAGGTGGCAGTGGACGTCGCTGCGTAGCTGGAATCTGTCTGCCGGACATCGGCTCGGTGAGCTCGGTGGCAAGATAGCGGGCGGGCAGCGACATAGAAGTTTTTCGGCTACCGCTCCTCTATAATGTGACGAATTTGCGTTCCGGATGACTAGCTCAACGACGGAGCGGGCATCGATACGTCGCTTGGACTCAGCTCGGCATGTTCTCGAATTGCGGGAGGTCGAGCGGCTTCGCCCATTTGAGACGGCGCTTGGTGAACATCTCAAGCACCGGAACGATGCCCTCGGGGTTATCCAGACTTGAGTTGCTCGCATCCCTTCTCGAAGACAAACTTCGCTTCGTCTTTCGAGAGCACGTGCGAGGTGCCGTGGTACTTCTTCGACAGTTTTTTCTTCCGCTTCACCACCTCGCCGGAGAGGCGAATGATCACGTCGTGTTCATAAGTCTTTCCGTCGATCGTGATGTTTCCGAATGTGGTGCCTTCGATCTCCATGGCCGTGATCCTTGTTCCTATCTCAGGACGAGCCAGACCGGCTCCACGCCTTTTCTCGTCCTTTAATCATCATACTTAAGTTTCGCGAAAGGAGGAGGGAAGGAGGCCGCCCGAGAGGGAGCGGCCTAACTCTCGTTCGCCGTTTTACACGATGACCAATGTCAGCCAACGTAGGCGACGCGCTGTTGGGCTTCTGCCTCGGCAGCGGTCTTGGGCTGCGTGGGGAGCGT
>DATFXJ010000019.1:0-15463 GCA_035315965.1 Pseudolabrys sp.
AGGCAGGCGGAAGTTGAGCGCATCCGCTCGACCATTCATGAAATCACGGGCTCTGGGCTCACGCTGTCCAAACTGTCGGTTGCGGCGAGCTTGTTGGGCGACTTGGCGAAACAATAAGCCTTTGATTCCTTTGGCCTAAAGTCAGCGGCGTCGCAGGTTCTGATGCGATTGGCCAAGCCGTTCTGTCAGGGCGGACTGAGCTGCGGATATATCGCCGAACTTTTGAGAGGCCGGAAAATTATCCGGCTTTTGAACCGGACGAATTCAAAACCAACGGCATAGGCTCTTGTCAGTGCCTGAAATGCCGCGTGCCCGTGAACACCATCGCGATGTTGTGTTCGTCGGCAGCCTTGATGACCTCGTCGTCGCGCACCGAGCCGCCGGGCTGGATCACTGCTGTCGCGCCGGCCTCGATCGCCACCAGCAAACCATCGGAAAACGGGAAGAAAGCATCCGAAGCGACTACTGAGCCCTTGGTCAGCGGAGCCGGCAGCTTCATTTCTTTGGCGGCATCTTCAGCTTTCCGGGCGGCAATACGCGCTGCATCGACTCGGCTCATCTGCCCAGCGCCGATCCCGATTGTGGCCCGATCCTTGGCATAGACAACCGTGTTCGATTTCACGTGCTTGGCAACTCGGAATGCGAACCGTAGGTCTGCAAGTTCGGTGTTGCTCGGCGCACGCCTCGTGACAGTCTTAAGCTGCATATCGTCCACTACCGTGTTATCACGCGATTGCACCAGCAGCCCTCCAGCGACAGACTTCACGGTCAAACCTTTGGCGCGGGGATCGGGGAGGCCGCCGGCGACAAGCAACCGAAGATTTTTTTTGGCTGCTATAATCTTCACCGCTTCTTCGCTTGCTTCCGGCGCGATGATGACCTCGGTAAAAATTTCGGTGATTGCGCGTGCAGCCTCGGCATCGAGCCTGCGATTGAGCGCGATAATGCCGCCGAACGCAGAGGTCGCATCGCAAGCCAGTGCCTTGCGATAGGCATCGAGCAAGTTGTCAGCCTCCGCGACCCCGCAAGGATTGGCGTGTTTGACGATCACGCAAGCGGCGGTGCGGTTCGGGTCGAATTCTGCAACGCACTCGTAGGCCGCATCAGTGTCGTTGATGTTGTTATAGGAAAGCTGCTTTCCTTGCAGTTGTCTTGCGGTGGCGACGCCATAGCGTTCCCCGGGTGAGCGGTAGAACGCCGCGCTCTGATGTGGGTTCTCACCATATCGCAGGGCCTCCACCAATTTGCCGCCAAAAGCGCGATAGTCCGGAGCGTCAGCATGCAGCGTCTCAGCGAACCAGTTCGAAATCGCGGCGTCATATGATGCGGTGCGGGCGTAAGCCTTTGCCGCCAGATTTTGCCGCAGACTGAGGGAGACCATGCCGCCATGCTGCGCCATTTCGCCGAGCACCTTTTCGTAGTCGGTGGGTTCGACAACAACGGTCACATCCAGGTGGTTCTTGGCGCCGGCTCGGATCATCGCAGGGCCGCCAATGTCGATGTTCTCGATGCAGTCATCGAACGAAGCGCCTCTAGCGACGGCGGCCTCGAACGGATAGAGATTCACCACCAAGAGATCGATCGGCTTGATGTGGTGCTTTTCCATGGCCGCAAGGTGCTCTGTGTTGCCGCGGATCGCGAGCAATCCGCCGTGCACCTTTGGGTGCAGGGTTTTGACACGGCCATCCATCATTTCGGGTGAGCCGGTGAGTTCGGCGACATCGGTCACGGCGAGGCCAGCGTCAGCAAGCGCTTTGGCAGTGCCGCCGGTCGAAACGAGCTTCACCCCGTAGCGGGCAAGCTCAGTCGCGAATGCGATCAGCCCGGCCTTGTCGGATACCGACAGCAGAGCGCGGGTAATACGGCGCGGATGGCTACTCATAGCGCACGAGCTAGCATATCAGGCGGGCGAAAGTGTATTCGCGACCACTGTCCCTTACCGCAGCATCCACAGGCACTGTCTCAAAGCGGCAATTCCGGTTCATGCGTCTGGTCGGGCCGGGTGCCGGGTGTGGCCGGTGGTGTGTGACGGAAGCTCCAGCGCACCGCCGACAGCTGCCCCACTTGCCCGTAAATTACGATCTGTACCGTGCGTCGCGGACCGTCCGGGCCCGCCAAGAATACGCTTTCTTCGAGTTCTACCGCGTCGGCCAGGGTTGCGAAGGTCCATAGATCTCGGTCATGAAGCAACAGGATTACGCCGCGTCCGTCCGCCAGGCGGCTCGCCTTGATCGCGGGATGCAGATGAAAGCGGATGGCGAATTCGTCGCCGGCGTCGGCAGGAAACCCCTCTCCTTCGACCGGCGTAAAAATGTCTTCTCCGTCGAGCGCACGGCCGTCAGGGCTAAGCCGGATCGTACGCGTGTGCACGATGCCGCAGTCACTGACGTAGCCATCATGGGAGGCGCGTAGTGTCGGTGCGCCGGGCTCTCTCTCAATTCGTACATCGTGGGGACCGGAAATGATCGGCGTTCCGCCAAACAGACGCTTGATCGAAAGCGATTCAAGGAAACGGTACGATGAGCGTTCATTGATCGTTACGGTTGAATGCGCAGGCGTTGCGCGCGCAACCTGGCGCCAGTTTTCTTTATTGACGGACGGCAAGCCGCAATTGACCACCAGGCGGTGCTGCTTCCATGACAGCTCGAACGACAAGCAACCCGCATGGGCTTCCTGGCTCAATTCCACCGGTGGAGGCCGCCCGGTGTCCATCAGAAGGGCGGTCTGTTCTGCATCGACGCGCTGGTAGCCGGAGTGTGGTGCATTCGACACCGGTGTGCCGCGTGCATCGTCATAGGCGAGCACCGTAGCGAGCAGGTCGACCGGCGTCGGTCCCATGCCGTTAAATTGGCCGAAATTTCCGTCGCCATGCCTGAAAAAACGCAACATAGGCATAATGCGATCAATTGCATTGTTGAGTGCTTGAGGCGGCTGCAACTGCCGCGCGGCGAACAATTGCCGCAACGGCAGCAAGTCAGCCAACAATTCGATCAAAGCCCCCGGATTGCGGCTAACATGTCCGCCGTCAGGCAAGACCTGTTTACGCAATTCATCTATCAGCCGGCGCACATTGGCGCGCAGATGTCCTGACTGCCCCTGCAAGCAAAGCGTTGCATAATTGAGCGCAATTACCGCCTGCAAGCGCGGCAATCCCTCTCGCGATTCGTTTAGACTGCGGCGCAGATAGCGCACCTGCCGCGACAAGCTGCGGATAAAGCGACGATAGAAACGAGCGTCTGCATCTTGCAATACAAACGGCGCCTGACTGAGCCAACAGATCAAGCGGCGGGAAATAATTTCGGAACGCCAGCCAAGAGGGTGCCAGCGGCCTTGTACGTTAATCCACTCGTCGATTAGCGAACGGGCATTGGAGCGGGTGATGGCGGAATCCGCAGCGCGCAAGTGCCGCAACCAGACGAAGCCGAGCAGCATACCGGCCCACTCATCCGACGGTGGTGTCATTTCAAAAGGAGATCTGCGATCGCAAATGACGACTTTTCCGGCGAACGCAAAGCGCCCGGCATAGATTTCACTGGCGCGTGTCGCGTCGGCGGTGCGCAAATCCTGCGGCGCTATCAGGAGCCGGTCGGTCTTGGTTGAGGCGAACCGCCAACGGAGCAGTGGATTCGCGTTGATGCTGCCGATTACACTGCGGAATGCGCGGCGCCCGATGAGTACGGAGAGCCTGGCCCGCTCCGTCATCGAAACACCCATCATAAAAGCGCTCATCTCCTACCGCGCGTGCGAATCCGTACGCGCAGTCCACACGATAGCGAACGGTCGGGAAGGGGCCAATATGTTAGTCCAGACGGTGGATTAGGCCGGATTTCGGATAAGGCGCGCAGCATAAAAACCGTCGAGCCCGCCCCAGCACGGATCAGGATCAGGCAGCTGCTGCGGCAGCGTGCGCAAGTCTCCATCGATTGTGACGAATTCAGTGCGTCCGAAAACATCTTCCGCCGTGATCCGATTGCGGACGATGCGCGGATCGCGTGCGAGAAGAGCCGCAATTTGATTCTCGCCTTCTTCAGGCTCCAGCGAACAGACGCAATAAATGAGCGTAGCGCCCGGCTTGAGGAACTCAACCGCGCGGTCGAGCAGCCGGTGCTGTAACGATGTGAGCACCGGAAGATCAGCTTCGCTCTTTAGCCAAGCGATGTCCGGATGACGACGGATGGTACCGGTGGATAAGCATGGCGCATCGAGCAACACTGCATCGAATGGTCCAGCCTGCCATTCCAAAGTATCGGCCGCGACGGTTTCGGCGCTGAGAGATAGGCGGGCAAGATTTTCGTGCAGGCGTTTGAGGCGGGCCGGCGAGCGATCGACGGCAATCACATTCGCGCCAGCCAGCGCGAGTTGGGCAGTCTTGCCGCCGGGCGCGGCGCAGAGGTCAGCAACGTTCATTCCACGAATATCACCGAGCAGCCGAACGGGAAGAGCGGCGGCGGCATCCTGCACCCACCATGCGCCTTCGGAAAATCCTGGCAAAAGGGAGATCGCCCCGTGCGCAATGGTGCGCACAGTGCCTGTCGGCAATTCCCGACCGCGTAGCCTTTCGGCCCAGGATTTGGCGTCCCGCTTTACCGTGAGATCGAGGGCGGGTTCGTGACCATTGGCGGTTGCAATCTCACGGGCTGTATCGGCGCCAAAACTCTTGCTCCAACGCTTGAGCAACCATTCCGGCGTGTCACCTAAAAAATCAGAAGCAGACAATGCGCCGCTTTGCGCCACGCGCCGCAGCACAGCGTTGACGAGACCGGCGTGACGTACCGCACGGCGGTCAGCCTGCGCGAGGCGCACCGACAAATCGACGGCAGCGTGGTCAGGAACTTCGAGCCAGAGAATTTGCGCTGCGCCAAGTAACAAGATCGTCTCGGTACGCGGCGCGTCGGAGGGAAATCCTTTTTCGAGAAAACCGCCAACTAGATGGCGCAACGTGCCGAGCCGTCGCAAGACGGTGGCTGTGAGACGGCGCGTCAAGGCACGGTCGCGTTCCGCAAGCCGGGGCAGGCCCGGATGTGCGTTTTTGCCTGAGAGAAGTTCATCGAGCGCACTTCGCCGCTGCAGAACGCCGTCGAGGATATCGGCTGCAATTCTTCGAGCGGCGAGGCCGGGAACTTCGGGCCGTGGGGAAGTGCGCGGATGCGCCATACTGGATAGTTGCCGGTAAATTGTGTTCTGGTCACGAAATTTCGAAAAAAAAAGCCAATGGCACGCCGCTTTGAGTCAAAGACCCACAGCCGCGACTGCGCTCATATCAAAGGCGGCTCAAGCCCCCGTTTTCGCCGCCTTCTTGTTTTGCCGATTGTTGACCAGGTCGTCGACTACGGCCGGATCTGCCAGCGTCGAGGTGTCGCCGAGATTGCCAAACTCGTCTTCGGCGATTTTGCGCAGAATTCTCCGCATGATCTTGCCAGAACGTGTTTTTGGCAGGCCCGGGGCAAACTGGATCAGATCAGGCGAGGCGATTGGTCCGATTTCCTTACGCACCCAACCGACCAGCTCCTTGCGCAGCTCTTCGCTCGGCTTTTCGCCCGACATCAGCGTGACATAGGCATAGATGCCTTGGCCTTTGATGGCGTGCGGGTAGCCAACAACGGCCGCTTCCGACACTTTCGGATGGGCGACAAGCGCGCTCTCGACCTCGGCGGTGCCAAGCCGGTGGCCGGCGACGTTAATGACATCGTCGACGCGCCCGGTTATCCAGTAGTATCCGTCCTCGTCGCGGCGGCAGCCATCGCCTGTGAAGTATTTGCCAGGATAGGTCTTGAAGTACATATCGATAAACCGCTGGTGATCGCCATACACGGTGCGCATCTGTCCTGGCCACGAGTCGGAGATGCAAAGATTGCCGCTCGTCGCGCCAGTCTGCACCTTGCCCTCAGCGTCCACGATTTCCGGCTGCACGCCAAAGAATGGACGCGTTGCCGAGCCGGGCTTGAGTTTGGTTGCGCCAGGCAGTGGTGTGATAAGGATGCCGCCAGTCTCGGTCTGCCACCAAGTGTCGACGATTGGGCAACGATCTTCGCCGACGACGTGGTAGTACCATTCCCAGGCTTTCCGGATTGATCGGCTCACCCACAGTGCCAAGAAGGCGCAACGATTTGCGCGAGGTTTTCTTTACCGGATCATCGCCGCCCTGCATCAGGGCGCGGATCGCGGTCGGTGCAGTATAGATAGTGGTTACCTTGTGCTTGTCGCACACCTCCCAGAAGCGAGAAGTGGTCGGAAAGTTCGGCACGCCCTCGAACATCATTGAGATGGCACCGTTGGATAGCGGGCCATAGACAATGTAGCTGTGACCGGTGACCCAGCCGACATCCGCGGTGCACCAATAGATATCGCCTTCGTGATAGTCGAACACGTATTGATGCGTAATCGAGGTGTAGACGAGATAACCGCCTGACGTGTGCAGGACGCCTTTCGGTTTGCCCGTAGAGCCGGAGGTATAGAGAATAAACAGTGGATCCTCGGCGTTCATCTCCTCGCATGGGCAGTCAGCGGAAACAGTCTTCGCTATGTCATTGTAGTACATGTCGCGTCCGGACTGCATGTTGATCGGCGCATTTGTACGCTTGACGACAATCACCGAAGTTACGCCACCAGCTTTGTCGCATGCCGTATCCGCATTGGCCTTCAGTGGGATCTTGCGGCCACCGCGGATGCCCTCATCGGCAGTGACGATCACATTCGACTTGCAATCCTCGATGCGCCCGGCGAGAGAATCGGGTGAGAAGCCACCGAACACGACCGAATGAATTGCGCCGATGCGGGCGCAGGCGAGCATTGAAATAGCCGTCTCCGGAATCATCGGCATATAGATGGTGACGCGATCTCCTTTCTTTATACCTCGGGCCTTAAGCACATTGGCGAAGCGGCAAACGTCGGCATATAGCTGCTTGTAGGTGAGGTTTCTGTCTTCCTTCGGATCATCACCCTCCCAAAGAATAGCGGTCTGGTCGCCACGCTTGGCGAGATGGCGGTCGACGCAGTTGTGGCAAACGTTCAGCGTGCCATCCTCGAACCATTTGATCGAAACGTGGTGTGGGTCGTAGGAGGTGTTTTTGATCTTGCTGAAGGGCTTGATCCAGTCGATGCACTTGGCCTGCTCGGCCCAGAAGCCGTTCGGATCCTTGATCGAGCGAGCGTAGAGATCCTTGTATTTGGCATCGTCCACATGGGCGCGCTTGCGCCAGTCGGCTGGCACGTCATAGATCTTTTCGGACATCGACACTCCTCCCCACCTACCCTAGTACGCGGCACGCGCTTATCTCGCGACATTATGCGACAGCGTTTGTGCGACCGACAAGGCGCGGATTGACCTCCTTTTGGCAATTTTTGGGTTTCAAGGGCCCCAGCCACCGACTATGGCACCGATAATCACGAAAGCGCCGAGCCACGCGACACTGTCAATGACGGTGAGCATTGCACGGCGACCGCCAAAGGCATTGTTGGTCGCGATCGTGGTCAGCACAAAGCCGAACCAGCAGAGGGCGGCCGAGATGACGCCGGCGCGCACCGTGAACGCGTTGATGTGCAGAAGAATGCCGTAAAGCACCCAGCCGATGATGACTTCACTGATGAACACGACGACAAACGGAGCACCTTTCGCGATGCCGGATTTGGTGTCCTGCTCGGCCTTGCATTGCTCAAGGGTTTTGCCCTGCGCGGCGATCCATGGCTTGCTTAGCGCGGTGTAATAAATGCCACCGAAAATCCAGGCGGCAACGGCGGCAATTAGAATTGAAACCATGTTGGCGTGCGTGAAGCTCATTGCCACCTCCCTATTTCAACCCACCCATTTTGCAGATCAATTTCCATTCTGCCTCGGTCACCGGTTGCACTGACAGGCGTCCATATTTGACCAGCGCCATGTCTTTAAGCTTCGGTTCGGCCTTGATGGTCGCCAGCGTTACCGGCTTTGCCAACGGTTTACCGGCCGCAATCGTTACAGCTACCCAAGGCTCGTTTTTTTTCGCCGTCGGATCGGGGAAGGACTCGCGCGTTACCTCGCCGATCCCGACAACCTGCTTCTCCTCGCCTGTGTGGTAGAAAAAAAACTTGTCGCCTTTTTTCATTTCCTTGAGATACCGGCGCGCCGTGAAGTTCCGCACGCCAGTCCAGGCCTCCCCTTTTGCGCCACGCTTGACCTGGTCGTCCCAGGAATATTCGTCCGGTTCTGTCTTCAGCAACCAATAAGCCATGGCTTTCATTCCGATCTAAGTGGGCGTGTCAGTAGCGACTCGATCGCTTCATCGACGCTCATTCTTTCCGATATTATCGCGGCGACAGCGCTGGCGATCGGCATCTCGACATTTTTCTCCCGCGCCATTTCCAGCAGCACCGGCGCGGTGAAGATGCCTTCGGCCAGTTTGCCATGCGCGGCGGTATCGGGCTTCTCGCCTTTGCTCAAGGCGACTCCGCAGGAGAAGTTACGCGACTGTGGCGTACCACACGTGAGAATGAGGTCACCGAGGCCGGACAAGCCCATCAAGGTTTCCGTTTTGGCGCCGTAGGCTTTACCGAAGCGCACCAGCTCCGCAAAACCACGCGTGGTGAGCGCCGCGGAAGCGCTAGCGCCCAGCCCTTTTCCCGTTACGATTCCTGCAGCAATTGCAAGAACGTTCTTGGTGGCACCGCCAAGTTCGACGCCGCGCACATCTGTCGAATGGTAGGGCCGGAAAGTGCCCGCATTCAACGCGTGGGCCAAATCGAGAGCAACCTTGCCATCGGCCGCTGCAATGGTGACCGCTGTGGGCAATCCGTGCGCAACGTCAGCGGCAAAGCTTGGCCCGGACAGGATTGCCGGCAGTGATTTTGGCGCGCATTCGGCAATAATCTCGGTCATGAACTTGTGAGTGCCGTGCTCGATGCCCTTGGCGCAGGCGATAAGCGGCGTGTGCCTTCCGACTGATGATGCCAGAGACGTGACCACCGACCGCACTGCCTGCGCTGGTACCACAACGAGAATGGCATCACTTCTCGCGGTTTCTTCAAGATCGCGCGTGACCTTGATGATTTCGTCGACGCGCACGCCGGGCAAAAAGCGGCTTTCTCGCTTTTGTTCGAGTCTTGCAGCATTGTCTTGCGCGTATTCCCAAAGAACAACCTGCCGTCCGGCGCGAGCACAGGTGAGCGCCAGCGCCGTTCCCCAAGCGCCGCCGCCGAGCACCGCGATACGTTGAATGGTCATGCCGCTGCCGCCGGTCCGCTTATTTATACGCAGCTGTGCGCCGCCGTGCGCCCTCAGCGGCGGCGATCTCGTCAAGCGGCCAACGTGCCCGCGGCGCGACATGAAGCGAGTCGGTGAGGCCGAGCGCTAACCGTTCGCAGCCGGCCCACGCGATCATTGCTCCATTGTCGGTGCACAGTTCGGGTGGCGGCAAAACCAGACCGGCCCCGACCTCGAATGCGAGGCGGTTGAGCACCTTACGGATTGACTGGTTTGCGGCAACGCCGCCGGCCGCAACCAGAGCGGTCGGCGTCCCGAAGCGCGCCCGGAAAAGCAGCAGCCCGGCACGCAGCCGGTCGAACACGACGTCGACAATTGCTTGCTGGAAGCACGCACAAAGATCGGCCACATCCTGGTCGCTGAGGGGCGCGATTTTTTCCGCTTCCAGCCGTAATGCGGTCTTTAATCCGGAGAGCGAGAAATCGGCATCCTTGCGTCCATGCATAGGCCGCGGCAGCGAGAAGCGCACTGCGTTGCCGCGCGCGGCTTCCTTCTCGACCTGCGGTCCGCCCGGATAACCGAGGCCGAGGAGCTTCGCGGTTTTGTCGAAGGCCTCGCCAATCGCGTCATCCTGAGTGGTTCCAAGTCGCACATAGTTGCCGACACCGCGCACGGCCACGATCTGTGTGTGACCGCCGGACGCGAGAAACAGGCAATAGGGAAACGTGATTCTATCGGTCAGGCGCGCAGTCAGCGCGTGCGCTTCCAAATGATTAACGGCGATGAGCGGCTTGTTTTTGACCAGCGCAATGGCTTTCGCAGTGGTAAGGCCAACGATTAGGCCACCGATCAGTCCAGGGCCGGCAGCTGCGGCGACGCCGTCTATCGCATCGTAATTACGACCTCCCTGCGTCATGGCATTGGCGATGACAACATCGAGAGCTTCTACATGGGCGCGTGCTGCAATTTCAGGCACCACACCGCCGAATGCGGCATGTTCGGTCACCTGCGACAGCACCACATTGGAGAGGATCCTGCCGTGGCCATCCTCAAAACGCTCAACCAACGCCGCTGCGGTCTCGTCGCACGTTGTCTCGATGCCTAGGACGATCATCAGTCCCTCAATGGCCTTTGCGCCCAGTCTGGGCGAGGTGACGGCGGCCAAAATAATAGCTAGTCCTGATCCTTGGGCCGACCCGGTCCGGCCTAGCATTGTGAGGTTGTATGACGCAATCCACAGTCTCCTTGCGCCTAGGAACGCGCGGCAGTCCGCTCGCGCTGGTGCAGGCGCGAATGGTGCGGTCGCGGTTGGCCGCTGCGACGGGCATGAAGGAGGATCGAATTGCGCTCGTCGTCATTCGAACTTCCGGCGATACCATTCAGGATCGACCACTGGCGGAAGAGGGTGGCAAAGGTCTGTTTACAAAAGAGATCGAGGAGGCGTTAGTCGATGGAGGCATCGATCTCGCAGTCCATTCGGCAAAAGACATGCCCACGGTGCTACCGGAAGGATTGATACTGGCGGCATGTCTCGAACGTGAGGATCCCCGAGATGTTTTCATCAGCCACAAGGCGCGTACGCTTTCGGAGCTGCCTAAAGGCGCAAGCCTCGGCACAGCATCACTTCGGCGCCAGGCGATCGCAAGGCGTACGCGGCCAGATCTGTTTGTGAAGCCGTTGCGTGGCAATGTGGAAACTCGGCTGCGCAAGCTCGAATCCGGTGAAGTCGATGCAACTGTGCTCGCGCTCGCGGGACTGAATCGTCTCGGATTGACCAACCACGCCACCAGCATCATGAGCGCCGATGAATTCCTGCCGGCCGTTGGGCAGGGTGCAATCGGCATTGAAGCGCGTGAAAGCGATATGCGGGTGCGTGAAATTCTCGCGCTCATCGATCATGCCGACACATCGTTGGCCATCGACTGCGAACGCGCTTTCCTCGCCGCACTTGGCGGTTCATGCAACACTCCGATCGCGGGTCACGCCACGATTGCCGGAAACGCGCTGCAATTCCGTGGACTGATCGCGCGGCCGGACGGCAGTGCCACACTCGACATCGCCGGTACCGGCAATCGCAAAGATGCCGCCGCGATTGGCGCCGACACTGGACGCGAACTCAAGCATCGGGCCGGACCTAGATTTTTCGACTAGAGAATGGTCCCAAAAAGTGGAAATCTTCGGCGAGAGGCATGCACGAGAAGTAATCATGCGTGTCGTCATCACCCGCCCGCAATTTGACGGCGAACGAACCGCAACCGCGCTCCGGGCGCGCGGACACGAGGTGCTGGTGACGCCACTGATGCGGGTCGAGCCAATTGCCGCCAATCTCGGCGGCGAGTGGGACGCGGTCATTGTTACAAGCGCGAATGCGCCAAACGCCATTGCAGACAATTCTGCCCGTCACGCCCTTGTCGAGCTTCCGCTCTTCGCCGTCGGCCCGCGCAGCGCCGAGGCCGCGCGAGAAACCGGTTTTAAAGACGTCACATCGGCAAATGGCGACGTGCGTGATCTCGTCAGACTCGTTGCCACGCGTCGGGGTCGTGGAAAAGCGCCGCTGCTCTATCTTGCTGGTGAGGATCGTACTGTCGATCTTATCGGCGAATTGTCGGCATGCGGCGTCGCCGGTGAGATGCGTATGGTCTATCGCGCCGTCACTGTACCGTTTCCGCTGGCACTTAAAGAGGCACTCCAGGCCGGCGAAGTCGATGTAGTGATGCACTTTTCCAAGCGCAGCGCCGATACCTACGTGGCGGGCGCAAAGATAGCAGGCATCGCCGGCCCGGCGCTGGCGGTGCGTCATCTTTGTCTGTCCGCGCAAGTAGCCGAGCCTCTTGCTGGTGCCAGCTGCGTCGCAATTGCCGCCCGTCCCAATGAGGCAGCGCTGATCGCGCTTTTGCAGGCGTCACCGGCGTGATTGTTGGCGCAACCCCACCATTTGCGTTATTTCCTGCCTGCTGGGTTGAGCCGATTCGCGGAGGAAGCGCCCATGCCTGATAAGCGCACAAGGTCGGACTCTGCCAAAGGAATGTCCCGCCGCAAGCGCCCTGCGCCGACCATCGATTTGACTGCGACGGAAGTTCCGCGGGCAGCCACGGATGCCGGTCCATCCGAGCCACCTCAATCGCCTTCCACGCAAGAACGGCCTGAGGCCATCAGTGAAGCCGAGGCCGCGCCCCAGTCTATGGCCAGCGAGAATTCGTCTTCCAAACGACCGGTTTGGCTGGGCGCGCCGGCGCTTATCGGCGGATTCATTGGCGCAGCAGTTGTTGCAGTTGGGCTGGTGGCGCTCTGGTTTGCCGGTGCGGTGCCGGTCCGCTACGCCGTTTCCATCGATTCCAGCCCGCAACTCGATTCCCTCACACAACGCGTCACGAAAATCGAAGGCATGCTTGCCAAGCTTCCGGCCAACGACCCCAGTGTTGCAGAAAGGCTTTCTGCCGCCGACAGCGCCATGAAATCGCTTGGCATTGCGCTGACGGCGCTCAACAAGCAGAGCGAGGAAGCCGCTGCCAGTGCTGCCGATGCGCGCAGCCGGGCGGATGCAGTGGAAAAAGCGATGACGCAATTACGCAATAGCGTGCAGGACCTCGCTAGGAATACCTCGGCCGGCCCGTCTCCCGCCGATGCGGAGACCGTGCAAAAACGGCTCACTGCGCTTGAGCAGGCTATCAAAACAGCTCCGGTCGACGCCGGTGCAAGGCTTGCGCTTAGCGCAGCGACGCTGCGTGATGCAGCGGTAAGCGGTGCGCCGTTCGTCGCTGAACTGGACGAAGCACGATCCCTCGGCGCGGAGGAAAAAACCTTAAAGTTGCTGGCACCGTTTGCGACCAGCGGCGTGCCGACCGCAGCGGCTTTGGGGCGGGAGCTGACCGCACTGATCCCGGCGATGCTGAAAGCGTCTGGCGGGCAAGTGCCGCCGGGGAGTTTCCTGGAGCGGATAGAGGCCAATGCGAGCAAGCTGGTGCGCGTTCGCCCGGTCGGTGCGCCAGCGGGTGACGATGCGTCGGCCGTGTTGGCACGGACCGAAGTCGAAGCCGCGCAGGCCGACATTGGTGGTGCGCTCGCTGATCTCGCCAAGCTCGACGCTGCAGTACGTGCGCCAGCGCAAAACTGGATCGAAAGAGCCCGAGCCCGGCAGGCTGCGCTCGAGGCTGCACGTCAATTGGCAAGCGAAACTGCGCACTCGCTTGGGAAGCGATGAGGCTCGGATGATCCGGATCATCCTGTTTCTGGTGTCGGTCACGGTCATTGCCGCCGGCTTCGCTTGGATCGCCGATCGCCCGGGCGAAGTCGCGATCACCTGGATGGGGTATCGTATCGAGACTTCGGTGATGATGGCCGCTGTCGCCATCGCTGCGCTCGTGCTCGTGGTTGTGCTGCTGTTGTCCACCGTGCGCGCCATTCTTCACTCGCCCGAACAGGTCTCACTGTTCTTTCGTCATAGACGCGCCATTAAAGGTTATCTGGCGGTCAGCCGCGGCCTGATCGCGATCGGTGCGGGAGACTTGCAGCTCGCGCGCAAGTCCGCAGACGAAGCAGCCCGTCTGTCCCCCGGCGATCCACTCGCGCTGTTACTCACAGCGCAATCGGCCCAGATGGCCGGTGACCGAAGCAGCGCCGAGCGCGCTTTTCGTGAAATGACGAGGCGGGATGAAACTAAATTATTGGGATTGCGCGGTCTTTATATAGAAGCACAGCGGCGCAATGATGCCCACGCCGCGCGGCTTGCGGCGGAGGAAGCAGCCAAGATTAGACCTGCCGTCGCGTGGGCCGGGCAAGCCGCACTCGATTATCGCTGTGCCGCCGCTGACTGGGCCGGCGCGCTCGATGCGCTCGATCATATGAAAGCTGCCCTGGAGAAGTCCGACTATCGCCGCAAACGTGCGGTCCTGCTCGTTGCCCGCGCGCAGGCGCTCGAGGAGATCGACCGCGACACCTCGCGAAACCTGGTGCTCGAATCGGTCAAACTCGCGCCCGATCTAGTGCCGGCGGCGGCATTGGCGGGGCGGCGGTTGGCGGAATCGGGCGAGCAGCGCAAGGCGCGAAAAATTCTGGAGGCGGCGTGGAGGATCAATCCACATCCCGATATCGCGGACGGTTACGCCCACCTCCGCCTTAGCGACAGTGCGCGAGAGCGCCTCGCGCGCATGCAGAAACTAGCAGCCAAGGTTCCGGGTCAGGTTGAAGGCGCGTTGGCGGTGGCGCGTGCCGCACTTGACGCGCGCGAATTTGCGACAGCGCGCGCAGCGCTCGCGCCCTATTTATCGGCGCCAACCCGGCGCATCGCGACTTTAATGGCAGACATTGAGGAAACTGAGCACGGCGACGAAGGCCGCGTGCGCCAATGGATGACACGTGCCATGCGTGCGTCGGGCGATCCGGTGTGGACCGCGGACGGCGTTGTATCCGAGCGCTGGCTGCCCGTCTCCCCAAATGGGCGGCTCGACGGCTTTGAGTGGAAAGTTCCACTGGCCGAGATCGGCGTCACCCGTCCTGTCATCGAGGTCACAACGCCTACCCCGGATTCGGTCCCGAGCGCACCGCCTGAGACCAAACCTCTCGATAAACCGCGCAAGACTGTAAAATCCAAGGCGTTCAACAAGACTATCCCGGTCGAACCCGTCATCCCTTTGGTGCATGCGCCCGACGATCCGGGGCTTGATTCAAGCCTCGATCGCGATCCGGTGCCGGAATCCTCAGCTCCTCGAGCGAGCGATGGCTGGCAGCGCCTACGACAGTTGTTCCGTTAGGCGCTAGGCTCTCTTGCTTGCCAAGCGAGGTCGGCGCCGATATCAGTTTGCGCGGTTCCAGCCGGCGTAGCTCAGCGGTAGAGCATCCGCTTCGTAAGCGGGTGGTCGGGGGTTCAAATCCCTCCGCCGGCACCGCGCATTTTCAACGAATTAGGCCGCAACTTCGAGGCGACGCGCGCCGGCAATCCCTTTCGGGGTAACGCCTGGGGTAACATCCACCCAATTTTTTTGCCCCCTAAAAAAGTGATGCCCGCTTTACCCTCGAAAGCGGACATTCGGCAGTGCAAAGCAAATGTCCGCTATGGCGCCTTTCAATGAGGCTCAGCAGGTGTCGACTGGGGATGGGTTTTATCTATTTTCTTTTCAGCGCGATCCATTTTCGTTTTGAGCAGCCCAACCCTCCTCCGGCTTAGCCATCAGCTTTGCCAGTTTCGTTCACTTGGTGGACGAGCTCAGCGTTGGGGCGTCACCAAACGTAGTTCGCCGCAATTGCGATTAGCCCCGCTATCACGATGACCAATACCGCTGTTTGCAACCA
>DATFXJ010000020.1:0-10174 GCA_035315965.1 Pseudolabrys sp.
TCAAGATAGCCAGCCATCTGCTGGAGGTTGCACCGGGCGACATCGTGCTCGCCGATGGAATGGCAATAGTCGCGGGCACGGACCGGACGATCCCGATAGCGAAGCTTGCTCGCGAGGCTTATACGCAAACGCACCGCTTCAAGGGCGAAATAGAGCCGGGCCTGACGGAAACAGGCCACTACGATCCTCCCGGAACGTTTTCTAACGCTTGCCACGCCGCCATCGTCGACGTTGATGTGGAGACCGGCCATGTCAGGGTTGAAAAATTTCTGGTGGCGGAGGACGCCGGCCGCATCATTAATCCGATGATCGCTGACGGACAGGTACACGGCGGCATCGCACAGGGTATCGGCAACGCACTGCTCGAGGAAATCGTATACGACGAGAACGGCGGTATTCTTACGGCGACGCTGGCCGATTATCTGCCGCCGACGATCCACGAAATTCCGGAAATCGAACTCCACCACATCGAGACGCCAAGCCAGAATTCGCTCACCAGGGCGAAGGGCTTGGGCGAGGGCGGCACTATCGGCGCGCCGGCGGCGGTAATTAACGCGATCAATGATGCACTTTTATCATTTGGAGTTGAGATCAACGAGATGCCCGCCACGCCGCAGCGCATTCGTGCCGCTCTGCGGGCAAAGAAAAAGGCAGCATGAGCGAAAGACACACTCCGCTCGTTCTCGGGCAAGCGGGAATGAGTGGATGAGAGACCTAAGATGAACAATAAATCCAATATCACCCTCACCATCAACGGGCGCGACCACACGATTGCTGTTGAGCCACGGCGCACACTGGTCGACGCGATCCGCGAGGATTGCGGGCAGACCGGTACCCACATCGGGTGCGAACACGGAATCTGCGGCGCCTGCACTGTGATCGTGGACGGCGAGCCCGTGCGCTCCTGCCTAATGTTCGCCGTGCAGGCCGACGGTAGAAAAATCCGAACTGTCGAGGGCCTTGCGAGTGGCGACAAGCTGCACCCTATGCAGCAGGCGTTCATGGATCATCATGGCTTGCAATGCGGCTTCTGCACGCCGGGTTTCTTGATGCTGGCGGTCGGAGTGCTCGAGCGCGAACCTGATATGAGCGACAGCGACTTGCTGGATGTGCTGTCGTCGAATCTTTGCCGTTGCACCGGCTATCAAAACATCATCAAGGCCGTCCGTGCCGCAGCTAAAGAGATGCGAACCCGATGAGTGTGATCGCTCATGTCCACTAAACAAAAATTCGTTGGCCGCTCGGTCCCACGCCTGGAAGATCGGCTACTGCTGTTGGGCCAGGGCCGCTTTGCTGCCGACATTTCTTTTGCCGGCCAATGGCAAATGCGGGTTGTACGCTCACCCGT
The DNA here is from genome assembly GCA_035315965.1 of Pseudolabrys sp. Taxonomy (GTDB): domain Bacteria; phylum Pseudomonadota; class Alphaproteobacteria; order Rhizobiales; family Xanthobacteraceae; genus Pseudolabrys. The sequence goes on from DATFXJ010000020.1 coordinate 1,349, forward strand.
TGCGCATGGAAAGATAAAATCAATCGACATCCAAGCCGCGGTTGGGTTGCCTGGCGTACGGGCGGTGTGGACCCACGTCGACACCGCACACATCCCGCATATTCCGTTCCGTCTTACCGGCTTCAAAACTCTTGAGCCCTACCAGCAGCCGGTATTGGCGAAGAATGTTGTTCGCTATGTCGGTGAACCCGTCGCGGTGATCTTTGCCGAAGACACGTATGTCGCTGAGGATGCCGCCGATTTGGTACGCCTTTCAATTGAGCATCTTCCGGCGATCATTTTTGCAGCCGAGGAGCCGGGCATTTACGAGCGGCAACTGACGACAGAGGCCGGCGTTGTGCAAAAAAGCTATGGTGATGTCGATGCGGCCTTCCGAAATGCCCCTGCTGTTGTCTCGTTGGAGCTTTCCATCGGCCGTCACTCGGGCGTTCCACTTGAAACGCGTGGCGCTATCGCGCGCTACGATGAAGCTCACGATATTTTGGAACTGCATGGCGCCGCAAAGGTGCCGCACTGGAATCGCGATACACTCGCGCAGATGTTGCACCGGAATAAGGAATCCGTTCAGTTATACGAAGGTCACGTCGGCGGTGGTTTCGGCATTCGTGGTGAAATCTATCCCGAAGACATTCTGGTCTGCGCGGCCGCCTTGAAATTTCGTCGGCCTGTCAAATGGGTCGAGGACCGGCGAGAGCATTTGATCGCGGCCAATCATTCGCGCGAACAGCACCACCGCGTGAGCGCCGCCGTCGATGCGCAAGGCTGCATACTTGGAATCGAGGACGAATTTTTTCACGACAACGGCGCATACATGCGCACACATGCAGCGACGGTTCCTGACCTCGCCGCCGCCATGTTGCCTGGGCCCTATCGCGTTCCCGCTTACCGCGCCATTGGTCACATTCGCCTCACCAACAAGACACCCTGCGGCACATATCGCGCGCCCGGCCGTTACGAGTCCACATTTGTGCGCGAGCGACTACTTGACGCCATTGCTGCTAAATTTGGGCTGGACGGGGTCGAGATTCGCAAGCGCAATCTCGTCGACAGGAAGGAGATGCCCTATTCCCTCGGCCTCGACACCCTCGGCACAAAAGTCGTCTACGATTCCGGCGACTATGCCCTCCTGCTCAAGAAGGCGCTCAAAGCAGCCCGTTGGGACGAGCTTCAGAAGAAACTGCGCAAGCGTCGCCAGAGTGGCGAGAAAGTCGGAGCCGGAGTCGCAATATTCGTCGAAAAGAGCGGACTGGGCCCGTTCGACACAGTGCGGATCGAGGTGAAGCCCGACGGCACGGTAGAGGTAATCACCGGCGTTGCTTCAATCGGGCAGGGGGTTGAGACCGTCATCGCGCAGATTTGTGCCGATACCCTCGGTGTCGATTACGCGAATATCCGCGTCATCCACGGCCAAACCAACAGAATCGCCCGTGGCATGGGCGCGTTCGCCTCGCGCGTGACGGTGATGTGCGGGGAAGCAACACGACTTGCGGCCACCAAATTGCGTGCTCGCGTGCTGCGTGCCGCCGCTGAACTGATGCAGACCAAAGCCGAGTCGCTCGACATTGTGAATGGAGAAATTGTTCGCGTTAGCGCGCCGGGGCCATCGATGCCGATGGCCGAGCTTGCGCGCGCGCGGCCCGACGGCCTGAGCGCAGAAGACACCTTCGAATCTACGCACATGGTCTACCCCTATGGTGCCCACGTGGCCGCCGTTCGTGTCGACCCCGAGACAGGCAACGTCGCAGTCGAGCGCTACGTGGTCGCCTATGAGATCGGCAGGGCCGTGAACCCGAAACTGGTAGAAGGCCAGATCACCGGCGGTTTAGCACAAGGTGTCGGTGGCGCGTTGTTTGAGGAGTTCCGTTATGACAAGAATGGCGAGCCGCTATCGGTGACATTTGCCGATTATCTGATGCCCACCGCGCGCGAAGTGCCGGAGATCTCCGTTGTTATATGTGAGGACGCGCCTAGCCCGCTCAATCCGCTGGGCTTGAAAGGTGCAGGCGAAGGCGGGGCTAATCCGGTCGGGGCGGTGATCGCATCGGCAATAGATGAGGCGCTTCAGTGTCCCGGCGCGGTGACCCAACTTCCGGTAACGCCGCAGCGGCTCAGGGCACTCATGTAAGTTTATCTATCCGTCTCCCCGGCCCTCCACTACAGTTCCCTCCGGTGCGTCGGCGCCACCAGAACTAAAAAATATTGGGGTAGGAACAATGACGATCATTAGCAGATGGGGATTGGCCGTCCGTGCCAATAGACAGTGACACGCGACCAAAGCTTAAGGCGCCTCCCGGCACCTGCGACACGCATATGCACGTCTACGACGGCAAATATCCCAAAGCTCCAACCGCAAAGTTCGTGCCGCCGGATGCATCGGTCTCGGCATACCAGAAGATGTGCGCGCGCATCGGCATCGCGCGCACCGTGGTTGTGCAGCCTTCGACCTATGGCAAGGACAATCGTTGCACGCTGGAAGCTATTGCCGAAATCGGCCTGAATGCCCGCTGTATTGTTGTTGTTGACGACAGCGTAACGGACGCGGAGCTCGAGCGGCTGACCAGACTCGGTGCCCGCGGTATCCGGTTCTTCATGTTACCGGGCGCCCCCCTGCCCTGGGAGATCCTGGAAACAATGTCAGCTCGTGTCGCGCCGTTCGGCTGGCACGTACAGTTGCAACTTGACGGCCGCGACCTGCCCGAGCATCAAGCCAAGCTCAAGCGGCTGGCGAGCACACTCGTCGTCGACCATGTGGGCAAATTCCTGGAACCGGTGCCACTCGATCACCCTGGATTTCGTACGCTCCAAGGGCTGGTCGACAGTGGGCGTACCTGGGTCAAGTTGTCGGCGCCTTACGAAGTGTCCAAGGTCGGCCCCCCGAACTACGACGATGTTGGCAAACTTGCCAAAGCGCTGGCCAGAAGCGCGCCGGAGCGGATGCTGTGGGCGACCAACTGGCCGCATCCGACGCCTGGGGCGCCGGTGCCAGACGATGCTTGGATGCTCGATATGCTGCTCGATTGGATTCCAGATGAGGCCGCGCGCAACAAGGCGCTCGTTGACAATCCCGCCCAGCTGTACGGATTCTAGGCGGTCACACCGGAAAGTCCGGCAGGTATCCCTCTTGCGTCTTTTCGATATGGCCCGCAAACGGCCGGCCGACATGACCGGGGAACACCAGCGCGCCGCTTGAAGCGCAATAGTCGAGGACCTTGCGACGGCTGACGCGCGCGTGTGCCGCATCCGAGTTCTTTGGGAAATTCCAGTCAGGATAATAGACCTGCAGCGAGTGATGCCACACGTCGCCGACGAAAGCGGCGCGCTCCCCTTTGCTTTCGAGCTTGAAAAAGACGTGGCCCGGCGAATGGCCTGGCGCCGAGTCGATCTCGATGAAGTCGTTAAGCCGGTGAGGCCTGCCACTTATCAGGTCGGCTTTGCCATATTCGAGAATCGGCACGACGCATTCGCGGAAAGTGCCCAGTTCGGCTGGTCCCTCCTTCGGATCAGCATCGATCTGCGAGAAATAGTCGACGTCCGGTTTGGAAAAGACATAGCGGGCGTTAGGAAATGTCGGCACCCATTTGCCGTCTTTCTGCTGCGTGTTCCAGCCGACATGGTCGTGGTGCAAATGAGTGCACATCACTAGATCGATTTCGTCCGGCCGTGCGCAGGCGGCAGCAAGGCGCTCCAGGTAAGGCACATTGAGCATGTGCCAGAAGGGCCGCCCAGGCTTGGCTTTATTGTTGCCGCAACAGGAATCGATCAAGATATTCTTGCCACCGACTTGCAACAGCCAGCTATGAACGACAAGCCTGATCAATCCCGTACTGGCTTCATAGTGATGCGGCGCCAGCCAGGACTTGTGTTCAGCCCAATGCGCATCGGTGAATTCCGGGAAAATATCCCGCACCGGATAGGTCGGAAGGTTGCTTTCCTCGACGCGCGCGATTGTGGCATCGCCTATGGAGAACATCGTCTACCCTGCCGTTACCCAAGCTTGCACAGCAGCTTTGCAATCTGATGCTGCTCTTCCATGGTCCGAGAGGCGAGCGTGGCCGCAGTTCTGCGAACAAGGACCGACTTCGTAGAGCTTGGCGAGCGCGGCAAATTGGGTCTGGGTTAGTCCCGCGACCATACGCGACGTGAAAATTGATGTATGACGCTGCATAACGATGTGCATGAGGAAGTCGGCCTGGTTATCGAGCACATAACCGCTTTGTCTGGCGAATCAGCCGCTACAACTTTTAGTTTCTGGCCGCAAGGACTTCATGCTTGCGTTCCGTCCACACGTTCCTACACCGTGAGATAAGTTCTTTGAACCTCAAGGTTGGTATCGAGTTGTGCGACGGAGCCCTGCCAATGAATCTGACCCTTTTCCAGCACATAGACACGATCCGACACCAGCCGAGCAAAATGGATATTCTGTTCCGACAACAAAATCGACAGACCCTGTTTCTTCAATGCGAGAATTGTGTGGGCCATCTGCTCGACAATCAGGGGCGCCACGCCTTCCGAAGGCTCGTCGAGAAGTACAAGCAGGGGATTGCCCATCAGCGTGCGCGCCACAGTGAGCATTTGCTGCTCACCGCCGCTCATGCGCCCTCCAAGGCGGTCCGGCATTTCGGCGAGATTGGGAAATAGCTTAAACAATTGTCCTGGCGTCCAAGACGGAGCGGGCTTCCCATCGGAAAAGCGACGTGGCGGCTGGCGGCCAACATCAAGATTTTCCATCACGGTCAGATCGACAAAAATACGCCGGTCTTCGGGGGTGAAACCCAATCCGCGTCGCGCAATTTCAAACGGTTTTTGGACTGAAATATCTTCACCATTGAAGCGCACCGCGCCCTCGCGTTGGATCACAAGACCCATGATCGCCTTCATGGTCGTGGATTTGCCGGCGCCATTGCGCCCCATCAATGCCACTACTTCGCCGCGGCCGACCTCGAAGCTCAGGTCATACAGGATACGCGCGGCGCCGTACCAGGCGCTTAGGCGCTCGACCGTGAGCATCGCTTCGGTCACGGGGCCGCTCCCGCGAAAGTTTTGCCAGTGCCGAAATAGACTTCGCGCACTTGGGTATTGTCGCGGATTGTTGCGGCATCGCCATCGGCGATCAGACGCCCCCTCGCCAGCACAATAACCCGGTCTGCAAAGGCGAATACCACGTCCATGGAATGCTCGGTGAACAGAACTGAAAGACCACGCTCGATTACGAGCCGTTTAACGAGCGCAATCAAGTCATTGCGCTCGCGCGGCGCCATTCCTGCGGTCGGCTCATCCATCAGCAAAAGACGCGGTTCATTGGCGAGAGCGATGGCAAGCTCGATGCGTTTGATATCGCCATACGCAAGCTCGCGGCTGGGCCGGTCGGCAGCCTCGCGCATGCCGACTTGTGCAAGCAGATCGAACGCACGATCACGATGTAGCTCCGCAGCTGGCAGCCAAAGCTGGTAGGTCTCTCGTCCATGCGAAATCAGCGCCATCTGCACATTTTCGCTGACTGTCATCGAGCCGAAGGTCGCGGCAACTTGGAAAGTACGTCCGACACCGAGCCGCCAGACTGCGCGCGGCTCAAGCCCAGCGATGTCATTTCCCTCAAATAGAATTTTGCCCGAGTCGGGCTTGAGCTGCCCGTTGATCATGTTGAAACAAGTCGACTTGCCGGCGCCATTCGGGCCGATCATGGCGAGGAATTCACCTTGCGCGATGTCGAAACTAACATCGTTGACCGCGCGCACGCCGCCGAACGTTTTGGATAATGACCGAACCTCAAGGACGCTCATGGCCTTGCCCCCGCTTGCTCCAAATAGACGAAAAAGCGCCGACAATCCCCTGCGGAAAGGCCAGCACCAGCAGCAGAATGATCACCCCAAGCAGCGCCCGCCAATATTCCGTTTGCCGCATCACCGTATCTTGCAGCGTGGCAAACACGGACGCGCCGACGATGGGACCAGTGAGAGTCTGGATGCCGCCGAGCAGCACCATGACCAAGCCGTCGATCGAGCGTCCAACGTGAATCGTTTCTGGCGAAATCGAGCCTTTTGCAAAGGCAAATAGCCCGCCAGCCACACCGCAAACACCGCCTGCAATAGCGAAGCCGAGCCAGTGTACCCGCTTTACATCGATCCCTATCGATTCTGCACGCAGCGCTGAATCGCGGCCCGCGCGCATACTGTAGCCGAAGGGCGCAAATAGAAACCGCCGCAGCAGCAGCACGCCAACTACCGCCAGCGCCAGCGTGAGCAAGAAATAAACCCAGGCTTTGTCGAAAGGCGGCCGCGGCCAGACGCCGATTACCCCGTTGGATCCGCCGGTCAGCGCCTCCCATTGGAACACCAACGCCCAGACGATTTGCGCGAAGGCAAGTGTCAGCATCGCGAGGTAGACACCCGAGAGCCGGACAGCGAACCAGCCGAACAACAGCGCACCGACAAGAGCGATGAGCGGTGCGGCAATAAGCGCCAGCCCCATCGGCATCGCCAGCCATTTCACCAGTAACGCAGCGCCATACGCACCCAGACCGAAATAGGCGGCGTGGCCGAACGAATGCATGCCGCCGGGCCCCATGATGAAATGCAGTGAGGTCGCGAAGATGACCGCAATTAAAACGTCGATACCGAGAATGAGCAGATACGGCGAACTTTGCGCGAGCAGGGGCAGACACGAGAGCAACACAAGTATCGTGGCGCCGAGTATCTTTAACGCAGGCGTTGCAGGGCGGATCGGATCCTCAGGCTCCGCAATCGAGCGCACCTGCCCTTGCGGCCGTCCCAGCAGACCGTATGGACGCGCGATGAGCACGCTCGCCATCACCAGGAATTCGGCAACCAGAGTAAGCTTTGAGAAATTGATGGTGACAAAACCGAAATCAACCACGCCGATGCCGATGCAGATTGCTTTCACTTCACCGATGATCACAGCGGCGAGATAGGCGCCGGTGATCGAGCCCATCCCGCCAACCACCACCACCACAAAGGCATCACCGATCGCGACCAGATCGGTAGCGAGGTTGGCGGGCTCGCGCGCTACCTGTAATGCGCCCCCCAGCCCGGCGAGCGCCGCACCAAGAGCGAATACCGACGTGAACAAGACGGCCTGGTTTACGCCAAGTGCGCTCACCATTTCGCGATCCTGGGTAGCGGCCCGCACAAGGCGGCCGAAGCGCGAGCGGGCCAGCGCAAAATGCAGCACCAGCAAGACCAGCGGGCCCATGATGATCAGGAAAAGGTCATAAGTTGGCAGCTGACGTCCAAGGACTTGAATCGATCCGCGCAAGCCCGGCGCGCGTGGGCCGAGCAGATCCTCGGGGCCCCATAGCCACAGGGCGGCATCGTTGATCACGAGAACAAGCGCGAAGGTGGCAAGCAGCTGGAAAAGCTCGGGCGCGCGATACACACGGCGAAGCAATGTGATTTCGATTAGCGCACCGATTGCGCCAATGATCAGAGCTGTAGCGACAATTCCGCCCCAGAAGCCAAGCGCGCCGCCGATATGAGCTGCAAAGGAATAGGCAATATAGGTCCCCAGCATGTAGAGGGACCCATGCGCAATATTGATGATGCGGGAGACCCCGAAGATCAACGAGAGTCCAACCGCGACAAAAAAAAGGCCGGACGCAGTAGAAAGTCCATTCAGCGCCTGGAACAGGAATGCGCTGAAAGTCATTTTACCTCTCCCCCCTTGCGGGGAGAGGTCGATTTCCGAGCGTCGGCGAGGAAGTCGTATGAGGGGCCATCCAGGCAGATTATCACCATCAATGCCCCCTCACCCGGCTCACCGCTTACGCGGCTCGCCAACCTCTCCCCACTTGCGGGAAGCGGGAAACTGCGCCTGATCGCTCCGTCAAAATCAATTTGATTCAGTCGGTCGCAGTTTCATGACCTCGGCGTCGGAAGGCAGCACGCTGGCGCCATCGACATACTGGAAGTCGGACATCGTGCCCTTGCCGCCTTCCAGCACGATCTTGCCGACATAGGCGCCCATAGTGGCCTGGTGATCGCTCGTCCGGTACTGGAATGGACCGAATGGGCTGTCGACCTTGAGACCCCTGAAGGCCTCCACCAGTTTCTCGGTGTCAGTCGACTTCGCCTTGGCGATCCCGGTCGCGAGCGAGGTCATCGTCACGTAGCCAACGACCGAGCCGAGACGTGGGTAGTCGTTATACTTTTTCTTATAGGCAGCAACGAACGTTACATGTTCCTTGGTCTTGATCTTGTCCCAGGGATAACCGGTAACAACCCAGCCGACCGGCGCTTCGTCCTTGAGCGGGTCAAGATATTCAGGCTCGCCCGAGAGCAGGCTCACCACCACGCGGTTTTTGAAGACGCCGCGGGTGTCGCCCTCACGCACGAATTTTGCAAGATCGCCACCAAACAGCACATTGAAGATAGCGTCTGGCTTAGCGTCGTCGATCGCCTGCGCCACCGCGCCAGCATCGATCTTGCCGAGTGGCGGCGCCTGTTCGGTCACAAACTCGACGTCGGGTTGTACCTTCTTCAGCAGCGTCTTGAAATTCTCGGCTGCCGACTGGCCATACTCGAAATTGGGATAGACCAGCGCCCAGCGCTTTTTCTTTGCCGTGGTCGCCGCCGGCATCAGCATAGCTACCTGCATGTAGGTCGTGGCACGCAGTCGGAAGGTATATCTGTTGCCGTTCTGCCAGGTGATCTTGTCGGTGAGCGGCTCAGCCGCGAGGAAGAATACTTTTTTTTGGCCGGCGAAATTGGTAACCGCGAGACCGATATGTGAAAGGAAAGTGCCAGCAATCATCGCAACGCCTTCGCGCGTAATCAGCTCTTCGGCCACTCGTACAGCTTCGCCAGGATTGGC
>DATFXJ010000021.1:0-13452 GCA_035315965.1 Pseudolabrys sp.
GAGAGAATGTATGGCGGTAATAGAGGCACTGGGCGGCAGCTTTGCGTTTCCGCCCATGGAGTATGTCGACAGGATAGCTCGGGCCAGATTCCGCCATCGAGCCATGCCGGTTCGATGGCCCTCGATGTTGCGCGCGGCGCGCCCACCGAAATCGATAATTAACCGGTTTCATCGTACGCGAGGGGGAACGGCTTAAAATGCCGGTGCCCAATCGCAAAGCGGTGTGCCGACTGATGAAAGGGCTCGAACTCGCGGCCAGCAGCAAGTTGCGAAAGCGAGATAATTCAATAGGTTAGGGACTGAGTTCGTCGGCTTGTCCCCGGATTCCCCACTATACTGCGGGCACAGGATTCGGAGGCTTCACGCGTTAATTGGACAGGCCGACGGCTAGAATGAACGAGCGTTCCCAATGGCAGTAACCTCATTGCAATGGATGACAGCGACGAGGCGCTCATGGCCCGGGTCGCTCGCGGCGACGAGCGGGCATTTCAGCTGCTCTCGCGCCGCCATTTGCCGGCCATGCTCGGGCTTGCCCGGCGCATCCTCGGCAACGCGGCCGAGGCAGAGGATGTCGCACAGGAGGCGTTTGTGCGCGTATGGACTCGCGCACCACAGTGGCAACCCTTGGCACAATTTCGGACCTGGCTCACGCGCGTCGTCACCAATCTTTGCCTTGACCGCAGGCGACGCGCCCCTTGGGTCGAATTGGAAACTGTCGGCGATATCGTCGACCCAGGGCCTGGCGCCGACCAGAAGGCAGAGGATGATGAGCGCGACCGCATGCTCGCGGCCGCGATTGAAAAACTTCCCGTGCGCCAGCGCAGCGCGATCGTGTTGACTTACGGCGAAGGCATGAGCAATGCGCAGGTGGCGGAAATTCTCGACACGTCAGTGTCGGCGGTGGAGACTTTGCTGGTGCGCGGCAGGCGGAACTTGCGCCGCGCGCTTGGTAGTGTGATCGACGAGGATGACTGAAATGACCCCCGATCAGTTAGAAAATTTTCTCGAAACCGCGTTGAAGCGCCACTTGCAATCGCCGCCGGCCGACGAGGCTGCCGTTCACCGTGTGCTTAAGCGGCTCGCGGGCCCATTGCCCCCGCAGAAGCGCGAGTGGTGGCGGCTACCTTCTGTGTTGCTCAGCTGGGACTTGGCTCCGGCATGGCCGCGCATGGCTGCCCTTGCCTGCTGTGCCGCGCTCGGTTTCGTTATCGGCATCGCGGGACTCGATCGTCCATTCGACCGGCTTGATTCTTCGTTTACGGTTGGCAACCGCGATATCGGCGCACTGGTGTCCGAACCCGATACACTGACAGGAGAACATCCATGAGCGTCGCCCACGCCTTTCCTGCAATCGAGCGCGGGTCATCACGCTGGTTGTTGCTGGGTTCTCTGGCGCTCAACTTGTTTTTCGTCGGCGTCGCCATTGCCGTGGTAGTGAGAGCACCGGCCCCCTCGTACTGGGACCGCAACGTATTTGTGCGCGTTGAACGGCTCGCCGCCACGCTGCCGCCGGCTGATGCCGATATTCTGCGTGGCGAGATCAATGCCAACCGCGCGGCGATCGAAAGCGCGCAGACCGCGTATCACACGGCGCAAGATCACATTCACGACGTGTTGCGGCAGGAGCCGTTCGATGTCGAGGCCATACGCGCGGCGATGGCAAAAACTCGGGCGGCCCGCCTGACCTCAGACCAGACCGTTCAAGGCGTATTTGCGGTTGTTGCGTCGAAGATTTCGCCCGACGGCCGGCAGGCCTTGGCCAATTGGCCACCGGGGCGCAAGCCTGTCAGCGACAAACAGTAGTACAATTGCCCGACCGAGGTCGCGCCACAGCCGGATTTTCGAAAGTTTTTGGAATGCAGGGGGTTGGGAAGACAAAGGAGGCGGGAACGAAAGCGTGGGGGCGCCCGTTTTGGACCATGCTCCAGGGTCTAAGCCTTACGCTGCCCCTTGGGGGCTGCCTGCTCACCGGTGGCAAGCCGGAGCCGGCGCTCAATATTCCGCCATTTTATACTTATGGCCCGCACAAGCCCGTTGCGGCTGAGGCAGCGGTTCCGCCGCTCGACTGGTGGCGCGCCTTCCACTCGCGCGAATTGACTGAAGTCATCGAAGCTGCACGCGAAGGTAATCTCGATATTGCAGCGGCGGTCGCCCGTATCGTGCAAGCCGACGCGAATGCCCGCATCGCTGGCGCGGCACTGCTGCCGGTCGTTGATTTCAACGCCAACGCCCAGCACAGTCAGCAATCCAAAACCACTGGTAGCACCAACGTTATCAACGTCTCTCGATCCGGCGCCAGCGTTGCGATCATTCAAAACGACCTGAAAACTACGCTAAACGCCAGCTACGAGATCGATTTCTGGGGCAAGAATCGCTCTCTGGTGCGCGCTGCGGAAGAGACTGCAGTTGCCAGCCGTTACGATCGCGAGGTTGTCGCCCTCACAACGGTGGTCGCCACCGCCAATGCGTATTTTCAGGTTCTGGCAGCGCAGGATCGATTGCAGGTCGCCCGCAATAACGTGGCAAGCGCCATGCGCGTCCTCAATTTGATCCAGCAGCGGCTGCAGGCGGGCACTGCCTCGGCCCTCGATACCGCGCAGCAGGAAAGCCTCGTCAATACTCAACGTGCCACCATTCCGCCGCTTGAGCAAACGCTGCGGCTGAACCGCGTCACGCTCGCCGTGTTGATCGGACGTTCGCCGGAGAACGTCAAGATCCGCGGCGGAAGCTTGCGCAGGATCACCTACCCGCGCGTTACGCCGGGGTTGCCATCCGAGCTGCTCGCGCAGCGTCCCGATATCCGCGAAGCTGAGGCCAACCTTGCCGCCGCCAATGCCAACGTGGCGAACGCGCGTGCGCAATTTCTGCCGAGTGTTCGGCTCACCGGCGAAGGCGGTTATGAGAGCGCGGTCCTCAAGCTGCTGCTGCGGCCGGAATCGGTGATCTACACCGCCGCCGCCAGCCTGACGCAGCCGATATTCCACGGCGGCCAGCTGCTTGGAAATCTGGATCTGCAAAAGGGCAAGCAGGACGAATTGCTGCAAGTCTATCGCAAAGCCGTGATTTCCGGCTTTGCCGACGTCGAGAACGCGCTCGACGACATTCGGAAGACCGCGGAGCGCGAAAAACTTCTGGTCGAAGCAGTGACGAGTTCGCGGCAGGCGTTCGACATTTCAGAGCAGCGGCTGCGCGAGGGCACGGTCGATCTGGTAACCGTGCTGCAGACGCAACAGACGCTCTACGCGGCTGAGGACGCGCTAGCGCAAGCGCGGCTTGCGCACGTGCTGGCAATCGTAAGCCTTTATCAAGCGCTCGGTGGCGGTTGGCTGCCGAAGCCTGTGGTAACCGCCGATGCACGGTGAATTCTCCAAGCAACTCCTGGCGAAAGCACGCGGAAGCACGCGCCGCACGCTGGCGATTGCGTTCATTCTCGTCGCGATCCTGGCCGCGCTTTATTATGTCTTCGGCGGACCGGGCGCGCAGCAACGACGCGCCGGCCGCTTTGCCGCCGAAGGACCGGTTCCCGTTCTGGTCGCTGCCGCAACACGTGCTGATGTGCCCATCTATCTCGACGCCGTCGGGACGATCAAGGCACTCAATACTGTCACGGTGCGCCCGCAAGTGGATGGCAAGCTGCTCAGCGTTAATTTCAAGGAAGGCGAAGATGTCAAAAAGGGTGACGTGCTCGCGCGCATCGATCCCGCCATCTATCAGGCGCAACTTGACCAGGCGATCGCCAAGAAGGCGCAGGATGAGGCGCAGCTCGCAAATTCGAAGATCGATCTCGAGCGTTACGAAAAACTGGCCGCCACCGCCGCCATCAACAAGCAGCAAGCCGATACTCAGCGAGCGCTGGTTGCGCAGAATACTGCCCTGGTGAAGGCCGACCAGGCGGCGATCGACAATGCGCGGGCAATGCTCGGATACACGACCATTACTGCGCCGCTCGATGGCCGCACTGGAATCCGCATGGTGGACGAAGGAAATTTCGTTCGCGCTGCCGACGTCATTTCTGCAATTGTGGTGATCACCCAACTCCGTCCAATATCGGTACTGTTCAACCTCCCGCAGCAAGAACTTCCGCAATTGAATTCCGCCGCGGCCAAAGGGCCGCTAAACGTCGAAGCCCAGCGCTCGGATACCGACGCGGTAATCGACCGGGGTCTGCTCAGAGTTGTCGATAATCAGGTTGATCAGACCACCGGTACCGTGAAGCTAAAAGCTGAATTCCCCAATGCCGATCTGCAGCTCTGGCCCGGCCAGTTCGTCAATATCCGTCTGCTCATCGACACACTCAAGCAGGTGGTGGTGATCCCGACCGGCGCAGTGCAACGCGGTCCGAACGGAACCTTTGTCTACGTCGTCAAGGACGACGATACGGTGGCTGTGCGGCCCATCGTCGTGCAAAAGCAGGATGAAACTCAAACCGTAGTGAAGAGCGGGTTGGAGTCCAACGAGCGTGTAGTTACGACCGGTTTCGTCCGGTTAACTGACGGCAGCAAGATTTCGATTGGCACTTCCAGCATGGTACCGGCACAAGAGATCCGGCCACGTAGCGGCCAGCGTCAGGACATAACAGGTGAGCGTAAGCGCCGAGGCGACAACACTACGAGGTCGAACTCGCAGCAATGAGCGTATCGTCTCCATTCATTCATCGGCCGATCGCCACTTCCCTGCTCGGCGTCGCGGTGATGCTGGGAGGATTTCTCGGCTATTGGTGGCTGCCGGTTTCTGCGCTGCCACAGGTCGATTTTCCAACAATTCAGGTCACCACGCAGCTTCCTGGCGCCAATCCCGATACGATCGCCGCACTGGTAACAGCGCCACTGGAGCGTCAATTCGGCCAGATCCCGGCGCTGCAGACGATGACCTCGTCGAGCTCGTTTGGGATCAGTCAGGTCACACTGCAATTCGATCTCAACCGTGACATCGATGCCGCGGCGCAGGATGTGCAGTCCGCAATCAACGCCGCCGCCTCGACGTTGCCGCGCACCCTCCCCTATCCGCCTCTCTATTCAAAGGTGAATCCAGCCGACGTGCCGATCGTTACGCTCTCACTGACCTCGGACACCATCGATCTGCGCACGCTCAGCGATATGGCGGACACCATCATGGCGCCGCGGCTGTCCGAGGTGACTGGAGTCGGCCGCGTCTCGGTGCAAGGCGGTATTCGGCCGGCGATACGAATCCAGGCCGACCTGTCGCGGCTTGCAGCCTATGGCCTCGCACTGGAGGACATGCGCACGGCCATCGTTGCCGCCAATGTGGCTGGGCCGAAGGGGTCGCTCGACGGCACGCATCAGTCCTACACCATCGCAGCCAATGACCAGATCACCGCTGTCAATACCTACAAGGATATCGTGGTGGCGTTTCGCAATGGCGCGCCGGTCAAGATCAGTGACCTCGCCAACGTTATTGATGGTCTTGAGAACAGTAAGGTCGGCGCTTGGTACCGGGGACAACCCTCGATCGTAATCGACGTGCAGCGTCAGCCCAGCGCCAACGTAATCGAAACGGTGCAGCGGGTGCTCGCCGAACTGCCACGTATGCGGCGTGCGATGCCCGCGGGAGTCGACCTGAACATCGTCAATGACCGCACCACGATCATCCGAGCCTCGATTCACGACGTGCAATTCACGCTCGTGCTCAGCACCGCCTTGGTGGTCCTCGTCGTCTTGATTTTTCTGCGAACTATCCGCGCCACAATTATCGCCGGCGTGGCCCTGCCGTTGTCGCTGATCGCGACCTTCGGAGTGATGTGGTTCGCCGGCTTTTCGCTCGACAATCTGTCGCTGATGGCGCTGACCATTGGTACCGGCTTCGTGGTCGACGACGCCATAGTGATGATCGAAAATATCGTTCGCCACATGGAAGGTGGCGAAAATGCGCTGGACGCGGCCTTGCGTGGCGCCAGCGAAATCGGTTTCACCGTGATTTCGCTCACGCTATCGTTGATCGCTGTGTTTATTCCGTTGCTTTTTATGACAGGCCTGGTCGGCCGCATGTTCCGAGAATTCGCACTGACTCTCACCATCGCGGTCGTCGCTTCTGCTATCGTGTCGTTAACGCTGACGCCAATGATGTGCGCCCGTCTATTGCGGCATGGTGCAAGCGCAGAGAATGCGTTCACTACGCGCTTCCATGAGCTCACTGAACGCACCGTCGAGGCCTATCGTCGCAGCCTCGAATGGGTGCTGCGCCAGCAGCGCGAAACGCTGATCGTCACTTTGGCAACGCTGGTCACCACCATCCTGCTTTATGTCGTGGTACCAAAGGGCTTCCTGCCCTTGCAGGATACCGGGCTGATCACGGCGGTTACGGAAGCTGGTACCGACGTCTCGTTTACTGAAATGCAGCGTCGCCAGCGTCTCGTGGAAGATGCGATCAGGTCTGATCCTGATGTGACGGGCGTTGTATCGGTCATCGGTGTCAGCCCCATCAATGCCACGCCCAACGCCGGCCGGCTCGCAATCACTCTCAAGCCGCGAGACGATCGCAGCGCGCATGTTGACGAGATCGTCTCGCGCCTTAAGCGTGCGGTGGCCGGTGTCGCCGGCATGGTCGTGTATTTCCAGGCAACGCAGGATATCCAGATTTCCACCCGCGCCAGCCGCGCGCAGTATCAGTACACGTTGGTCTCCACCGACCGCGACGAACTGATCGAATGGGCCGACAAGCTCGTTCAACGCCTGCGCGGTGATTCCGTGTTCCGCGAGGTTGCGTCCGAGGCGCAGGAGGGTGGTCCGCGCGTCCAGATCGAGGTTGACCGCGAACAGGCCGGACGCCTCGGCGTTTCGATGCAGAGCGTTACCGACACCCTCAACGACGCGTTCGGCCAACGGCAGATTTCAACCATCTACGGTCAGGCCAACCAGTACCGCGTCATTCTGGAAGCTCAGCCACGCTATCAGCAGGATCCCAATGCCCTGACAAAACTTTACGTAACTGGGGCAACTACCTCGACTGGCACGGCGGCAACCGTCGCCAATACTGCGACCGGAACGACCAACACCAACACCACCGCTACGCCCAACACTGTGATGGGCAGCAACCAAGTGCCCTTAGCCTCATTTGCCCGTTTCGTGCCCACGTCGGCGCCGCTTGCTATTGCGCATCAGGAGCAGTTTCCTTCGGTCACCATCAGTTTCGATCTTGCACCGGGCTACGCGCTCTCCGACGCAGTCGCGGTCATACGCGCCGCCCAGCAGGATCTCGGCATGCCAACGTCGGTGACCGGTGGCTACTCCGGCGATGCAGCCGAATTTACCAAATCGTTGGCAGGCGAACCTTGGCTGATCCTTGCCGCGGCAATCACCATCTACATTGTGCTCGGTGTCCTGTACGAAAGTTTCATTCATCCGCTCACTATTTTATCCACCCTTCCCTCTGCCGGTGTCGGCGCGCTGCTCGCGTTGATGGTGTTTGGCTATGATCTGTCGGTGATCGCACTGATCGGCATAGTGCTCTTGATGGGCATCGTGAAGAAAAATGCGATTTTGATGATCGACTTCGCGATCGAGGCCGAGCGTCATCAGGGCCTCTCGCCTGAACAATCGATTGTCCAGGCGGCGATGCTGCGCTTCCGACCGATCATGATGACGACACTGGCAGCGTTGTTTGGTGCGTTGCCTCTCGCGCTTGAGGGCGGTACGGGGTCAGAACTGCGCAATCCACTCGGCATCACAATTATCGGCGGTCTGTTGCTTTCACAGCTCCTGACCCTCTACACGACGCCCGTAATCTATCTCTACATGGAGCGCTTGCGTGCCCGGCTCGCACCTGCCTCACCGCCCGTACAACGCCGGATAGGCCGGCCTGCCCGGCGTAGGACATGAATTTCTCCCACCCATTCATTCGACGACCTATCGGAACCACACTGATGGCGCTCGGCCTGTTCCTGATCGGTGCTGTCGCCTATGTCTTTCTGCCGGTCGCCAGCCTGCCGACCGTCGATTTCCCGACTATCAACATCGCCGCCAGCTTGCCCGGCGCCGACCCCAATATCATGGCTGCGACAGTTGCGGCCCCAATAGAACGGCGCGTGGGTGAGATCTCCGGCGTCACCGAATTGACCTCGGTCACTTCCCTCGGTCAGTCGCGCATTACAGTACAGTTCGACTTGAGCCGAAGTATTGAAGGTGCGGCACGCGACGTGCAGGCGGCGCTTAATGCGGCACTGAGTGATTTGCCGACCAACATGCCGCAACTCCCAACGTTCCGCAAAGCCAACCCGGCGGCGGCTCCGATCCTGATCCTGGCGCTTACCTCCAAAACAATGCACCCGAGCGCGATCTATGACGCCGCTGATAGCGTAATCGCGCAGCGGCTGTCGCAGGTAGATGGCGTCGCCGACGTCACGGTGGCGGGCTCCGAACAGCCCGCGATTCGCGTGCGCGTCGATCCCGAACGGCTTTCCGCCATGGGAGTGGCGATGGAAGACGTGCGAACTGCAATATCTAATGCGAATGCGGCAGGACCGATCGGTACTTTCGATGGCGGCAAACGTGCAACCACAATCGGTATCAACGATCAGCTGCGCGGCGCAAGTGAATACGAGCCGTTGGTGGTCAAAACCGTGAACGGCACCGTGATCCGTCTCTCGGATATCGCCAGCATTCGCCCAAGCGTGCGCAATAGTCTCGCCGCCGGTTGGTTCAACAAGGACTCCTCGGTCCTGCTCATCATTACCAAGCAGGGCAACGCCAATGTCATCGACACGGTCGATCGCATTTACGCGCTTCTCCCGGAGCTTAGACAATGGGTACCGGCGGGCCTCGATATTTCGGTGCTGACTGATCGTACGCAAACAATTCGCGCCAGCGTTCACGATATGCAGCTCACACTCGCCGCTACTGTCGCATTGGTGATGCTGGTTGTGTTTCTCTTCCTGCGTCGGCTGGCGCCGACCGCGGCTGCCGGAATTACGGTGCCGCTCGCGCTCTCTGGCACATGCGCCGCAATGTGGCTGGCCGGCTTTTCTATCGACAACCTGTCGCTGATGGCATTGGCAGTGAGCGTCGGCTTCGTCGTGGACGATGCCATCGTGATGATCGAAAACGCGTTCCGTCATCTCGAGCATGGCGCGTCGCCTCTGCGCGCTACTTTGAAAGGCGCGAAGCAGATTGGCTTTACTGTCGTATCGATTTCGGTCTCGCTCATCGCCGCTTTTATCCCATTGTTGTTCATGGGCGGCGTTGTTGGAAGGCTGTTCCGTGAATTTTCGGTGACGCTCGCGTTTGCCATTATCATTTCCACCGTAGTGTCGCTATCGGTCACACCGATGATCTGTGCCTATTTTGTGCGTCAACCGCCAAGCCGGGACGTTACCTGGCTCGATCGTCGGGTTGAGGGCCTGCTGTCGCGGATAATGCGCTTCTATAGCCGCACGCTGTCATTCGCACTCGAGCACCGTGCGCTGATGCTGATCGTGTTCGCCGCAACGATTGCGCTCACTATTGGGCTCTACATTAAAGTGCCCAAAGGCTACTTCCCGCAGGATGATACTGGTCTGATCTTTAGCGGCACTGAAGCTTCAACCGACATATCGTTCGAGGCAATGGAGCGACTGCAGCAGAAGGCGATGGATATTGTGCTCGCTGATCCAGCGGTCGCCGGCCTGGGGTCGTCGGTTGGCGCCAATCCATTCAATGCCTCGGTGAACCGCGGGCGGCTCTATATCAGTCTCAAACCGCCCAGTGAGCGGGGCAATTTGACCACTCTGCAAGTGATTGGGCGCCTGCGTAACAAGCTCAACCAGATCCCCGGCATTCGCGTATTCATGTTCCCGGCGCAGGATCTGCGGGTCGGCGGCCGGCAAAGCGATGCGCAATATCAATTCACGCTGTGGAGCACCGACGTCGACGAGTTACAAAAATGGGTGCCTCGCGTAATGGACCGTGTGAAGCAGGTGCCGGGAATCGTAGATGTTACCACTGATCGCGAACAGGGCGGCTTGCAGGCTAATGTCACAATCGATCGAGCGGCGGCTTCGCGTTTCGGCGTGCGCGTCCAGGACATCGACAACACACTCAATGATGCATTCTCGCAGCGACAAATCTCGACCATTTTTGGTCCGCGCAATCAATATCGCGTCATTCTGGAGGTCAATCGCCGTTACACAAGGGACCCAACAGATCTGAGCCGCGTTTACGTTCCCGGCAAAAACGATACGCAGGTGCCGTTATCGGCTGTAACGACCGTCGAACGTAGGATCGCTCCGTTGGTCATCAACCACCAGGGCCAGTTTCCTTCGGTGACCATCACCTACAATTTGACGCAAAACACGCCGATTGAGGATGCTACTTCGGCACTCGAGCAAACTGTCGCGGAAATGCATCTCCCTGATACCATCCACGCGGATTTCGCCGGCGACGTGCGGGCTTTCAAGCAGGCGGTTGGCGCGCAACCGCTGCTGCTTCTGGCGGCTTTGATCGCGGTTTATATCGTTCTCGGAGTCCTGTATGAAAGCCTGGCGCATCCGCTGACGATCATCTCGACGCTTCCTTCGGCAGGTCTTGGCGCGCTACTCGCACTTGAGGTTTCCGGCACCGAACTGACGGTGATCGCCTTCATCGGCATCATCCTGCTGATCGGCATCGTGAAGAAGAACGGCATCATGATGGTGGACTTCGCCCTCGATGGTGAGCGGCGCCTTGGGCTGTCCCCGGCGCGTGCAATACACGACGCCTGCCTCACGCGATTCCGGCCAATTCTGATGACGACACTCTCCGCTATGTTTGGCGCAGTGCCGCTGGTGATCGCCATCGGCCCGGGATCGGAGCTGCGGCGACCGCTTGGCATCACTATTATCGGCGGATTATTGGTGTCGCAGGTGCTGACTCTCTATACGACTCCGGTCATCTACCTGTTGCTCGACCGCTTGCATCGAAAACTTGGTGGCGCGAGCTTTACCTTCATTCGCCGTCGCGAACTGCCGCTGCAACCGGCGGAATAAAACTAAACCCCCAAATACCGGTGCTGAACATCCGGCGCTGCGGCGAGCTCCTGTGATGAGCCCTTCCACACCACGCGCCCACGCTCGATCAGGAAATGTCGGTCGGCAACGCGCAGAAGCGCGCCGACATTCTTGTCGATCACCAGTACCGACAGACCCGATAGCTTCAGGTTGGCAAGGCAGTGCCAAATTTCGGCACGGATCAACGGCGCCAGGCCCTCGGTCGCTTCATCCAGGATGAGCAGGCGTGGATTGGTCATCAGCGCCCGGCCAATCGACAGCATCTGCTGCTCACCACCGGAGAGCTGATTGCCCATACTGGAATCGCGCTCCGCCAGTCGCGGGAACAGATCGTATATTTTGGCAAGAGTCCAAGCCTCGCCGTTACGTTTGACCGCTGTCGCCACCAGATTCTCGCGCACGGAAAGGTTTGGAAAAATCTGGCGTCCCTCCGGCACGAGACCGATGCCCCGTTGCGCAACCTTGTATGACGGCAGGCCGCGAATCTCGTCCCCAAGGAAGCGAATTGTGCCGGTGCGCGCCGGTGTCAACCCCATAATTGACCGCACGGTAGTCGTTTTGCCCATGCCATTGCGGCCCATCAGCGTAACCATCTCACCCGGCGCGATGGTGAGTGAGACTCCAAACAGCACCTGGCTCAGGTCGTAGCAGGTCTCGATTCCCACAAGCTCGAGGACGCTATCCGCCATGCACAGCCTCCTGCTCGCCGAGATAGGCATCGCGTACCTGGGCATTAGTGCGAATTTCCTCAGGTCTCCCAAAAGCGATCACGCGTCCATAGACCAGAACGGTAATACGGTCGGCGAGAGCGAACACAGCCTCCATGTCGTGCTCAACAAGCAGTATAGTGAGCTCTTTCTTCAGGTTGCGCAGCATCGACACCATGCGCGCCGATTCCTCCGGGCCAAGCCCTGCCATCGGTTCGTCGAGCAACAGCATGCGCGGATTCGAGGCGAGCGCCATGGCCAGCTCGAGCTGGCGATGCTCGCCGTGGCTTAGCGCAGATGCCGGTAACCCGGCTCGCGCGCTTAAACCGACACGGGCGAGCGCCGCGCCGGCAGGATCGCGCAGCTCCGGCTCGCGTCGCGCGTTGCGCCAGAAGTGAAACGAATGGCCGGCACAGGCCTGCACGGCTAGTGCCGTGTTATCGAGAACGCTTAAGTCGAGGAATAACGAGGTGATCTGGAACGAGCGGGCAAGGCCGAGTGCGCTGCGCGTATGCATCGGAACTGCGGTAATGTCGCTGCCTGCGAAATGGATGCGGCCGGAATCAGGCGCGAGTTGCCCGCTGAGTTGCGCAATCAGCGTGGTTTTGCCTGCGCCGTTCGGTCCGATCACCGCATGCAATTCGCCTTCGGGGATATTGATGGCGAGGTTGTCTGTTGCCACGATACCGCCAAAGCGCTTGGAAAGATTCTCAACCCGCAGCAAATCAGCCATGACGCACCTTGCCGAGCAGGCCATCGATACCACCACGGCCGAACAGCACGACCAGCAGCAACAATGGCCCAAGGATGATCTGCCAATATTCGGTGATGCCTGAGAGCGCCTCCTCCAGCACCAACAGCGCCACTGCGCCGAACAGCGGGCCGAAGGCGGAGCCCATGCCGCCGAGCACCACCATGATGATGAGATCACCCGAGCGGGTCCAATACATCATCGCGGGGCTGACAAAATCGGTATGGTTTGCGAGCAGTGCGCCGGCAAGCCCGCACAAGGTTCCCGCGATAACAAAACAGGTCAGCTTGTAACGGTAGGTCGGAAAGCCGATCGCCTGCATGCGTGTGTCGTTGGAGCGCGCGCCCTGGATCGCCAGCCCGAAGCGCGAATTAACGATGCGCCAGACCAAGTACATCGAGGCAAACAACAGGATGAGACAAACGTAGTAAAACTGCAATTTGTTCGACAGATTTAACGGCGTAACGAACTGGCTGCGGTTCTGGATAGTAAGGCCATCGTCTCCCCCATAGCGGGCGAGTCCCGCGACGATGTAATACGTCATTTGTGCAAAAGCTAAAGTGATCATGATGAAATACACGCCGCGCGTGCGCAGGCTGAGCGCGCCAATGAGCAGCGCAAACAGCGCCGATACCAAGAGTGCCGCCGGCCACTGCATGAAACCACTAGAAACGCCCTCGAAGGCGAGAATACCGACCGCATAGCCACCGATGCCGAGATAGGCAGCGTGGCCAAAGCTCATCATGCCGCCATAGCCGAGAATCAAATTGAGGCTCACTGCCGCGAGCGCCAAGATCACGATACGAGTGAACAGCGTGAGCAGAAACCGGCTGCCGGTAAGCTCGACATAGAACGGCAGCAACACCAGCGCGAGCAGTACCACAACGGCAACAGTTGTGCGGAGATTGAATGTCCGGATCATTTGCCGCTCGCCGGAAATAGGCCTTCGGGCCGTATCACCAGCACGGTTGCCATCAGCAAATAGATCAGCATCGATGACAGCGCCGGCGCTGCGGTCG
>DATFXJ010000022.1:0-8450 GCA_035315965.1 Pseudolabrys sp.
AAACGGCTTGCCGAATTGGCCTGCGGATTTTCCTGTGTTTGAGTTGAAGGCCGCACTTCGGATTGGGCTTGGCCCTGATCCTGCTCACGCGGCGGCGGCACTTTCTGAGTATCGGCATCGATGACGGTCTGCGCCAGCACAGCTCCCGCGGCGCAGATTAGAATCAAGATCAGTGCGAGCATTGAGAGACGCATGTTATTTCCTTCAAACCGGCCGCAGAATTCAGCGAGCGTAGCACCGTGTCTTCGCAGGCTGAACTTGTAAGCTCTGGGCTTTGCGAGGCATTTGCGCAGTGCACGCAAAGAAGACAGCGCCGCAGAAAATCCAGCCCTTTTTGCTTTAAATCAAACATTTATGCTGCAATTGCGGTTTCTTGACTCGAAGAAGCGCGATAAGTATGGTCCGCGCGGCTTTCAGGTCGGCGGGACGGGCGAAACTAGAAATCCACGCGGGTCGAAAAAGTATGGTCGACGGCGCGCGCGACACAGGCAATCGCAGTGAACCGCCGGATGATGAGGCTGCTCTCTCTGCGAGGCTGCAGCGTCTCGGCAAACGGCTCGCGCAAGCGAACCGACCATCCGAAAACGGCTTCGGTCCTCGTCAGACCGTCGATACTTCGGCGATCGCCCGTGGTTTCCGGCTGTCGACTGAACTGGTCGGGGGGGTTCTTGTGGGCGCGGCAATTGGCTGGCTGCTTGACCGCTGGCTGGGAACTTCGCCGTGGGGGCTCACTGTATTTCTACTGCTCGGCTTCGCGGCGGGCGTGCTGAATGTGATGCGAGCGGCGGGTATCGTTCGTGATAGGCAATTGAACGACGAGTAGTCATGGCTGTCGATCCAATCCACCAGTTTCAAATTGTCAATCTGTTTCCGATCGTCAAAATCGGCAATACCGAGATCGCCTTCACCAACTCGGCCGCCTTTATGTTGACGGCTGTCGCTGGTTTGACTGTCTTTCTCGTCACCGCCACCGCGGGGCGAAGTTTGGTGCCCTCACGGCTGCAATCGGCGGCAGAATTATCCTACGAATTTGTTGCCAGTACCGTGCGCAGCACCGCCGGCGCCGAGGGCATGAGATTCTTCCCGTTCGTGTTCTCGCTGTTCATGTTCATCTTGACCGTAAACATGATTGGGCTGATCCCCTACACATTTACGGTTACCAGCCACATCATAGTCACCGCGGCACTCGCGATCACCGTATTCCTAACAGTGTTGGGCTATGGACTGTGGCGGCACGGATTTCATTTCTTCAATCTGTTCGTGCCCAAAGGTGTGCCAATCTATATCCTGCCGCTCATTGTAGCGATCGAGATACTGTCCTTCCTCTCGCGGCCGATCTCGCATAGCGTGCGTCTGTTCGCCAACATGCTGGCGGGGCACATCACGCTTCAGGTTTTCGCCAGCTTCATCATCCTGCTCGGCACCGGTCTAGGTATCGCTGGCTGGGTCGGCGGTGCACTGCCGCTCCTGATGATCATTATTCTCTATGCGCTGGAAACGCTGGTGGCTTTCTTACAGGCTTACGTCTTCGCCATTCTCACCTGCATCTATCTCAACGATGCGATTCATCCCGGTCATTGACGCCCCGACCGAAAACCAGAAGGAGTTTATTATGGATCCAGTGGCAGCGAAATATATCGGTGCGGGCATCGCCTGCATCGGCATGGGCGGCGCCGGCGTGGGCGTTGGCATTATTTTCGGAAACTATTTAGCCGCTGCCTTGCGCAATCCGTCTGCTGCACAAGGACAGTTCGGTAATCTGATTTTCGGCTTCGCCATCACTGAAGCGCTCGGCATCTTCTCGCTGCTGATTGCGCTCTTGCTGCTATTCGCACTGTAGAATCAAGGGTGCGCCCACACTGGAGCAACCGATGGCCGAGCCTGCGCATAAGGCGAGTACCGAACACCCGGCTGAGGGTGGGCACGGCGTCTTTCCACCATTCCAGTCGCAGACCTTCGCCTCGCAACTGGTCTGGCTGGTGATTGCCTTCGTCCTGCTTTACGTGCTGATGGCAAAGCTGGCGCTGCCACGCGTCAGCAGCATCATTGCGCACCGGCAAAAGCGGATTGATGACGACCTGGCCCAGGCCAACGCGTTCAAAACGCAATCGGACGCTGCTGTTGCGGCCTACGAAAAGGAACTGGCCGACGCGCGCACCCGCGCTCAGGCAATAGCCGGAGATATGCGCGACAAGCAGGCCGCCGAAGCGGAGGCCACCCGTAAAAGGCTTGAGGACCAGCTCAGCGCGAAGTTGGCTGAGGCGGAAAAGACCATCGCCGCCATCAAACATGCGGCCATGGCAAACGTCGGCAACATCGCCGCCGACGCCGCCAAAGCGATCGTTGAGCGGCTGATCGGCACGGCGCCAGCCGACAGCGCGGTCGATGCGGCGGTCAAAGACACGCTCAAAGGCTGACGAAGGTCATGGAACTCCTGCACGATCCGGAAATTTGGGTAGCGATTGCGTTCCTCATCTTCGTAGGCGTCATGGGTTATCTGGGCGCTCACAAGATGGTAATGAAGTCATTGGATGAGCGTGCCGATCGCATCAAAGCTGAACTCGATGAAGCGCGAAGACTCAAGGACGAGGCGGCTCAGGTGTTGGCCGAGTATCAGCGCAGGCGACACGCCGCCGAAGGCGAAGCACAGGACATTATAGCCGGCGCCAAAGCTGAGGCTGAGCGGCTCGCCGTGGAAGCAAAATCGCGGATCGAAGATTTCGTCGCCCGCCGGACCGCGATAGCCGAAACCAAGATTGCCCAGGCAGAAGCGCAGGCGGCGGCTGATGTCCGTAGTGCCGCCGCCGAGGCCGCTGTCGCCGCTGCGGAGAAGATCCTCAGCACGGAAACCAAAGGAAAGCTTGCTGGCGAGCTGATTGCCAAAGGCATCGAGGACGTTCGCAAGAAGCTGAACTAGGAACTAAGCGTCAATCTCAAACCTGCGCGCCCTTAAGAGCTCGATAGTCGATCCACGCGGTTGGTAGTTTTCACTCAGCTTTGACGCGATGTCGTCCCGGGCTTCGACCTTGGCTTCGGCTTGCCAGCGGGCTTTTTCTTTTCCTGTGGTGCTCCTGCTGGGTCGAAGCCCACGTAGACCACATAGGCGTCGATATTCGCTATCGGCTGCGGCAGGGGGAACGAGATTTCAGGATCAATGTGAGTAAAGGGAACACGATCCACCGCACTCGCTACCTCGACTTGCACGCTGGCGAATTTCGACAGGATAGTTTTCGGGTTTACTCCCTCTTGGACCACTGCGAGTCGAAGCGGCACGGTGATCGTGCCGGGACCGCCAGCAGGCCCAGTAATGACTCGCCCCTCGATTCCGATCTTCATCGTCATGACACCGGAATTTACCCGGCACTCACGTGCGGTGCGAATGATCGTCGCCTGATAACGCAGGTCAAGCGCGGATGGGTCGCCTTCACCCGCTTTGCTGCCGATCATTAGTGTGGCCGTACCGGTGCGCACCATGACGCTGGGACATTCGATATCGGTGGCAGATTCATTACCGGCAGCGGCGTCACTAGTGCTTGCCTTCGATGACGTATTGAAAAAATCCAGGGAGGAATTACCGAATAGATTGGCGGAGCCGCAGCCGGCGAGCACCAGCAATAGACTCATCAGCACCGTAATCCGAGCGACTGACCGCATGCCACATTCTTTACTCGAAGCCATTTTCCGCTGCGCGTTCAACATGAAAAACATTGTTGCCCGGTTGTGACGTTCAGTCAGAATCGTCCTTGAGCCGTGCATACAACAAATGATCCTGCCAGATTCCGTTGATGCACAGATAGCCGCGAGCATAGCCCTCTCGCTTGAAGCCGGTCTTTTCCAACAAGCGGACTGAGCCGATGTTATCGGGAATGCACGCGGCTTCCAGCCGATGCAGCCGCAGTGCGGTGAAAGTATAGGGTATCAGCGCGCGCACCGCCGCGGTCATGTACCCTCTTTGGGCGAAGGGTGCGCCGATCCAATACCCGAGACTACCCGCTTGAGCCACGCCTCGACGAATATTGGCAATGGTCAGTCCCCCAACCATGGCATTATCCTCGCTACGGAAGATCAAATAAGCATAGGCCAGATCGCTACGCTGATCTTCGGCATACCGTTTAAGCCTGCGACGAAATGCGCCACGCGTGAGATCATCGGGTGGCCAAGTCGGCTCCCAGGGAACAAGGAAGCGACGGCTCGTCTCACGCAGGTTGACCCATTCGGCGAAGTCTCCGCTGTGAGGCGCACGCAATGTGACTCCCTCGCCGGCAATGCCCGGCTCGGTTTCATTGGAACTAACGGTTCTAAAGAACGCCATGGACGTGTCGGCTGAGTGCGCTCAGGCCGCGCGGCGGACCAGACTTTCAGCGATCGCGGCAGTGCTTGCAAGACCGCTGCCTGGTCCAAGTGCCGCAATCGCAGGCTTTGCGCGGGCAATCAAGCCTCGACCAGCTGTGCGGGCGGTTTCAACAGTTACGGCATCGACCTTGGCGACTATTTCCTCAAGCGGGATAGGACGTCCATACGCGAGCATCTGACGCGCCAATTGGCCCACGCGAGCCTCGGAACTCTCCAGCGCCATTAAGAGCCCTGCTTTCATCTGCGATTTGGCGCGATTTACCTCCGTATCGTTCAAAGTTTCGGTTGCGTTGCCGATTTGATCGATAACCACACGCATGAGCTCAGGAGCGTCGGATTCGTCCGTTCCTGCATAGAGAGCGAACAACCCTGTGTCGGCAAACGGCATGTGGAACGCGTGAATTGCGTAACAAAGTCCCCGGATTTCGCGCACTTCCTGGAACAGACGCGATGACATGCCTCCGCCCAGCACACTCGTGAATACCTGCAAACTGTAAAGCTGTTCGTCGCGCACAGGCACTCCTTGAAGCGCCATGGCAATATGTACTTGCTCAAGCTCGCGTGTTTCAACTCTCGTGCCAGCGCGAAAACACGCCGGTTCCGGTTCTGGAGCAGCGGGTCCTTTGAAGCTGGCTAAGCGTTTATCGACCTCGGCAACGATCGCTGCGTGCTCAACCGCGCCGGCCGCCGCTACGACCATACTGGGGGCACGATAGTTGCACGATAGATAGCTGCGTAGCCTCGATGGATTGAAGGAACGCACAGTTTCCGGCGTGCCGAGAATGGAACGGCCCACCGGTTGTTGGGGAAATGCTGTTTCCTGCAGGCGATCAAAAACGAGATCGTCGGGCGCGTCCTCGGTCGCACCGATTTCTTGAACAATCACATTTTGTTCGCGCCGCAGTTCGTCAGCATCGAACGTCGGCTCGGACAGAATATCGGACAACACATCGAGCGCGAGGAGTACGTCTGCCTTGAGCACGCGTGCAAAATAGCCGGTCGATTCAACACTGGTCGCTGCATTGAGATCTCCGCCCACAGCCTCGATTGTCTCCGCGATCTGCCGTGCGGTGCGGCGCCTGGTGCCCTTGAAGGCCATGTGTTCGAGCAAATGCGAGATTCCGTGCTCGTCCGACTTCTCGTTGCGGCTGCCCGAGCCGATCCACACTCCGAGGGATGCCGTTTCAAGATGCGGCATTCGATCGGTGACCACCGACAGGCCAGAAGAAAGGCGAGTTACTTTAACACTCATGCAGCTGCTCCTTCACGCGAGGCGCGTGACACTGACGTTACATATCGCTCTACAGCGGTTTGATCCGCCGACAGCATGGTGATGCGCTCAGTCCGCTTTGCCAGATCGGCGAGCTTATCTGGCAGTGCCGGCGCAACGCCGCAAGCGGCCTTGACCGCATCGGGAAATTTCGCAGGATGCGCCGTCGATAGGACCACCATGGGGATCGATGGGTCGCGGGTTTCCTTTTCAGCTACCGCCAACGCGACAGCGGTGTGTGGATCCGCGCAATAATTGGCCTCGCGCATCCAGGCGCGAACCTCAGCCGCGCTTTCCTGCTCATCGGCACGATCAGCGGTAAACAGCGATCGCAGCTCCTTGAGCGCGGGCGCAGGCAATACGAAACGTCGAGATTGGGCCAATGAGGCCATCAAGCCGCGGACCGTTTGCGCATCCCGGCCGCAGACATCGAACAACACACGCTCGAAGTTGGAAGAAACCTGAATATCCATTGATGGCGAAGTGGTTGTAACGACGTCGCGGACTTCGTAGGCGCCCGTAGCGAAGGTGCGGACGAGGATGTCGTTGACATTGGTCGCCACTACTAATCGATCAACCGGCAATCCCATGCGTGAAGCGACGTAACCGGCATACACATCGCCAAAGTTTCCGGTCGGCACGGTGAACGCTATCTTTCGGTGCGGTGCACCGAGTGCGACTGCGGAAGTAAAATAATAGATCACCTGGGTGGCGATGCGTGCCCAATTGATCGAATTAACGCCCGAAAGCCGTACGCGATCACGGAAGGCATGGTGATTAAACATGGCCTTCACGAGCGCCTGACAATCGTCGAACGTGCCTTCTATAGCAAGCGCATGGACGTTCGCGTCCGGCACGGTGGTCATCATCCGCCGCTGCACGTCGGAGATGCGCCCTTGTGGGAAAAGAACCACCACATCTGCCTGCGCACGACCACGGAAGGCTTCGATGGCCGCGGCGCCAGTATCGCCGGATGTCGCAACAATGATGGTGGTGCGTTCACCGCATTGCTGCAACACATGGTCCATCAGCCTCGCCACAAACTGCATCGCTAGATCTTTGAAAGCGAGCGTGGGCCCGTGGAAGAGCTCTAATACGAACAGGTTCGGATTGAGCTGGGTGAGCGGTGCCACCGCCGGGTGCCGAAAATTGCCGTAGGCCTCGCGCGCCATGCGCGCGAGATCCAACTCTGCGATCCCATCTCCGACAAAGGGGCGGATCACCTCGACTGCGACTTCGGCATAAGGCCTGCCTGCGAAGCTTTCTACGGTCGCGCGATTGAGCGTCGGCCAAAGTTCCGGCACATAAAGACCGCCATCGCGGGCAAGGCCCGCGAGCATTGCCTCGATAAAATCGAGCGAGGGAGCCTCGCCTCGGGTAGAGACGTAACGCATTGATTCAGCTTTTATTTTATGATCTGCCGACGACGGTAATGGCACCCGCACAGTAACCTTGGGCGCTCCCTTTCACAAGGAAGCCGCTCAATGCCGCCGCAAGAGCTGGCGTGCGAGCCAAACGACATACGCACCACCGAGGCTAAACGCGAGGCCGAACCACGTAATGGCATACTGCAAATGGTTGTCGGTTAAATGCGCTTCCAGCTTGCCTGGTTTCGGCCAGCTACCGGTCGGAGCCGGCTCTTCCTGGTCAATATAGAAAGGCGCCGCGGTCGCCCATTTCTTGAACGTGGCGATGGAATTGGAATCACGCAGGAACCAGACGTTGTTCTTTGGATCATCCGCCGGAGTGAAGGAGCCGCGTGCCTCCGGCCAACGCATGATGCCGACGACATCGATGATGCCACGGGGAGTACCCTCGACACGCGTGGCCGGATCCTTGTGATCGGCCGGTACAAAGCCGCGATTGACCAAGATGATGCTGCCACCGGCAAGCCGAGCTGGCGAAAACACCCAATACCCCGGCCCTTTCACGTCGGGACGCAAAGGAGAACCGGTCGTATACACAAGTGCTTCCTCGCCATCGAGGAATTCGGCTGGGAAAGCTACCCGACGAAATTCTTCGCTGTCCTCTCGCAGTCGCGACCAGCCGGCACGAGGCGGCAGATCTTCCGGAGCGCGGCTTAGCCGCGCATTGATCGACGTGATCAGATTTTGTTTCCAGACTTTGCGGTCGAGTTGCCAGACACCGAGCCCGATTAGAATCGCGATACCGGCGAAGGCCAAGAGCGTCGCGTCGAGCAAGCCGCCTTTTCGCTTACGCCGCGTCTTGCTCACGTGTCGCTCCGACTCGCTAGGCGGCCTTCCGCCGCCTCGTGATGATATTGCAACGCGATCAACAAACCTTTGACTAGGCGTAACGGAGCGAGCGTCACGATCAGAATTAACGGCAGCCATAAAACCGCGTGCACCCAATATGGCGGTTGGTACACGATCTCGATGATCAGCGCCGCGAAGACAACAATAAATCCTCCAATAAGGATCACGAACACCGCCGGACCATCGCCGGTGTCTGCGAAACCGTAATCGAGGCCGCATCGTTCGCACGCCGGGCGCAACGAAAGGAACCCTTGAAATAATTGTCCGTTGCCACAACGGGGACAGCGGCCGCAGAGGCCACGACCGATCGGCAGATCCTCCTGTGATGTTTGGTTGGTCATGGCGTTAGTGAAATAAAATTTAAACAGGGCGGCGTAATGACGCCGCCCTGTTCAAGCAATACATCTACCCTGGTCACTCTGGGTGCGGCACACCCGCTCCCCAAACATATATGCACGCGAACAGAAACAGCCATACCACGTCAACGAAATGCCAGTACCAGGCCGCAAATTCGAAGCCGAGATGCTGTTTCGGGCTGAAGTGGCCCGCCA
>DATFXJ010000023.1:0-8177 GCA_035315965.1 Pseudolabrys sp.
ACCGGCGACCCATGTGGGTTGCGAGGTGAGCCCCCAAAGCTTCCGATGCCAGTTCGGGAATGGTAATCATTGGACCCCTCCCGCTATGCTGAAAGCACAATCGTGACGCTGAGTTTCACAGTTTACAATACGACGTAGGATTTTTTTTAGTCGCTGCCCTCGCGGTTAAATCGAATTGACTCTTGTTTCCGCTCCGATCAAGCGAATGAATGATAAGCCCGATGTCCGCTGTTGGCCCTCAGCGGACATGCGCAAGTGCAGTGCAAGAGTCCGCTTTCGGGGGTAAAGCGGACATCGCTCTCGCATCGCAAAATGTCTGCTTTTGACCCAGAGCGGACATTCGACGGGGTACAAGCTGGCGAATGACGGCCACGCGATCACTGCCGCATTACCTTGGGCATCGCAAATTTGCAATCAACAGCGCGTTATACAGCGTTAGCGCCGGATCGCTTTGCGAGGTTTTGGCGGGATTAGTTTGGCGAAGGGTGCCAACAGCCTACTGGCTACCCTCCTCCCGGTGGCAAGTAACACAAGACCTCACCATGAAAGCCGATGAAGATAATGCCGTGCCCGGTCGGATTGCCACTGTCCCACTTGATCTTGGTATTGGGAACTGCAAAACGTTTTCCGTTCTCGATGTGACGGCGACCGAGTGGTTTGTCGTCACGTGTATCGGTGATGATGGCGACGTACTGATCGCCCTTCACCTCATAGCCGTCAGCC
This sequence comes from Pseudolabrys sp., assembly GCA_035315965.1. Taxonomy (GTDB): domain Bacteria; phylum Pseudomonadota; class Alphaproteobacteria; order Rhizobiales; family Xanthobacteraceae; genus Pseudolabrys. The sequence goes on from DATFXJ010000023.1 coordinate 724, forward strand.
CAATAAGCGTCTGCCAGCCCACAGCAGGGCTCGTGCGGATTGTCTGGCCGCATCAGCCCCTTGAACCACTGGCGATCTAGCGGATCAACGTCATCCCATTGACCAAGGTCACGTGCCGGAGCCTTGGAAACGGAAAGGACAAACGCTGCCGCCCCCAAAGCCCACAGTAAGGACTTCTGCATTGGCCTTAAAATGCTTGGAGTTCTGTTAGGCGATATGATGGCGACGGGTGCAACCGCAAGCGAGCTGGTTTATTTTGTGAGGAGATTGGCTTCACCGGCTGAGTAATAGTCGAGCAAAATTTAATTTGGGCACGCCCGCATTCTTACCCAGAACGACAGTCAAATACTGTCTGGGTGAAAAAACTATGAGCGCAACTTCAACGGTCAGAAAGACTCGGCCGAAAAAACCCCCTCGCCGACCAGACTTGGCAAAGCTGGGCGGCGCTAAGGATTTACCCAACACTGACGGTGCAGACACGAACGCGGTCGTTACGAACAAGCTGATAGCAACAGCCACAAAGCAACTGACCTCTCGCCCATCGTTTTGGGGACGCTACTTCAAAGGCCCTGGAGATCAAAACCCCGTAAGGTATCAAGCTCATCTCGAAAGCGCACTGTTACGCTCCAATGGCATTCGCGTCCTTTCCATAGCGCAACAAACAAAGCACGTTGCGGGCGACCGCAATGAGGGTCGTAGAGATGGGCTAAAAAACGGAGCGGCAATTATCGCTGCGTTCGGAAATACATACCTTTCATCGATGGCAGAGGGAATTCTCGTGTTCCTCGATGTTGAGGGAGATCCATCTCTAAGCTCACTTTATTATCGTGGATGGAGTGAAGGGCTGATAAATGCAGGCCGATCGGCGATGGTCGAAACCGCTGCGGGAAATGAGCAACCAGTCCATTTCCTTCCGTGTATTTACGGTTCTGTTGGCGACGATGATACTTGGCGCGCAATCCAAGTGGCTATCGCTCAAGGCGCAATATGTGCAGGTGCATGGATCGCACGCCCGGGACGCATAGGTTGTCATCCTTTAGAGCCCTGGGACGAAGCGCGAGTACGGCCAAACTCCTTGCCAAGAACTGTACAAATTCTCGCTTGGCAAAACGTTCAGGAATGCGCGAACGTTGACTATAACCGTGCAAATCCGAGCGGTCCTGACTTATTCTTGTCGCGTTTAATTCTCCCGCCAGACGTTTCGAAGGGTTGGCTCACTTCTTAGCCATTTAGAGCGCCAAAGGCCACCGTCCAAAGACAGCGCAATCCCCGCAACCCCAGTACTAACCTCAGCGGACGCCTAACTCATCTTAATAGCGTGAAGCCCCAAATCGCTAACAGCGCAGCAACGACAAGGGCGACCCACGACACGGTCATGGAAATGGAGTGCGGTCCAAGCTGCACCGTCCATCCTTGATAGATCCGCCAGCCGTGCAAGATCGCAAATATTCCAAAGATCAGTGCGGTGATTAGTGCATAAGACATCTTATTCTCTCCCCATAACTGAGTTGTCCTGCGCGATTTTAACCCGGCTATACCGTGATTGCGTCAACGTGATTGGTCTACTTAGCCAAGGACTGCTACCGCTTGGCGCCAGCCGATGTGCTAGGTTATCTCAATGGCTGGGTATAAGGGACGCGCTAGCACTAAAGATATCGAACGCTGGTATCCGCATATCGTTGAACTAATGGTGCCCCTGAAAGGCTTCGGTGCTACCCTCAACGCTATGCACGATTGGCACTCTACTCGGGGCATTCAAAGTCAACGAGGCAGCGGTCGCTATCACGAAGGCCGTCACTATGTTCGATGGTGCTTTGGCGATCCGGAAGACGCGACAGCATTCCGAGACGAGTTTGGCGGTCAGCTAATTAGGCTGTGATCTCATCCACCTTGTTCGCCCAAAGCTGCAATGCTTCATGCATCTCAGAAAGATAAGAGTTACGGTTATAAATGCCGCTCACTCCGGCCCTAAAGCCTGAAAGATGGTTCATCACACATTCGATCACGTGGGGCAAAACGCCAAGCTGAGCGAGGCCAGTGGCCGCAGTCCGTCGAAGATCGTGAAGCGTCCAATGCGGCATTGGCTTCCGGCCACGCTTGGCAAGGATCGCCTTGTCTAGGTTCTTCTTACGAACGTCCCAACCCACAGGATCGAAGACTAGTCCGTCGTTGGCTCTGCCACGCACCCCGTGGGCTGCCCAGCGCTTAAGGATCGTTAGGGCCTGCGGAGCCAAGGGGAGTTCATGTGTGCGGGAGTTCTTTGTCCTAGCAGGCGGCAGCGTCAGCAAGGCTTTGTCGAAGTCGATCTCAGACCAATGTAGCCTGGTGATTTCATTTCTGCGTTGGCCGGTGAGGATCAAAAGCCGAATGATGTCCCCAACGTGATCGTCACCAAGGGCAGCCCACACCTCCGCTAACTCAGCATCGCTCAGTACTCGATCACGGCTTGGGCCTTCGTCGGCTATGGCTGTGCTAGCGGCAGGGTTGGTGCCTTCGGCCACTCGCCCTTCTTGATCAAGCCACCGATACATTGCGGAGATTGAAGTGCGGGTTCGGTTCCGCGCAATGGGTCCGGAGTTGGTTTGGATTGCAGCAAGGGTCTCCGCCACTCTACGGCGATCGATTTCGGCTAGCGGCAAGGGATGGAGAGGCTTCGCCAAACTACGAAGGTGGTTAGTGATCTGAACAAGGCTTCCGGGCTTCCAACAGTCACGAGCTAGGTACAGTTCAACGGCTTCACCAAAGGTCAACCCCTCTGGCTGCTTGCTCGCTTCACGTTCTGCCTGGCGCTCAGCAAGTGGATCGATGCCTGAGGCAACTTGACCTTGCAGCCGCTTGGCTTCCTTCCTCGCCATCTCTGGCGTCCAAGGCGAGCCGTGGCGGCCAATTGAATAAAACGATTGCTTACCGTTGAGCCTATAGCGCAGCAGATAAAACACAGCGTCAGTAGTCTGTCGCCGGATGCCAAAGCCTTTGACTTCGGTATCCCAAACCACTTGGCCAGGGGCCAATCGATCCACTTCCCGCTTGGTGATCTTTGCCACTGCCATAGGGCTTCTCTGAGTGTTTGAGCCTCAAACACTCCTACTCTAATTAGCAATCCGCTAGCAAGCACTAGCAAGCAAATTGGGGGCGGCGCTTGGCGGTCAATGTCGGTGCCTGACGGTCTAAAGGTCACTGGGCCACAGTGGTTTTTGGAAACGAAAGCCGGTTGGGGCTAAAAGGACTAATTACCTAGAGATAAGTTTCAGCCACTCGTCCTCGGTCAGTACCATCACGCCAAGCTTCTTGGCGTCTGCCAGTTTGGAACCAGCGCCCGGTCCGGCAACAACATAATCGGTTTTCTTGGAAACAGAGCCGGCGGCCTTGGCGCCGAGGCGCTCGGCCTGCGCCTTGGCCTCCTCGCGTGTCATCTTTTCTAGCGCCCCGGTGAACACCACCGTCTTTCCGGCAATGGCGGTATCTTTTTTTGGCTTCTCTGCATCGAAAATTTTCACTTGCTTGGTTAGCCGCTCGACGATGCCCCGGTTGTGGCTTTCGCCGAAATACGCGGCAACGGCCTGAATCACCGTGTCGCCAATCTGATCGAGTGTATCCATCTCGGCGATCGTCTCCTCGTCACCTTTGGCGACTTTCAATCCTGCGTCGTGAAATGCCTTCCATGAGCCGTAGCCACGCGCGAGCGCCATGGCGGTTGTTTCACCAACATGACGGATCCCGAGCGCATAGATGAATCGGTCGAGCGGAATCTCGCGCCGTTGCTCGATGGCTTCGAACAGGTTGCGCACCGAGGTTTCGCCGTAGCCTTCCTCGTCCTCAAGCCTGATCTTCGTGTTACGCTGAGGAAGAGTGAAGATGTCGGCCGGCTCCCTTATCCATTTTTTTTCAAAGAAGAATTCGATCTGCTTCTCGCCTAGCCCCTCAATATCGAAGGCGCGCCGCGAGCAGAACAGTTTGAGGTGTTCGATTTTCTGGAACGGACAGGCGAATTCGCCTGTGCAGTGTGCACGCGCGCCCTCCTCGCCGGTCGCGGTCTCCTCGCGCACTACCTTGGTTTTCAGTGGACATGGGCACCTCGTCGGGAAATGATACATCTCTTTCCCGCGCGGCTTATCCGCGACAACATCGACAATCTGCGGGATAACATCGCCGGCACGCTGCACCACCACGGTGTCCCCGATGCGGATGTCGCGGCCGTCGCGCAATTGTTCACCTCCGCCGCCTATGCCCCTGATGTAGTCCTCGTTGTGCAGCGTGACGTTTTGCACGATGACGCCGCCGACGCTGACCGGCTCCAGCTTGCCCACCGGCGTGAAGGCGCCGGTGCGACCAACCTGGATCTCAATCCCCTTGAGAACGGTGATCGCGCGTTCTGCAGGAAATTTATGCGCAATGCCCCAGCGCGGCGTGCGCGATACGAAGCCCAACCGTTCCTGCCAGTCGATGCGGTCGACCTTGTAGACGACGCCATCAATGTCGTAATCGAGCTCGGCGCGGCCCTCCTCGATCTTGCGATGAAAGGCGATAAGCTCCTCGGTGGACCGGCAGAGCCGGGTGAGCGGATTGGTCTTGAAGCCGCAGGATTCAAACCACTTGATCATGCCGGACTGTGTGTGCGCCGGAATTTTGCTTATTTCACCCCAGGAATAGGCAAAGAAGCCAAGCGGACGTGAGGCCGTAATCGCAGGGTCCTTTTGCCGTAGGGAGCCGGCGGCGGAATTTCGCGGATTGGCGAAGATCTGACCGCCCGACGCCTTCTGCCGCTCGTTGAGGGCTAAAAAGGCGCCCTTGGTCATGTAAACCTCGCCACGGACCTCGCAGACTCGCGGCACGTTCTTGCCTTTTAGCTTGTGCGGTACATCCTTGAGCGTGCGAATATTGGCCGTAACATCTTCGCCCTCGGCGCCGTCACCGCGGGTTGCGGCAGTGACAAGTTCGCTGTCTTCGTATCGCAGCGACATCGAGAGGCCATCGATCTTGGGCTCTGCGTTGAAGGCAAGGCTTTCATTCTTGCCGAGCTTCAAAAAACGACGGATACGGGCGACGAAGTCAATGACGTCTTCCTCCGCGAACGCATTGTCGAGCGAAAGCATCGGCACCGCGTGTCGGACTTTTTTGAATCGTCCTGTCGGTGCTGCGCCTACCCGTTGCGACGGCGAATCTGAACGGATCAGTTCCGGGAAGCGCGCCTCGATCGCGGCATTTCGCCGTCGCAACGCATCGTATTCGGCGTCTGTTACGGTCGGAGCGTCCTGCTGGTAGTAGCGCTTGTCATGTGCCGCGATCTCGACCGCAAGCCGCTTTAGCTCGTCCTTGGCCTGCGCCTGGGTCAGATCTGTCACTACGACGCTAGTTGGATGTTTCGTGGGCATATTGCTATTCGCAGTCATTCCGGGTGAGCATTAGCTCGCAAACCCGGAATCCAGAACCAATTCCGGAGTTGTAAGATCGGAGGGGGAGGCGATCAACTCGCCGTCTTGATCAGCCGTTCAGCGGCAGCGCGGGCTTCGTTGGTTATCTCAGCGCCGGCCAGCATGCGGGCAATCTCCTCGCGCCGGCGTTCTAACGCCAGTTCGGTGACGCGGGTCGCAACACGCTTCCCTTTCTCCAGAGGATCCTTGGTAATGAGATAATGGCGGTCGGCGCGAGCTGCCACCTGCGGTGCGTGCGTCACAGCCAGCACCTGCACGCCGCGCGCCAGTTTGGCGAGGCGCATGCCGATCGCATCCGCCACGGCACCGCCCACGCCGGTGTCGATTTCGTCGAAGACGAGAGTCGGCGCCGAACCGCGGTCGGCCAACACCACCTTCAAGGCTAGTAAAAAGCGCGCCAGCTCCCCGCCCGAGGCAACCTTCATCAGCGGTCCAGGTCGCGTGCCGGGATTAGTCTGCACCCAAAATTCCGCCCGGTCGATGCCATGCGGTCCGGCAGTGACCGGATCACTGTCGATCTGGGTGGAGAAATTAGCCCGCTCCAGCTTGAGCGGCTTGAGCTCGCCGTTGACCACCTTATCAAGGGCGCCGGCGGCGCTGCTGCGCGCCAGTGATAGCGCCTCGGCAGCAGACCGATAGGCGGTTTCGGCTTGCGCCGCAGCCGCCTGCAAGGCCCTGAGCTTTTCTTCGCCGGCGTCGATCAGAGCGATATCGCCATTGTACTTACGCGCCAGCGCCCCAAGCTCGTCGACCAGCACATTATACTTGCGTGCGGCGGCGCGAAGCGCGAACAGCCGTTCCTCGATGCGCTCAAGTTCGGCAGGATCAAAATCAGCAGTGCGCAATGCCGCTTCAAGGTAGGCGCGTGTCTCCTCAAGCGACGTCAAGGCCGCATCGAGCGCTTTTACCGTCGGCTCGATCAGGCTCGGCGCCTGTGCGGCGCGCCGCTCAAGCCGGCGGATCACCCCCGAGAGCGACGGCACGCTAGAGTCCGTTCCGGCGATGACCTCGTGGGCATTGCGCAAGTCTTCCGCCACTTTTTCAGCCTGCATCATGGCGGTGCGTCGTTCAGCAAGCGCGGTCTCCTCGCCAGCTTGCGGCGAAAGCTTGTTGAGCTCGTCAACTGCGTGACGCAACCAGTCGCTCTCGCGTTTGGCGCGTTCGACTTCGGATTTATGGGCGTTCGCTGCGGACTCCGCTTCCCGCAGTGCCTTCCATAATGCCTCGACCTTTGCCACCTGCCCTTCGAGCCCACCGAAGGCGTCGAGAAGGCGGCGATGCGTCGCGGCATCGACCAAGGCGCGTTCAGCGTGTTGACCGTGAATTTCAACGAGTGCGTTGCCGAGCTGCTTGAGAACTTGCACGCTCACCGGCTGGTCGTTGATGAAGGCGCGGCTTCGCCCATCCGCAAACTGCACGCGGCGGAGGATCAATTCATCTTCGGCGGGAATATCATCGGCTGCGAGGAGCGCTCGCGCAGGATGGTCGTGTGCGACATCGAATACCGCAGTGACCTGGCCTTGCTCGACGCCCTGCCGGACCAGTGTCTGGTCCCCGCGCCCGCCTAAAGCCAATGCAAAAGCATCAAGCAGGATCGACTTGCCGGCGCCGGTCTCGCCGGTGAGAACGGCAAGCTCGTCGTCAAAATCGATGTCGAGTCGGTCGATCAGAACGATGTCGCGAATCGAAAGTCGGGAGAGCATCAGCAGGTCCCGGATCCTATGGATTCGCCATCATTAAAGACGCAGAAGGCCGGCACAAGGCTCGTGCTCGTGCCGGCCATGCTCCTGTGAATTTCAATGTGACGGCGCGTCAGCCTAGGCCGAGGCCCTTGAAGGCCTTGCTGATCCACGAACCCTGGTTTTCCTTGGGCTCGACGCCACCGGTCCTCACCAGCGCGTAAGCGTGCTTGTACCAGGAGCTATCCGGGAAATTGTGCCCAAGGACTGCGGCCGCAGTTTGCGCCTCGTCGACTATACCGAGCGCCATATAGGATTCGGTCAAGCGCATCAGCGCTTCTTC
>DATFXJ010000024.1:0-7126 GCA_035315965.1 Pseudolabrys sp.
ATCGCTCGCGTGCATTGCCGCCCATGACGGATTGGCGGACCTTTACCGTGGCGGCACTTATCACGGCGGCATCCCCTGCGACTTCTTTCCAGGTTACTGGTGGTATCAGAACCGTTTTATCAACCGTTTCCCGGCCAGCGGCCCGACACGCGAGCAGGAAACCGACCTGACGCAATTGATAGCGGCCCATCCGACATATGATGACTTCTGGCGAGAACGTAGTGCTTGGGAGGTTCTCGACCGTATAAAAGTCCCGCTCTATTCAAGTGGTGTCTGGGCGAAGATGCAGCTGCACACGCGCGGTAACATCGATGGCTATAGTCGCGCGGCAGGGCCGAAAAAGCTGCGAATGTCCGGCGTGCCAAATGCCTGGGCGGCGGCGGCAGAATTCTCCAGCGTCGAATTTCACCGGACCGTGCTGCTGCCATTCTACGACCACTATCTAAAAGGCAAGCAGACTGATTATTCGGCCCGCCCGAACGTCGAATATGCGGTACGCGGTTCGAATCTCGTGCGCAAAGTCGACAGCTGGCCTCCGCCCGGCATCCGTTACATGAATTGGTACCTCAATGCGTCACCGTCCGGCAGTGTCAACTCTCTCAACGATGGTGGCCTGTCACAACAACATGGCCGCGGCGCGGCCTCAACGACCTACCAATATCCTGATCCTGGCTGGGTATCCGGTGTCATTGGCTTCGGTGCCGCCGGTCCGCCCGGCGGCTTCGACGCAGCGCGGCGCGTAATGACTTTCACGACCGCACCGCTAGAAAGTGATCTTGAGGTTTCCGGACCGGTCAAGCTTGTTCTTTATGCTTCATCGACGGCGCGCGACACCGATTTTTTCATTAAGCTCTCCGACCAATTTCCCCAGTCTTGCTACGACCGCGCCAAGGGATTGAATCCGTTTGCTGAGCTTATTACACGCGGATGGTTGCGTGCCTCGCATCGTGCGCTTGATCCAGCGCGCAGCAGCGACATGGTGCCTTACCACAGCCATTCCGATCCGCAGCCGCTGCAGCCGAACGAAATTTATAAATTCGAAATCAGTCTGGAGCCGATGGCTTATCTCATCAAGCAGGACCATCGTCTGCGACTTGAAATCGTCAACGGCGATTCCCCAGCCACCGAAATTCTGTGGTCTCACTATTATCGGCCCGACAAAATCGGTAGCGACACGATCTATCACGATACAGCACACCCGTCGGCATTGATTTTGCCGGTGTCGCAGGGTTTGACTTGAGCAGGAGGAAATCAGGAACTGCCTTGCAGCGTGCGATTGGTTGGCAGACCATTAAATCAAGGGCCGTAATCGATCCAGGGGAGGCAATCATGGCGGACCAAGTTGTTCCAGTTTCACGGCTGCTCGACGAACGCGGACTAAGCTCGTTCCATATCAAGCTGATAATCTGGTCGTTTTTTATCGTTCTCATTGACGGTTATGACATCGCCGCGATTGCCTTCGCCGCGCCCAGCCTTGTCAAAGAATGGGCGTTGAAACCAGGTGCCCTCGGTCCGGTGTTTAGTGCGAGCCTAATCGGCATTTTGTTCGGTTCAGCACTGTTTGGATGGGTGGGTGACCGTTTCGGCCGCAAGTCGGCACTGGTGTCGTCCAATTTATTATTTGGCGTCTTCACGCTCGTCGCGGCATACGCGACCAACCTCGATCAAATGTTCTGGCTCCGCTTACTGGCAGGCCTTGGGATCGGGGGTGTTATTCCTAACGTTGTCGCGATCAACGCTGAATCGGCGCCGCGTAAGCTGCGTGCCACGCTTGCTATTATCGCCGTCGGCTGCGTGCCAATCGGCGGCGCTATTCCAGGTTTTGTAACCGCGGCGCTCGTGCCGAAATATGGTTGGCAAATTATATTCATGATCGGCGGTGTCGTGCCGATCATCATCGCCATCGCCGCGCAAATCGGCATGCCGGAATCGATCAAGTACATGGTGCTCCATGAAAGCCAGCGCTCCAAGATGGAGCGTTTGATCACTGCCATTAGTCCGGGATTCCCGCTATCGCCGAACGCCAAATTCGTTATCGAGGACGAACAGCAGTTCCCAGGTTTCAATCCGGTTTATTTGTTTCGCCAGGGGCTTGCACTGATCACGCCGCTGCTCTGGTTGCTGTTTGCCCTGAACCTGATGGGCTACTTCTTTCTGCTCAGCTGGACGCCGACGCTAATGACCGCAGCTAAGTTGCCACCCACAACAGTGGCGCTTGCAGGGGCGAGCTTGCAAGTTGGTGGCACGGTGGGGGCGCTATTGCTGTGTGGGTGGCTTCAGCGGCACCGTTTCCTGGCGATTACGCTCATGTTCGCGCTCGCCGTGCCAGTGGTTGGTTCGATCGGCTTTGCCGGATTAACCTCGCAGTCTGCGCTATTGGTTGCAACATTCTTTGCTGGTTTCCTAGTTCTGGGCATCCAGTCCGGCATTAACGTCGTGGGCGCATTGATTTATCCGACCTCGCTGCGCGCCAATGGCTCGGGCTGGGAATTGGGACTCGGACGCATCGGATCAATCGTCGGTCCATTGGTAGGTGCGCTATTCGTCGGCATGCCAGTGCAGCAACTTTACATGTGGTCGGCGCTTCCGTTCCTGGCTGGCGGGATTGTCTGCTTCGCGATCCATCGGCTCAACACCGCCCGCCTTGCAGCGCGTCCGGAATTGGTCCAGGCGCAATAAAAGAGTTGTGTTCCTGCTAGCGGAATTGCGTCCTGTCGTATTTTCGGCGCAAGGCAATTTGCATCAAAATGGCTCATACGCGCGCAGAGCCGGTATGACCTTCTCGCCAAACAGGCGGATCGAGCGCATGAGATCCGCCTCCGGCAGATCCGAGAAATTGAACTCACCCATGAAGACATTGAACAGGCCGGCATGTGCGGTCGCACGGATTTTCTTGGCGACCGTGTCCGGCGAACCGATAAATACCAGCTCGTGCTTCATCAAATAGTCTTTGTCGAACAGATTAGCCATGATCTCGGACGCTCCCGGCTCGCCACGGCCGATGAATTTCGTGGCATGCTCACGGACACGCTGCTCGAACGTTTCGCCGGGCTTGGGAGGAGGCAAGAAACCCTCATAGGCGTGGGCTGCGCGCGCGAGCGCGATGTCGAGCGCCTTTTCTTCAGTGTCATCGACATAAACGATTGTGCAATAGGCGACCTTCGGCGGTTGCGGCCAGCCGGCGGTGGCCCAGTCCGCGAGAAACTTGCGGTAGCGCGGCGCCGCGTCGGCGCGCGGATAAACCAGAAAGTACCCGGGATTAATTCCATACCGGGCGCAGAATTCGAGTGTCGGCGGGTCGCGGCTCATCATCCATAGCGGCGGATGTGGACGTTGCAGTGGCAGTACGGCAAGCTGCGCGCTGTCGGTATGATGCACATTGCCGCGAAAAGAGAACGGCTGCTTTTGGCCATAGGCTGTACGCAAATATTCAACGAATTCGAGCGTCGGCGATTTGCGCAGATTGTAGTCGAGGCCGAAGGGCTTGAAATAATCTGGGTTGATCCCCGGAACGAGCCCGAGCTCCATGCGCCCCCCTACAATCTGATCAACGAGCGCAATTTCCTCTGCCAGACGCAGCGGGTGGTACAGCGGCACGACATAACCCATCGGACCGACGCGTATCCGGCGTGTGCGCGCAGCGGCCCCGACGACATAAAGGCTGGGTGACGAAGCCCAGCTTTCGTCGGGGCGGAAATGATGTTCGACACAAAAGCCGTAGTCGAAGCCAAGTTCGTCACATAGCTGCAGCTCACGCCATAGCTGCTCGTAGCGCTGGTGCGGATTCATGTCCGGCTTAGCCCAGACATGGGAAAAATGCGCGAACTTCACTAATACACTCTCCTCAAGGCAGGACGTGGCGCCGTGGGTCTTCAAAGGTAGGCCTGATATGTCTATGTTTCATACAGTGGAGGACCCCAATATGGACGACAAGACCCGCACCGAATTGGAAGCAGCGGTCTTCCGCCGCCTGGTCGAACATCTTCGTTCGCACCCCGACGTGCAGAATATCGACCTGATGAATCTCGCCGGCTTTTGCCGTAATTGCTTGTCGAACTGGATGAAGGAAGCTGCTGACGCCAAGGGCCTCGCCATGAGCAAGGACGAGAGCCGGCAGATCGTCTATGGCATGCCATATGAAGAGTGGCGTCAAAAATACCAGAAAGAAGCGTCACCGGAGCAGAAGGCGGCGTTCGAAAAGTCCAGCCCTCGCCACTAGTACTCACCGATTACATGTGAACAGCGTGGATGACGGCGCCCTTGCCTTGACCTGGGGACGCCCAATTCCGAAAGCTTCTTGGCAAATGGCGGCAAGCAGCCGCTCTGCATAGTCAAGGAGACGTCAATGTCTGCCACCGCCTCAGCTGAAAAAACGCAACCAGCTACCCGCTTCGCTAAAGATCAGCTGAAAGCTTTCGTTGAACGCATCGAGAGGCTTGAAGAAGAAAAAAGGGCGACATCTGACGACATCCGTGACGTCTATGCGGAGGCCAAGGGCACCGGTTTTGACACAAAGGCGCTGCGTACCATCGTGCGTCTGCGCAAGTTGGATACGGATGAGCGGCGCGAGCAGCAGGAGGTGCTCGACACCTACCTGCACGCATTGGGAATGGCTAACTAGAGATCAACGCAGCGCAATTATTTGCATTGCAAAGGCGGCGGTCGATTGCGTCGTGAACGTGGTGGTTGCCAGGAAGACGACCGCCGGGCCATTGAAGCTGCTAGGTACCAGGCCGAGCTGCGGGTCGGCCGAGAATGGCATCGCCAGCGAGTGCGACGGCTTGTAGAACAGCTCTTGTAACGGCCGCATGTCGACTGCCCCAAGCTGCGTCGCGCTCATGGAGGTGCTGAAGCTCGGTGTCAGCATCGCTGCGCGTAGCCATGGGCTGTCGATGGGCAGTTCAGCGCTCGCCTGGGCCGGCGACAGCGCGGGCTTCTCAACGATCGTCGTATTCCCCTGCGCCGGCATGACGGTGGCTTCCGGCGGCTGACGCGGTGGACGGCCGCCCATCGGACGGGCTTGTACCGGCTTCGGTCTCTCTGATTCAGCGGCATAGGCAAGAGCAGTAGTCCCAGCGTTGCTTGGGTCGAGGCTGGCCGTTTGATACCTGGTTGATGCGGTCACCGCCGCCGGTAAATCTGGACCATCCTCTATCGCCCCTCGCCAGTAGCCGCGATTGTCAAATAGATTGCCGCCAAGCGACGCCGTTACGAAGGAAGGACTCGTCGGCCTGACTGCCACTGCGGCGACCGAAGGCGGTTTCAGCTCGACCGTGGCAACCGCGACCGTATTTGGCCGCGCGGCCGGCAACGGGACGATGTTGGGCGGGTTCACGCTCGCAACGGCCACGGGCACGGCTGCATTTTGCGGCGCGGACTCCTCGTTCGCCTCGTCGGGATCTTTGCCGCCGAACAGCCGGGCAAAGAAGCCACGCATCGATCGCGTCGCAGAGCGTTGGCCATCGGTCGTGATCACTCCCGCCTCACGCGCAGCGTCGAGCGATATTTCGGAAGGCTTACCACCGTGACGCTCGACATCGGCAAGCGCAAGCGCGTAACCGCGCAGCGGCCGGCCATCCGAAGGAATATGTACGGTGCGTCCATCAGGAAAAACTTTTGCCAATTGATCGTGCGTCATACGCGGCCAGTGCCGGATCGTGCCGGTATCCATGTGCACGAAGGGTGAGCCGGAGGTCGGGTAGAAACCGACTCCACCACGCTGCAGTCGAAGGCCCACCTCGCGGACTTTCTCGAGTGGCACGCCCGGGATGAAAAAGTCCATCGCTTGACCGCTGATGTGCTGGCTGAACTGCGCGACGCCGCTCGATCGCCTCCGAAGCATGGAATTGGTTTCGGGCGAACGGTAGCCGCAGACGACCTCGATTGGCTGCGTCGCTCCAACCTCGCGATAGGCTTCCCACAGCAGATCGAACAGATGTGGATCCATGCGGGTTGATTTCTCTCTGCGCCAATCGCGCATGAACCAGTCAAGCTTCTTCAGCGCGGCATCGTCGTAGCGACCATTGCGCTTGAAGGTTATGCTAATGTCTTCGCCGGTGTGCAGATGATGGAATGTGAGGGTGCGGGTGTCGCCTTCGGCGCTGGCATTTTGCAAGGAGTTGTTCGCGCCGAGCATGAACAATCCCGCCAACGCCAATCGGGCAGTAGCGCGTATCAAAGTCACAGCGAGTGAACGCTCGCGCGACGCATCAATGGCCGCAGTATCGTTCAGTGATATCCGTCCCACGTAGCCGCCACGTCCCCTCGGGCTGCCATGACGGCAACCCCGTGAGTGTTATCGGGATCGGTTAATGTGACCTTAGCGCCGGTCCCCCGTCCGTCCGGCCCTAAACTTTCCGGGGAATTTGGCCGAAAAAGGGGCATTTCTGCAATTTCGTTGGGGATTTTTGCTATGCAAAAGAGCCGGAAGGGACCCGCTTTCCGCATTATCGCATGTAACCAAAACGGCCTATCGGGCCATTAAGCGTCCTCGAGCCCGAGGCCTTCCAGTTTGCGATAGAGGGTCGAACGGCCAATTTCTAAGCCTGCCCGCAGCCTCGGACATCTGCCCGCGATAATGCGACATGGCGAAACGGATGGCATCGCGCTCGATATCCTCGAGGGGCCTCACGTTGCCACGCGGGTCAGTCAGCGGCACCGAATGTGGTGGTGTCGGGTTCCGGCCAGGAAACCGCTAATGCCGGCGACGGCTCAACCGCCGGCTGAATCGAAGTAGCTTTGGAAGAAACCTCAGGTCGAGCACCATGGCGTCAATGCGCTTTGCTTCGGGGCCCGCCAAGAGCTTGATTGCTGCAATGCCGCCTTCGGCGACCATTGGCTGATAGCCGAAACGCTTGACCATTGCTTCTAGCAGGCGACGCTGAACCGGATCGTCGTCGGCGATGAGCACAACTTCGGACATGACCCCCCACACGCAGCTGTGCCAAATTGATGCACTGTCGCCGGTCTCGATTAATGGGTTATTAATCGGACCGCTTGTGGGCCGGCAGCCTTTGAAAAACATGCTGCGGCCCGCGATTTGTTGGGAAACCGGGTTGCCGTCGCGTTGCCATGAGCGGCCGGCTAGATTGAGCTCATCTGGCGCTCATTTAACATTTGCCCCCAT
>DATFXJ010000025.1:0-21253 GCA_035315965.1 Pseudolabrys sp.
AAACCGAGTTCGCATAGGCTTGACTAACCACAGCATCCACGCCGCCGGGGCATTGACCAGGGACTGATCCATGTCCGCAGAACTGCCGACGACAAAAAACAACTGCTGCATCTCGTACTTGGCTGAGAGCTCGCCGAGCTGGGCAGTAGCGAATTCAAGGGCCTTGACAAGATCGACATTGTTGGCGTCTTCCCGAATTATGCCTGCGCCTATGTCGCGTGGAAGACCAAGACACAGCAGATTGTCGACAATGCCCACATGCGTTCCTTCATCGTCTAGTTGCATCGCCTGCTCGATCCAGGAGCCGCGGGCCGAACGGTGCGTTGAATGATGATGCGATCGTTCAGGCGAAATATCGCCACTTCACCTGTCTTTAACGAGGCCGTCGGCATAGTCGCCGCCTCGTATCTCCGGCTTGTGTGGCGCACAAGCCAGGTCACGCTTCAACCACCGCGCATCTACGAACAAGCCACGTATCCGGCGATCATCGCCATGTGGCACGGCCAGCATTTGATGGCCCCTTTCATCAAGCGCGACGACCCACGCCATCGTACCAAGGTTCTGGTCTCGCGACATCGCGACGGCGAGATAAATGCGCGCGCTGCGGAGCGACTGAATATCGAAACTATTCGCGGCTCCGGCGCCCACGACGGCGGATTTCATCACAAAGGCGGCGCCGTGGCCTTCACCGAGATGCTTGAGGCCCTTAAAGATGGGTACAATATTGCAATGACTGCCGATGTTCCAAAGATTGCGCGCGTCGCAGGGCTTGGCGTGGTGAAACTTGCGCAGCACTCTAGGCGACCGATTTACGCGGTGGCGATAGCGTCGAGCCGCCGCATTCAGCTCGACAACTGGGATCGCACGGTGATCAACTTGCCATTCAGCCGAATAGCCGTGGTCGCGAGTGAGGCGATCTTTGTGCGTGCCGATGCTGACCGTGAGGCGCTGGAGGCGGCGAGAAAACGGGTCGAAGACGAACTCAATCGCCTTACGATACGCGCTTACGAGATTGCAGACAAAACGGGGAGCAGCGAACTTTGAGCGGCAAATTGCCGGCTGGTTTGCGGATTTATCGCCTGTTGTCCGCGGCTGCTGGACCGTTCACCCCTATTCTCCTTGCACGACGTCTCAAGCGCGGCAAGGAACATCGTCGGCGCCTGTCCGAGCGCCGAGGTGAAAGTCGCATTGTACGGCCGGAAGGTCCTCTTGTTTGGCTGCACGGCGCCAGCGTCGGTGAGCTTGCAAGTGTCCTGCCTTTAATCGATCGAATCCGTGCGCGCGGCATGGACATGCTTATTACAACAGGAACGGTTACCTCGGGCGGTCTCGCCGAACAGCGCCTCCACCGCGGAGTGATTCATCAATTCATGCCGCTTGATATTTCTCGCTTCGTGCGCCGTTTTCTCGATCATTGGCAACCTGATCTCGCATTGTTTGTGGAATCCGAGCTTTGGCCAAACATGATGGTAGAGGCATCGGCGCGCAGCATCCCGATGGTTCTGATCAATGCCCGGCTGTCGGAACATTCATTCAAGCGTTGGCGTCGGGTACCGAATTCCATCGCCAGTCTGCTTCGGCGTCTCGATCTTTGTCTGGCCGGCACCTCGTCAGACGCCGCGCGCTTAGCAGAATTGGGCGCATCAAACGTGGTGACCACAGGCAACCTCAAGCTTGACGTACCCGCGCCGCCCGCCGATCCGACCGCGCTCGCAATGCTGCAAGACGCAATTGGCGGCCGACCGGTCATTGCAGCCGCTTCCACTCATGCAGGCGAAGAGGGAGTAATCATCGAAGCACACACCCGCCTGTCTCCGAATTTCCCGGATTTGCTGACCTTGATCGCGCCGCGTCATCCCAATCGGGGCCCTAGCATCGCCGAGATAGCGGCTGGCACGGGCCTGAGCGCAACTCTGCGCTCCCGCGGCGAATTGCCTACGCGCGCGACGCAGATTTATGTCGTGGACACGGTGGGGGAGCTAGGTCTCGTTTACCGGCTGGCATCCGCCGTGTTCATTGGCGGCTCTTTAGTCAGACACGGCGGCCAAAACCCGGTCGAGGCAGCCAAGCTACGCGCCGCAATCCTGCACGGTCCACACGTATGGAATTTTAGCGAGATTTACGCCGCCCTCGACAATGCCCATGCCGGCGAATTGATTGAAGACGTTGATCGTCTCACGGCACATTTTGCCGCTTGGCTTGCCGACCCCAATGCTTGCGCGCGTGTCAGCGAAACAGCCAACGTCGTAGTGGGCAAATTAGGTGGCGCACTGGATCGCACATTGGTGTCTCTCGATCCTTACCTGATGCAACTCCAATTGCGCCAGCGGGCCCACCATGCGTGAACCGGCGTTTTGGTGGCGCAAGCCCGGTTTAACCGCAGGCATGCTCGCCCCGCTGGGGTCCGTCTATGGCACGATCGCAGCGAGACGTATGTCAGTGAAAGGGACACAGGCCGAAGTGCCAGTCATATGCGTAGGCAATTTCACGCTTGGCGGCGCAGGGAAGACACCGACGGTAATGATGCTTGCAGGAATGTTCGCGGGTGCCGGCCACCACCCATTTTGTCTCAGTCGCGGCTACAGAGGAAATGTCGTGGGGCCCAAGCTTGTGGATGCTCATAAGGATGTTGCCGCCCAGGTTGGCGATGAGGCGCTTCTGATCGCGCAAGTCGCATCCGTCGTCGTTGCACGGGACCGGGTCGCCGGTGCCGCTTTTGCCCGCGCGCAAGGCGCTGACCTCGTCATCATGGACGATGGATTGCAGAATCCTTCGTTGAAGAAGGACTTCACCCTCGCCGTGGTAGACGCGCGACGCGGCGTCGGCAACAGTTACATATTTCCTGCCGGACCGCTGCGAGCCTCGTTAGCCGCACAGATCGCTCAGACGGATGGGCTGCTGGTGGTGGGTGACGATGCCTATGCCGACAGTGTGACAGAGCAATGCCGCGCACGCGCGCTTCCCGTATTCCATGGTCGTCTCGTGCCCGACCCAGGTACGCCAGCGTTGCTTAAGGGACGCCGCGTGCTGGCCTTCGCAGGTATTGGTGACCCCGAAAAGTTCTTTGCAACCGCAGTCAAGGCTGGTATCGCCGTGACGCAGCGCCATGCATTTGACGATCATCACCGATATACAGCGGAAGAAGCGGCAGAACTTATTATGCAGGCCGAGCACAGCGGGCTTGCTCTCCTTACCACCGAAAAGGATCACGCGCGAATGGCGGGCGACCCGCTGCTCGAGGTACTCGCCTCGCGAGCCCATAAGTTGGCCGTAACTATGTTGGTGGAGGAAGCCGATGAACTGCGCCGGCTCGTGACATTGAAGCTCAGACGCTAATCGGCTGTTTTTTTGACCGCGTTCGATCGACGATGGCGCTGTAGAACCGCCTCCGGGGTCGCATAAGCCTCCTGCAGATCAACGCTCCAGTACTTCAGCTCCTCAAGCGGAATAGGCAGGCCTGTCACTGCGCAGCGCACAAACGCGCCCGGGCGTACCACGCGGAAATCGCCGTCGAGGTATTTTACCTCTGCCTCGCCATTCATCGGCGAGGGGCGATCGTAGCGGTTAAGCAAAGCGGCCTCCAATTCCGGATTCGGATTTTAGCCAAACATAATCGTTCGGCTCTGCGAGTGAAACCCTCGAATGTGCCCCTATGAGTCGAACAGGTTGCCCTGTCCCCCAGGACCCTCGCTACTGCCGCGCCCGCGCGTCTTGCTTTTCGCGGACGCTAGGACGCGCTCGCCGTCGGCGGTCGCGCCTACACGGCCATCGGCAAATTCGATGTCGAGCCGCATGCCCGCACCAATGGCGGTCGAAGAGCGTAGCGGATGTCCCTCCCCATCGCGGACGAGTGCGAAGCCCCGGGCGAGCACGCCACGATAGGAATAGGCCGCAAGCAATTGCCCGGCGCTGCGCAGCCGTTGCACGCGACGGTCCTGGATAATCCGGAAGGCGCGTCGCGCCCTTTCGCTGAAACCAGCCGTCTGTTCGTTGCAGCGGTCTACGCGGTGCGACAAAAGCCGCGGAGACAGACGCGACGCCACACGCGTTAAATGCGTGTGGTGGATTTGGGCATTGGCACTAAGCGCGCGTCGCAAACGGCCAGTGCAGGCGTCAAGCCGCTGGCGCGGAGTGGCCAGCAGATCATCGAGGGCCGGCAGCCCGCGTGTAAGCAAGCGAAGTTCTTTGCGATGTCGTTCGATGTTGCGCCGCCAGCAGGCGAGCTTGCGTGCGCCAAGATCAGCAAGTGTAATCATCAGCTCCGCGCGCACCGGCACCGCCATTTCCGCAGCGGCAGTAGGCGTGGGCGCGCGTCGATCAGCGGCAAAATCGATTAACGTCACGTCGGTCTCGTGTCCGACAGCAGAGATAAGTGGGATGATGCTGGATGCTGCCGCCCGCACGACGATCTCTTCGTTGAACGACCACAGATCCTCGAGCGAGCCGCCACCGCGCGCGACTATGATCAAAGCGGGTCGCGGCAAAGGCCCGCGGTCCGGCAGTTCGTTGAACCTGCAGATAGCATTGGCGACTTCCGCCGCCGAGGTTTCGCCTTGCACCCGAACCGGCCACACCAGTACGCGCCGGGGAAAACGGTCTTCAAGTCGATGCAAAATATCGCGAATCACCACGCCGGTTGGCGACGTAACGACACCGATCACCTCAGGCAGGAACGGTAGAAGCCGCTTACGCTCTTCATTAAACAACCCTTCGGCCGCAAGTTTTTTCTTGCGTTCCTCTAGAAGCTTCATCAGCGCGCCGATGCCGGCGGGCTCGAGAGCATCGATGACGATTTGATACTTCGAACGTCCGGGGTATGTCGTTAACCTGCCCGTGACAATGACTTCGAGTCCTTCCTCGGGCTTGACGCGCATGCGGCCATAGGTGGCTTTCCAGATTACAGCCTCGAGGCAGGCATTCTCGTCCTTGAGGGCAAAATAGACATGGCCCGACGAATGCGGACCCTTAAAACCAGAAATCTCTCCGCGGACTCGGACATAGCCGTAGGCATCCTCGACTGTGCGCCTGAGCGCCGCCGAGAGCTCCGAGACGGTCCATTCCACAACGTTATCGAGTGCGGGCTCTGCCATAGCGGGTCGAATCTCTTGCAGGCGCAACGAGCCATGCTACACCAATGGCAACGATCCACTAAAGGCCGCCCACGCGTCCTATGAACATCCTCATCATCGGTTCCGGCGGACGCGAGCACGCACTGGTCTGGAAAATCGCCGCCAGTCCGCTGACCGACAAGCTTTACTGCGCACCCGGCAATGCGGGCATCGCGCGCGAGGCCGAATGCGTGGCGCTCGACCCTGCCAACCACAAGGCAGTGATCGCATTCGCTAAAGACAAAAAAATCGACCTGATCGTGGTCGGACCCGAGGTGCCGCTGTGCGCCGGCATTGTCGATAATCTGGAAGCCGCCGGTATCAAGGCTTTCGGTCCGACTAAATGGGCAGCGCGACTGGAAGGCTCGAAGGGTTTCACCAAGGACCTGTGCAAGGCCAACAACATTCCAACGGCTGCTTACGAACGCTTCAAAGGCGCGAGCGCGGCGAAGGATTACGTGCGCAAAAAGGGCGCCCCAATCGTCGTAAAGACTGATGGACTTGCCGCGGGCAAAGGCGTCGTGGTTGCGGAAACAATACAAGAAGCCGAAGAGGCCATCGATATGATGTTTGGTGGCGGCCTCGGCGCCCCTGCTTGGGAAATCGTGATCGAAGAACGTCTGGTTGGTGAAGAAGCTTCGTTCTTCGCGCTCTGCGACGGGGAGACCGCGATGCAGCTTGCGTCCGCGCAAGACCATAAGCGCGTCGGCGACGGCGACAAGGGGCCGAACACCGGCGGCATGGGCGCATATTCGCCGGCGCCGATTATAACCGACGATGTGAATCGGCGCGTGATGGACGAGATCATCCACCCCACTGTGCGCGCTCTCAAGCGAGCCGGCGCGCCATACAAGGGCGTGCTGTTTGCTGGATTGATGATTACCAAGGATGGCCCGAAGCTGATCGAATACAATGTTCGCTTCGGTGACCCGGAATGCCAGGTCCTGATGCTGCGGATGATGTCGGATCTGGTGCCGGCGCTGCTGGCCGCACACGATGGACAGCTGCGGAATTTTGATTTGCGCTGGCATCCGGACGTGGCGCTTACAGTTGTGATGGCAGCGAAGGGCTATCCGGGTAATTACAATAAAGGGTCAGTCATTGAAGGCTTGGACATGGCGGCACAGATCGACGGTGTGGAAATTTTCCATGCCGGCACCAAGGCTGATGGCAATCGAATTCTCGCTAATGGCGGGCGCGTCCTCAATGTCTGCGCGTGCGGAAAAACTGTTCGCGAGGCGCGAAGTCGCGTCTATGCGGCCATCGACCGTATCCATTGGCTCGATGGGTTTTGTCGTCGCGACATAGGGTGGCGCGCAATTGAGCGGGAGAAGTAGCCTTCACTCGTCCCGCGAGGGAAGCGGGTTATTTCGCCAAAACGGTCGGCAGGAGGTGGATAAATGCACCCCGTGTTGCGGCTTTACGAGGATGTGCTTTCCAACGCCGATAAAGTCCGGTTCCGGTTGCCGCCAGCCGCTCGCTTCATTTTTGTTGTGTGGGGCTCCGCTGCAATCGGCGATCAAGTGCTGAGCGAGGGCGAAGCGTGGCAGGGCGAGACCGCGGTCAGCGTTAAGCCGGGCGAGGCCGGCGTCACATGCTGGCGTTGGGAGCTCGCGCGTGGCGATCAGGGTAGCATCACAGCTAACGCCCCGGGCATGATCACGCATGAGAAGCTGACCGCTTTTCTCGAGACACTGCCGAAGGGCAAGCTACTAATGCGTGGCGATAGTGTCGCCTTTCCGCCTGGAGGCTGCGCCTATCTGCATCGTCACCAGGGGCCCGGCATCCGCTGCTTGATCGAAGGCGGCATACGCATCGACACGCACAGCCGTTCGACCTCGTTTGGGCCGGGAGGCGCCTGGTACGAGTCCGGTGCTGACGAGGTATTCGCGCAAGCGGCACCCGATAAGTCCAGCCGCTTTGTTCGCGTGATGATCCTGCCGCGTGAGCTTCATGGGAAAAGCTCGATTCAATATGTGAACGAGGAGGACAAGGCCAAGACGAAATCACAACAGTATAAGATCTACGCCGATGCGCCGATTACGTTTGCAGCGCGCAAATAAGTCAGACAATGACATCAATTGACCGCCAGCGGGCTTTTTCGGGCACCAAGGATGCGGTGCCGGCGCTGCGTCTCGATAACACGCGCCTTGAGCATTATCTCGCAACGCAGGTCAAGCGTTTTGCGGGGCCGCTGATCGTCAAGCAATTCAAGGGCGGCCAGTCGAATCCAACCTATCTGGTGGAGACGCCCGCGCGGCGCTACGTGCTGCGCCGCAAGCCGCCCGGCAAGCTGCTTCCGTCGGCGCATGCCGTCGACCGCGAATATCGCGTGATTCGGGCACTCCACGCAGTGGGCTTCCCTGTCGCAGAGCCCCTCGCCTATTGCGCCGACGAGAGTATCGCTGGAACGGCTTTTTACGTGATGGGTTTTGTCGACGGCCGCGTTTTCTGGGAGCCGCAAATGCCGGACTCCAATCCGGCTGAGCGCGCAGCGATCTATGATTCGATGAATGCGACGATCGCTCGGCTGCACACACTCGATCCCTTCCGTGTAGGTCTCGGCGATTTCGGCAAGGGCGAGAACTATATCGCGCGCCAGGTTGAACGCTGGTCGAAGCAATATCGCGCGTCAGAAACCGAAAAGATCGATGCGATGGAACGATTGATCGACTGGTTGCCTAAGCATATTCCGAAAGGCGGACCGGTGCGGCTGGTGCATGGCGACTACCGGCTCGACAATCTGATCGTGGCGCGCGACCAGCCGAAGGTCCTCGCGGTGCTCGATTGGGAATTGTCGACGCTCGGCGATCCGCTAGCTGACTTCAGCTATCATTTGATGGCGTGGCACATGCCGTATTCCGACAGCACAGCGGGTACTGCTACTCTCGTCGGCCACGACCTGCGTCTCCTAGGCATTCCGTCGATGAGTGCCTATGTCGATACCTACGTCGCTCGTACCGGCCTCGACCCGCGCTCCCACCTATCCGTCTATCTTGCGTATAATTTCTTTCGCATCGCCGCCATCTTGCAGGGCATCATCGGCCGCGTTCGGGATGGTACTGCGACAAGCGAATTCGCTCCCGCCAAAGCCGAAATGATCCGACCACTTGCCGACAAGGCCTGGGACTTCGCGCAGCAGGCCTGACACGTCTCGACACAATAAATTCAACCGATTGTGTATAATTGAGACATGCGCGCCTAGATTGGAGGTAGCATCCTCGCGGAAAACAATATTGACTTTAAGGTCATGCCGAAGGCCGGGACATCACAGGAGCCGGCGCTGAGCAACAGGCTGACGATTGCGAGCCCGCGGTGCCGCCTATTGCAAGGCAGGCCCCGAATCGGCAAGTTGGCCTAGCTGCAGCAATCACTTTTGAAGTCATCGCCGCGCCTGAAAGAAGTTTTTCAGGATGGCCGCGCTTTCGCTTTCGTTGATGCCACCATAGACCTCGGGTCGATGATGGCACGTGGGCGCGGCAAAGAAACGCACGCCATGTTCGACTGCCCCGCCCTTGGGATCGGGGGCGCCGAAATAGAGCCTGCGAATGCGTGCAAACGACATCGCCGTCGCGCACATTGCGCATGGCTCCAGCGTGACATAAAGGTCGCACTCCGTGAGCCGCTGGCTTCCAAGCGCAGCTGCCGCTGCCCGAATGGCGATGAGCTCAGCGTGCGCAGTTGGATCCCGGTCTACGATGGCGCGGTTGCCAGCCCGCGCCACTACGTTTCCGTCCCGCACAATGGCGCAGCCAACAGGCACCTCGCCTCGCGCGCCTGCCGCGCGGGCTTCTTTAAGGGCGATTTGCATGAATGACGGCAAGCTCGTCTACCACCTTATTCTCTGCTATCAGGCCGCACCCTTATTGCGGCTTCGCGCATGTCCGACAAGAGCCATTCCGAAAAACCCGGCGAACGCATTGCCAAAGTGATTGCGCGCGCAGGTCTTGCCTCGCGACGTGAAGCAGAAGCCTGGATCGCGGCAGGGCGCGTGTCTGTTAATGGCGCAGTGATTTCTTCACCCGCACTCAATGTCGGACCATCAGATCGCGTCTCGGTCGATGACACGCCGTTGTGTGCGCACGAGCGCACACGGCTTTTCCTCTACCACAAGCCGCGCGGGTTAGTGACAACCCATTCCGATCCCCAAGGGCGCGATACGATTTTCCGGGCACTTCCCAAAGGTCTGCCGCGCCTGATCAGTGCCGGCAGGCTAGACATCAATACCGAGGGCTTGTTGCTGCTCACCAACGACGGCGGATTGGCACGCATCCTCGAATTGCCGGCAACCGGCTGGTTGCGTCGCTACCGCGTACGGGCACTCGGGCGCGTGCGGCAGGAGACACTCGACAAACTTCGAGGTGGCGTCACGATCGACGGCGTCCGCTACAGGTCTATAGAGGCGACTCTCGACCGCGAACAAGGAGCAAATATCTGGCTAACCGTTAGTATTCGCGAGGGCAAGAATCGTGAGGTGCGCAATGTACTTGAACATCTCGGCTTGAAAGTGAACCGGCTGATCCGGGTCGCGTTTGGGCCTTTCGATCTAGGAGAGCTTGAGAACGGCGCGGTGAAGGAAATCGAAACGGAAGAACTACGCACAAAGTTGGGCGAGCAGATCGTCGCCGATTCCGGCGCCAACTTTGATTGGCCGCTGAGGATAGAGGAATCCCGCGCGTTCTTGCGCCATCATCCATCGCGAACGCCGTTATGCATGAGGGGCGAGCAGGCTGGCCGATCATCCTCCGCTGCGGGGCGGGGTGAGGCGACTCAGGGTGATGGACCAAAACGGACACGCGGGCCCTTTAAGAAAAACCCGCGCCGCCGCGACCGCTCCAGCGGGCCGCGTCCGTCGGGACCAAAATAATGCGCGTGGTCGGCGGCAAACTCCGCTCGCATTCCCTCACTGGTCCGAAATCGGACGCGGTGCGTCCCACCAGTGATCGGCTGCGCGAGGCGTTATTTAATATCCTCACGCATTCCTACGGCGATCCAGCCACCGGCGCACGCGTGCTTGACCTGTTCGCCGGCACTGGGGCGCTCGGCATTGAGGCCATTTCGCGCGGTGCGGCTTATGCACTTTTTGTCGAAAAGGGCGTGGAGGCACGCGCGCTGTTGCGCGACAACATCGAGTCGCTTGGTCTTGGCGGCGTGACGCGAATTTTCAGGCGCGACGCGACCAGGCTCGGACCGGCGCATCCTCTGGAACCATTTTCGCTGGTCTTCCTTGATCCGCCATACGGCCAGGCTCTGGCAGAGAAAGCGCTTGTCTCCGCGCACGATGGGGCCTGGCTCAAGCCGGATGCGCTGGTTGTGGTGGAGGAAAAAGCCGATGCAGCGTTAAGATCGCCGGAGGGCTTCGAAGAGCTGGAGCGTCGTCAGTATGACGACACTCAGATAGTGTTTTTTCGCTACCGCTGCGGGCCGTAACCGACGACAACAGTTACTGCCGTCCGAACAATCGCTCGATGTCGGTAAGTTTTAGTTCCACGTAAGTCGGTCGGCCGTGATTACATTGCCCGGAGTTAACCACCGATTCCATCTCGCGCAGGAGGGCATTCATCTCCTCAGGTTTTAGCCGACGTCCCGCGCGAACCGATCCGTAGCAAGCCATGGTTGCCGATACGTGCATAAGGCGGCGCTCCAGCGGTAATGAATCATCCCATTCTGCAATGTGATTGGCGAGATCATTGAGCAGCCCCTTTACATCGATCTCGCCCAGTAGCGACGGCGTCTCACGGACCACTACCGCGCCGGGACCGAATGTCTCGATGACCAGGCCAAATCGCGTCAATTCTTCAGTGCGGGCGGCAAG
This sequence comes from Pseudolabrys sp., assembly GCA_035315965.1. Taxonomy (GTDB): domain Bacteria; phylum Pseudomonadota; class Alphaproteobacteria; order Rhizobiales; family Xanthobacteraceae; genus Pseudolabrys. The sequence goes on from DATFXJ010000025.1 coordinate 10,924, forward strand.
TCGCGCAACATCGGCCTCATCGAGCTCGACGATCTCGGGAATAAGCAGGATCTGCCGCGCGACGCCGGATTTTTCGATCGCCGCTTTCATGCGCTCGTACACGATACGCTCGTGCGCTGCATGTTGGTCAACGATCACAAGACCATCGCGGGTCTGCGCCACAATATAGGTCTCATGCACCTGCGCGCGCGCGGCGCCAAGCAGCCGGTCGATTTGATCGGCTGCAGGTTCGAAGCTCGCCATCGCGGCATCCCCCGCGGGCTCGCCAACATCGAAGGCAGCCTGCGACCTTTCGGCAAAGCTGACAACGGTGCTGGCGGACATCGTCGCAAAACCAGTTGGCCGTGCTTGGGATCGCCGCCAGTTGTAACCGCCGCGTCGAGACGCTGCGGCCGGGCGAAAAGTTGTGATGGCCGCAACGCCGCCGGTCGTTGCAGCACGTTGGCCTTCTCGCGTCAGCGCGTCTTTAAGTGCGCGTACGATCACCTCACGGATCAGGCCGGCATCGCGGAATCGCACCTCAGTCTTGGCCGGATGCACGTTCACGTCCACTTCGCGTGGTTCGAGGGTGACGAATAGTGCGAGCAAGGGATGCCGATCGCGCGGCAGATAGTCTGCATAGGCTGCGCGCACCGCTCCGAACAACAGCTTGTCGCGGACCGGCCGCCCATTAACAAACAGATATTGTCCGAACGAATTGGCACGCGAGAGCGTTGGCAGCCCGGCAAAACCGGCAACGCGAATCCCATCGCGTTCTGCTTCAATGGTAATCGCATTGGCACGAAATTCGGATCCGAGGACGTCGCCAAGTCGTGCAAGCCGATCACCTTCAGAAGCTGAGTGCCAAGTCACTGGTGCGCGTTCTTCTCCGGCAAGTGTGAAAGACACGTCGGGCCGGCTCATGGCCAGCCGCCGCACCACCTCGCGTACAGCCTCGGCCTCGCTGCGATCGGTTTTCAAAAATTTCAGCCGCGCGGGCGTCGCATAAAACAGGTCGCGCACCTCGACCGTGGTCCCTTGTCCAAGGGCGGCGGGCTTCACTGCCGACTTCTCGCCGGCATCGACAGTAATGCTCCAGGCATGCGGCTCGCCGACGCGGCGCGCGGCGATCGTGAGGCGAGCTGCCGCGCCGATCGAGGGCAGCGCCTCGCCCCGAAACCCGAATGTGCGGATTGACAGGAGATCGTCGCTCTCGAGCTTTGAAGTTGCATGGCGGTCGACCGAAAGTTCGAGATCGCCACGGGTCATGCCCTCGCCGTCGTCCGTCACTCGGATCAACCGGCGGCCTCCGCCGTCAGTGAGCACGTCGATGCGGCGCGCGCCGGCGTCGAGCGCATTCTCCACCAACTCCTTCACGACGCTCGCGGGCCGCTCGATGACCTCACCGGCAGCGATACGATTGACGATGGCCTCGGGCAGCTGGCGGACAGACATATAAGGCGCCTGATCGAATCGGGCACAATCTACCGGCGCGGAGCATTTTCTGCGAGAAAACACCGGCAGCTGCCCCCGCTATCCTTAGGCCTAGTCCCAGCCCGGCTTGCTTCGCCGAAGGCTTTTGATGCCAGAACGATGTTTTTTGGCTTCTAGCCTTTCGCGGCGCTGAGCCTTGGGTACTTTCGTGGGCCGGCGTGGCGTAGGTCTCACCGCAGCTTGCTGGATCATCGTGAACAGCCGGTTGCGCGCGTCTTCACGATTGCGTTCCTGAGTCCGATGCTGCTGCGCAATAATGACAACGATGCCTTCCTTGGTCAGGCGCTTGCCCGCCAGACGCATCAGCCGCAGGGCTACATCCTTCGGCAGAGACCGTGAATGTCGCGCATCGAAACGAAGCTGCACTGCCGACGACACCTTGTTGACCTTCTGACCGCCCGGACCGGATGCGCGGACGAAAGATTCTGAGAGTTCGGACTGGTCAATGGAGATCGTGTCGGTGATGCGGATCATGAGGTGTCAAACTCTAGTTTGGCATCGCAGGGGCGCACGGTCAGTCTTCCCAAGCGAGATGATCGGAACTGTTAAAGTGCAGTTGGGGTGGAGCGCGCAATACCCGCTACGGCGACTCCTAAGCTGTGCCAAGGTCTGGTCGCTGGCACATGGTATCGCGGATGTTCTCCAGATTGCTGCGAGTTTCCGGCAAACGGAGCAGCGGTAGGCTGCTTCGGCGTGGTGGGCGCGCAGCCAATCGAGCGCGCCGTCGGCCCGTGTCAACGCAGCATGCAGCGCGCGCACTTGTGCCATGCGACCCAATGTGCTCTCCACGCACAATGTCGATCGATTGGACGATGCTCATGCTGGTATCTGCCTAGAGTCGCGCGGAAGGCGCAACGCGGAAACTTACTCGGCTGTGTTATTCCGTAGTTCCGCTCGACGTCAGTCCCTTCGGCCTGCCGGCAATCGTCACCAGCAGCCCACCCCCATAAAGCCGCTTGGCAGCCCGCTTGGCATCTTCGATTGTCACTGCGTCGATAAGGGCAGCTCGGCGCTGGATATAGTCGATCCCAAGGTCGTCGATCTGGATTTGGGTGAGCTGCGCCGCGATCTTGCCTGAGGTGTCGAGCGAGAGCGCATAGGAGCCTTTAAGGAACGACTTCGCTGCGGCAAGCTCCTCAGGCGTTGGCCCCTCCTCGGCCATGCGCTTGACTTCTTGCTCGATCACGGCGAGCGCATCGGCGGTGCGATCGGCCCGGGTGGCGGTGCCGCCGAGCAGGACTGCGGCCCGTCTGAACCAGACCAGGCTGTCCGACACGCCGTATGCCAGACCGCGTTTTTCGCGCACTTCTCTGTAGAGGCGTGAGGAGAAACTGCCACCGCCTAAAACATGGTTGACAATATAGGCGGCCATAAATTCGGGATCTTGCCGCGAGACGCCCTGCCCACCGAAGGTCACCACGGCCTGCGGCACATCGACATTAATCACGATGCGGCGACCGAGCCCGCTCGGCGCCGCATTCGCCACTGGCTTGAGATCGTTTTTCTCCGGCAGTCCGCCGAATGCGCGATCGATCAGCGTGCCAGCTGTTTTGGCATCGACATCGCCGACGATTGAGATCTTCAGTTCGTTGCGCGCGAACACGCGACGCACATAGTCGCGGAGGTCGTCGGCGCCGATACGAGGCACTGTTTCCAGGGCACCCTTGCTTTCGCGGCCATAGGGATGATCGGGAAAAGCGGTTTGCCACCAACGGCGGCTAGCGAGATCGTTGGGATTGGTGGTATCGCGTTGCAATGCGGCCAGAACCTGTCCTCGCACCCGCTCGATCGCATCGGCATCAAAGCGCGGGCTCGCGAGCGCCACCCGCAGCAAGTTGAACGCGTCATCGCGGTGCTCGTTCAGTGAACGCAGCGAGCCGTGGATGTAATCGCGGCTTACCTGGAAGCTGAGCTCGATGGCATATTTTTCCAGGCGTTCATGATAGGCCTTGCCGTCAAGATCGCCGGCACCTTCATCGAGTAGATCGGCGGCGAGGTTGGCGGTGCCAGCCTTGTCCGCTTCATCCTGAGCGGCGCCACCATGGAAGGCGTAGTTAAGCGTGACCAGAGGCAAAGCCTTTTCGTGTACCAGCCAAGCTTCGATACCGGATGGGCTGACGATCTTTTCGATTGTCATTGCCGAACTGGTATCGACGCCCAGAGTCGCGGCGATACAGAAAAGCGATGCGACCAGCCGGATCACGACCGCTTCTCCGCTTGCGGGCTTACATCCTTGATCAAATACCCGGTAACGGAGCGCCTCTTGTCCAACCATTGCCGGGCGGCGTCCCGTACCTGATCAGCCGTCACGGCGCGGACGCGCTCTGGCCAATTCAGCACATCATTGACTGAGGCGCCCGTGGTCAACGCCGTGCCGTACCAGCGAGCCATGCTGGCCTGGTTGTCCTGGGCATACACTGCGTCCGCGATTAGCCGGGTCTTGGTGCGCTCGAGCTCTTCTTCTGTTACGCCTTTATCGATTAGTTGAGCGATTACGGCATCGGTTTCCGCCTCAAGTTGGGGCAGCGTAACGCTTGGGCGCGGTGAGCAGTTGATGGTGAATTTCGACATATCCAGCATGCTGGCGTCGTACCACGCGCTGGCCGCGACTGCGACTTGTTTGTCGACAATGAGGCCGAGATAGAGGTGGCTGTTCGAGCCACTGCCGAGAATGTGCGCGAGCACTTCAAGGGCTACGGACTCGCCTCGCTTGCCAGTCGTGAAGGATGGTACCAGATACTCGCGTTGCAAGCTCGGCATCTCGACACGCGCATCGGCGAGCGTGAGCGAGCGAGTCGCAACTGGCGGCGGTTCTTGCGCGCGCATCCGCGGCGCCAGGGCACTGTGACGGGCTATTTTGCCGTAGGTTTCTTCTGCAAGCGCTCGCGCCTGCGTCGGGCCTACGTCGCCGGCAATTACGACAACCGCATTATTGGGGGCGTAGAAGCGGCGGTAGAATCCGATCGCGTCATCACGCGACAGCTCTTCCATTTCGTGGCGCCAGCCGATCACCGGTTTGCCGTAGGGATGATTGAGATAGAGCGCTGCATCGACTTGCTCGGTCAGGCGAGCCCGAGGATTGTTTCCAACGCGCTGGTTCTGCTCCTCGAGAATAACATTGCGCTCGGGCAAAACGACCTCGTCGGTAAGCTGCAAGCCGGTCATCCGATCTGCTTCGAATTCCATAACGGTCTTCAGCTCGTCGCTTGGCACGCGCTGGAAATAGCCCGTGTAGTCCTGCGACGTGAAGGCATTCTCCTGCCCGCCGATGCGCGCAACCACTTGCGAGAATTTTCCGGCCGGGTTTTTAGCAGTGCCCTTGAACATGAGATGTTCAAGGAAATGCGCCAACCCAGACTTGCCTGCCGTCTCATCCGCTGCGCCAACCTTGTACCAGACCATATGCGTAACCACGGGTGCACGATGATCTGGGATGACCACAAGCTCCAATCCGTTGGCAAGAATGAAGTCTGCGATTTCGGGGTCACGCTGATCGGCGGCGAGCGAAGAGGATGCCAAAGCGCAAGCAAGCGCGATGAGCGTCAAATTTATTCTGGAAAGCACGATGTTGGACCTGAATATGTTGCGATTGTGCCGCAGCACGAGATCGGATTACGCCGCCAGCTGCCCCTTAAAGCTAGATCGGAGGCAGTCACGGTTATCGAGTCGGCTCAGAATGTGTGGTGTAATAGTCGGTTGCCTTCGGAGCTGCCGCCTTACCAAGGCCATAGGGTTGGTCCGGAGATGGTGTTTGATAGCCGGGTGGAGGATCGGTCAATAAATCCCGCGGTGGTTCGCCCGTGAATTTCGCCGACTCTTCCTTCTTTCCGCTAAAAAACGAACCAAACCCTTTGAAACCGAGTTCGGACGGAAGCAATTGACTCCCGAATCCCGAGGCCGGCGCCTCGTAGCCGTCGTCGGTGCGAGCCTGCTTTTTCTTCGCGCGGCCACCGGGAGTCAACTGATCCGGCCGCAGCGGATTCTGTTCGCGCTCGCGTTCGTCGCTCACATTGCGATTATTCTCCATGAGTGCTTGGGCCTTGCGGCGCTCTACGTCCGGGTCCTTCGGCCAAGCCGGATTGCTGGTGATGGCTGCGTCGCTCCGTTCCGGTGGGGGCAGCTCGCGATTCGGAGGAATTACCAGTGGCGAGCGCTCCCGGTAGTTGATCATTTCCTCGCCGTCGCGCTTGAGGCCGAGCCCTTCCATGATGTTGCGCATAATTTTCCGATCGATCGGCAGGTCGTCATCGGCAGCGCGCGCCGGAGCGGGAAAAACCAGCGTAGCCGCGCCGAGCGCCAGACCAAATAAAACACTCGCGCCAAAGATATTCGTCAAACGCATCCTATTCATCCCAAGCCGGACCTGGAACTTTTGAATTGTCTCGACTCTTGCCGCGGATCAGGGCGCTTTTGCGGCGCGGTCCGCCGTCAGCGATTCATACAACAGGCCGATAACCCCGGCAACGATGGCTACATCGGCTAGGTTAAAAACATACCAGTTGAACTGCCATTTCGGCGTGGAAATGTGGAAAAAGACGAAATCGGCGACCCAACCATAAGCCAATCGATCGACGCCATTGCCGATCGCCCCTCCGATAATCAGACCGAGGGAGAGCGCGGTCAGTCGGTGCTTCGCGTGCGCGAGCCATATCCAGAGCAGCAGCACAGCGATTGCCTTGAAGGCCAGCAATACCCATTGACCAAGCGGCCCCTGGGTTTGGAAAAGCCCGTAACTGATGCCTGTATTGCGGGCGAGAACGATGTCGATGAATGGGCCAAGGCGGACTGGGCCATTGGCGGCGAGATCAAACACGAACAGGAGGTAAGCTTTACTGGTCTGATCGATCGCACAGACAATCGCCGCTACGGCAAATCCAAACCGCGTCAGGGGACCGGCGAAATAGGACACGAACTACTCCGCCGCTTTGCGCATGGCTTTCCATTCGCGCAGGGCCTGAGCGTCACGCGGCGAGACGTCGGGATAATCGGGATCTTCGCCGATGTTGGTAAGGATTTTCCACGAGCGCGCGCATTTTTTACCTTCGGCGAGATTGGGAACAACCGCTACGCCCGCGACCTCCGGCAGACGAAACGCCCTGCCCGGCCCTCCGTCGTTGACGAGAGTTGCTGCCGATGTGATGCATACCTCGGCGAGATCGCAATCGACCACCGCTTCATACAACTCAGCGTTCGACACGTGCACGATCGGATGCGCCTCGAGCGAGGAGCCGATACGTTTTTGTGCGCGCTCGATTTCCAGCGCACCGGTGACGACACGCCGTACGGCGCGAATCTTGCGCCACTTGTCAGCCAGCTTGTCGTTTCGCCACGACGCCGGAACTTCAGGAAAGATTTCTAGATGGACGGATTTAGCGGCGTCGCCATAGCGTGACAGCCACGATTCTTCCGCGGTAAAACAAAGCATTGGCGCAAGCCACGTGACCGTGCACCGGAACAGATGATCGAGCACTGTCAGGCATGCTTTGCGCTTCACCGAGGAGTATGGATCGCAATATAGAGTGTCCTTGCGTATATCGAAATAGAACGCCGACAAATCCGACGTCATGAAGCTTGATAGCGCAGCAAAGATGCGCTTGTAGTCGAACTCGGCACAGGCTTTACGCACCAGCCCGTCGAGCCCGAAAAGTCGGTGCAGCATCAGTCGTTCGAGCTCGGGCATCCTATCGAGCTTGACGCGATCCTCTTCGTGAAAATGCGCGAGACTGCCGAGCATCCAGCGCACGGTGTTGCGCAGCTTGCGATACGTCTCGACCGTGGTCTTGAGAATTTCCGGGCCGATGCGCAGGTCGTCGGCATAGTCGGATGCGCTGGCCCACATGCGCAGAATGTCGGCACCGGACTGCTTGATCACGTCCTGCGGCGCAGTAACATTACCAAGAGATTTGGACATTTTGCGGCCTTGCTCGTCGAGTACGAAGCCGTGAGTAAGCACGATGTCATAGGGCGCACGTCCGCGCGTACCGCAGGACTCGAGCAGCGAGGAGTGGAACCAGCCGCGGTGCTGGTCGCTACCCTCGAGGTACATTACCGTATCCTTGCCACCGTCGATCTTGCGTTTGAGGCCGGCAAGCGTCGGGAAATGCTGCGGGTCCTCCAAGACAAAGGCATGCGTGCAACCCGAGTCGAACCAAACGTCGAGAATATCGTCGATTTTTTTCCAGGAGTCGCTGGCAAGCTTGCCTAAGAAGCGCTCGCGAGCGCCCGGTTTGTACCAGGCGTCGGCGCCTTCATTTTCGAAAGCGTCGATGATGCGCATATCGACATCGGCGTCCTGTAGGATGTCGACCGAGCCGTCTGGCTTCTCTTTAACAAACATGGCAATTGGCACGCCCCAGGCTCGCTGGCGCGAGATCACCCAGTCGGGGCGAAAGTCGATCATGCCGGCGATTCGGTTCTCGCCCTGCTGTGGCACCCAGTGCGTCGCTTTGATCGCCGCCAATGCGCGTTGACGCAGCGTGTCGCCCTTCTTTGCAATGTTTTTGTCCATCGCAATGAACCATTGGGGCGTATTGCGGAAAATGATGGGTTTCTTCGAACGCCAGCTGTGAGGATATTGATGCTTGAGACGCTCGCGCGCGATCAACATACCTGCTTCGGCCAAAGCTTTGATCACCACCTCGTTGGCGTCGCCCTTCTCTCCTTTGTCATTGATTACGCGCTTGCCGGTGAAACCCGGCGCGGCGTTGGTAAAGGCTCCGTTCTCGTCGACAGTGTAAGGAATCGACGGATTAATGCCGCGCGCTTCAAGCGCGGCACTGTTTGCAGTCCAGGCTTCGAAGTCGTCGTGCCCATGACCCGGCGCGGTATGCACAAAGCCCGTTCCGTCCTCGTCGGTGACGTGCTCGCCGACGAGCAAAGGCACGGCAAAGTCATAACGTCCCTTGGCCTTCAATGGATGATCGCAAGTCATACCGGCAAGCACGCTGGTTTCGACGACCTTCACTTTTTCAAAAGCGCTGACGCGGGCTTGCCTGAAAACTGCTTCGGCCAGTTTGTCGGCGAGGATCAGAAAATCGCAGGCTTGCGCCCAGTTGTCGATAGGCGCGTCAACGATCCTGTATAGACCGTAGGAGATTTTTGGCGAAAAGCAGATCGCGCGATTGCCCGGTAAGGTCCAGGGGGTCGTGGTCCAGATCACGACAGATGCCTTCCCAATAAGATCGAAAGCAACCGCGACGTCCTGTTTGTTGTCGCCTTCTAGCGCAACATCCGCGACTGGAAACTTCACCCATATCTGATCGCTGGTGTAATCCTCGTACTCGACCTCGGCTTCCGCCAGTGCAGTCTTCTCTACCACGCTCCACATAACCGGTTTCGAGCCGCGATATAAAGTGTCATTGGCGACAAACTTGATCAGCTCGCGCGCAATTTGCGCCTCTGCGAAGAAATCCATGGTCGTATACGGATTGGCCCAGTCGCCCTCGACCCCGAGCCGCTTGAACTCCTCGCGCTGCACATTGAGCCAGTGCTCCGCATAGGCGCGGCATTCCTGACGGAAGGCGACCATGGCTGCGGGATCTAATAGGTTCGGTTTTGGCTTGTTCTTGGAACGGTAGTTTTCTTCCTCAATCTTCCACTCGATCGGGAGGCCGTGGCAGTCCCAGCCGGGCACGTAGTTCGAATCGAAGCCGAGCATCTGCTGGCTGCGGTTGACCACGTCCTTGAGGATTTTATTGAGAGCGTGCCCTATGTGGATGTTGCCGTTCGCATAGGGTGGACCGTCGTGCAGGATAAATTTCTTGCGTCCTTTCGACGCTGCGCGCAACTGGTTGTGGAGATCGTCCCTTTCCCAGCGGGCCAGGATCTCCGGCTCGCGCTGCGGCAAGCCTGCTCGCATGGGAAAATCCGTCTGCGGCAGAAACAGCGTTTCGGAATAGTCTCGCCCGGGCTTCGACATAGCGCGCTATGTAGCAGGCCGATTGGCTAAATGTCACCCAGCAGCGGGAATGCGTTACCGGCTCGCTTGAGCGAGTCGCGAGCCTGGGCCACATCCGCCGCCATGTGATGCTTGAGCGTCTCGATTGATTCGAATTTCTGCTCGTGTCGGATCCAACCGATGAAGGCGACATCGATGGTCCTTCCATAGAGATCGCCATCGAAGTCAAACAAAAACACCTCCAATAATGGTGCTCCGTCGTCGAACATCGGACGGCGACCGAAGCTCGCCACGCCATCATGGCGTTCGCCTGAAACACCTATTCGTACCGCATAGATGCCGTGCTTGAGACCGCAGGAGGTGCTGAGCTTCAAGTTGGCGGTCGGAAACCCAAGCTCGCGGCCGCGCTTATCGCCGTGAATGACTTCGCCGGAAACAAACCAGGGTGCACCCAAAAGTTCGGCCGCCTCCACAACCCGGCCCGCCGCAAGTGCAGCACGCACGGCACCGGACGATACCGGCCTGCCCTCATCTTCCAGCGGCGGCGCGACATCAACCGCAAATCCGAGCCGTGCCCCCTGTTCGGCAAGAAAGCTCGGCGAACCTGTGCGGTTCTTTCCGAAATGAAAGTCGAAGCCGATCGCCGCTGCGCCGATGCCGAGCGCGCCCGCTAGAATTTTCGTGACGAAATCCTCCGCCGACGTGCCCGCCAGCGCTGCATCGAAACGCATGACGACAGCCCCATCGAGCCCGGTCGCCGCCAATAGGCGAAACTTGTCGCGCTCGCTGGAAAGCTGGAATAAGGACTCTTGCGGTCGCAGAAACAATCTCGGATGCGGCGTGAAGGTCAAGGCCGCCGCCTTGCGGCCGAGCTCGCCCGCCCGCATCAGGGCTGCGCGGATCACGGCACGATGCCCGCGATGTACGCCATCGAAGTTGCCGATCGCCACCACTGCACCC
>DATFXJ010000026.1:0-2282 GCA_035315965.1 Pseudolabrys sp.
TACCGAAAGAAATGCGTCGTTGAGGCTGGCGGGCGCGAATGGTCCGGCGGCTGAAAACGTTCCCCAAATCGAAAAGCCGGCGAGGATAAACGATGCGATCGCCGTATCGCGGGGACCGCGGTGCAATGCGGCCCACAACAGCGGTAAGACGGCAAGAAAGCCCAATGTGTCCGGGTGTTGCGACTGTTTGAATAAAGGATTGAACGCAATAAATCCGACGGCGACAGCCAAGGAAATGACAGCGGCAGATTTGGTCAACTCGGTGCGACGGAATGCGCGCGCATCGCTCAGCGCGCAAAGGACGACGAGCGGCGTCACAACGAGTGCGCCGATCATGTCTCCCAACCACCAGGTAAGCCAGATATTGGCAAAATTGGCCCACTCCGCATAACCCGCAATTACCAAAGTGGTGATTCCCACAGTGGCGCTGATCGGGGTCGCCAACACGACGCAAATGACGGCAAATTTTGCCACCGTATTGGGAGTCGAAAATGTATCGCGTCCGTTGGACCAGACGTTGATCACGGCCGCGCCTACCAGCGCTTCAAGCGAGTTGCCGGTTGCAATCGAAATCGCGGGGCCGATCGAGCCGGTGGTGCTAGCATTGGCGATCATCGCGCCGAGAAATATTGCTGGCCAGGCTCGATATCCCCACAGCACGATCGCAGCGAGGGCAAAACCGGTCGGGGGCCAAATGGGCGAGGCACTGGGATGAATCAAGGCGAGGGCGAGACCGCTCTTGGCGAGGACGAAATAGGTCAGCCCGATTCCGATCAGGCCAGCAATGTAGTTCAGTCCTCGCCGGAAGGTTGCCCACGCGAAAATCGGATGTCGATCTGATACCGTCAAAGTCATCGTATATGTGCCGGGGACTGCGAGCGGCCACGCTGCTGCTGCACCGCTGAGCAGCGCGATGAACTCGCGGCGTTTCATTCAATCACCTCATCGGCGCGTATCAAGGATCGTGCTTCGCGTCTCTCAACCCCATTTACCCGCTCGTTCGGCAGCACGGCACGACTTCCAGCACTTGGCGGCGCGGCGCAACTGCGGATGCAGCAAGCCGCGCAACAGCAGACGGCATTGTGTCCACCTTTCTCGTCATTCAGTGTTCGATTTTCATGCTGTCTTGGATCGATCTCATTGCGTAACGTCAGGTTCGGCGCGCCACTCGTGATGCGCACTCGGTCGTCGCCGACCCATCACGCATCCATACGCAAGGAGCAGCGTGCGCGAGCTTTCGCGCTGAAAGCCTGCCTCGCGTCAGTGGCGATTAGGAAAGGTGTGAGAAGACGCCGTTCTCTTGCTTGGCGTCAGCTCTAAGATGACCCTTTATCGCGGCGCTTCGGCGCCTTGTTTTGTTGTCGGTTGATGATGTTCTTCCGAGCAATAGCACGCATATCAGACCGCCGCCTCAGGCACAACAGAATAGGCCATTTTGCGTTGTAACATAGGCTTTACCGATTTCCATTTCCACCTTAGCAATTGAGACATACTCAACGTCTGAGCACTGACGGGTCCAGTCGTCCCATTGCCTTTTCCTACCCAAATCGCGGGCGCATGCCTCAGCGCCGGCGCACACAGTTTTGCCATTACGGGTTTTGACACCCTCTCTTATCTGCTCGGCACGGGGCGCGCACGGACCCGCCGTCGCAAACGACGCGACGCTCGTGTCATCGAACGGACATGTTGGCTGGGGGAGACCGGACTGCGTGGCTGAGGCGGCAGTCGTACGCGAACCAGTCTCTTATGACTTTGACCTGTTAGGCTTGCTGGAACAGGGATTTTTTGACGAATTGAGCGGCTAAACAGGTGATTTTGCCTCCCCACTCGAGAGGGCGGCGCAAGAAACCGCGGTAAGTCAGAGCTTTAGGCGCTTTCCTGTTTTTCGGCAGAACAGGGCATTTAGATGCCGGGAGCAGGAGGTCAGTTTTACCTGTTCAGGGGCCTTCGTCGGCAAAACAGGTGACGTTTCAGGGCCTTGGTGAGACTGCGAGTGGAGTTAGCCAAGCTTCGTCGTTGCGAACAAGCTTGCGCATTCGAATCTGGCCGGCGGTCGCGACTTTGCGCGCCAGTTCACGCTTGAAATCCTGCCGCATCGACACAATTTGTTCGCCAACTGTTCTAAGGCTGGGATATTGCCAAATGGACGCTTCCTCCGATGCAGCGCCGCCTCTTGCGGTGACCTATCGTCCCGTAGCGACGCTTCGACCTGATCCCCGCAATGCGCGGACGCATCCCAAACAGCAGGTAGATCAGATCGTAGCGTCCATCCGAGAATTCGG
>DATFXJ010000027.1:0-13466 GCA_035315965.1 Pseudolabrys sp.
AAGCAAGCGTTTGTAATCGATGTCGAAACCAAGAGACTTTGCCGTAGCGTAAAGATTGGCTCCATCAATAAATAAAGCGATTTTTTCACCCGGTACGGTCATGGTTTTCTCTCACAAATCATTAAGGGTTACATCCAAATCTCGACTGCGCGAAACGCAGAATGCGCCTCGCGCGATTTCGGGTCGCAGTTCGCTGAGCATTGCGGCCTCTCCAATCAATTGGTTCGCCGCCTAAGCAATCACGTAGGGCCGATAAAATCCCTTGCCATCGGCTTGCCTGCGATCTCGCAATGGTCGAGTAACAGAGGCTTGCGGCTAAACCAAGACAAAAATGCTTGAAATTCCATGCGCAAGAGGATACCTAGCAGGCAAATTCAGGACAAGTTCCAACAGATGGAGCGGCGAGTCTATGGCCCGCGTTACCGTAGAAGATTGCATAGACAAGGTTGACAATCGCTTTGACCTTGTCCTCCTAGCGAGTCATCGAGCGCGTATGATTTCATCCGGCTCGCAGATTACAGTCGAGCGCGACAACGATAAAAACCCGGTCGTGGCGTTGCGGGAAATTGCGGAGACCACAGTGTCCCCCGGCGACCTCAAGGAAGATCTGATTCATAGCCTGCAGAAATACGTCGAGGTCGACGAGCCCGAGCCCGAAGTGCCTCTGATCGGTGCCGGCGCCGGTGCCAGTGTCGATTCTGACGATACAGAGGTAACTGCGGACCGCATGACCGAGGAAGAACTCCTGAAGGGCCTCGAAGGCCTCGCCCCGCCAGAGGAACCACCGGAAGAAGACGCGGAATAATCATCCGGCTTTTGCATTAATTCAACGCAATGGCCTGGCCAAATGCCGGGCCGTTCGTGTTTATCACCTACGTAAAGCCTTGCCGCCATGATGAAACGGCATGATATCTTGAGGTGGTAATAGTAGGACGGCCGCGAGGCAGCAGAATGACACGCACGCGCTCTGATCTTCCGCGCATGCAAAAGCAGGCCCCGATCCGGGCTCCGCGCCCTCCGGCTGTTGCTACCGCCAAGCGCATAGTCGAAAAGCCGCCGTTGTCGAGAAAGCTGCCGATGATGCGGCAGTACGACCTGATCGAGCGGGTGCGGCGTTACAACCCAAACACCAACGAGGCGCTGCTCAATCGCGCTTACGTCTACGCCATGAAGGCCCATGGCGAGCAGCGGCGAGCTTCGGGTGATCCCTATTTCTCGCATCCGATAGAGGTGGCCGCGATACTCACGGACCTGAAGCTTGACGATGCCACCATCGCCGCAGCGCTGTTGCACGATACCATCGAGGATACAGAAGCCACTCGTGCTGAGATCGATAGTCTCTTCGGACACGATATCGGCACGCTGGTCGAGGGCCTGACTAAACTCAAAAAACTCGATCTCGTTACCAAGGAAGCCAAGCAAGCAGAAAACTTGCGCAAGCTGCTGCTGGCAATCGCCGACGATGTGCGGGTGCTTCTGATCAAGCTCGCCGATCGCCTGCACAATATGCGCACTCTTGGGTACATGCCGCCCGAAGTACGCCGTCGGGCCGCCGAGGAAACTCTGGAAATCTACGCGCCGCTCGCGGGCCGCATGGGCATGCATGAGATGCGCGAAGAGCTCGACGATCTGGCATTCCGCGAGCTTTACCCTGAAGCTTACGATGTGGTGATTGCGCGGCTCAACGCGCTGACCGAGCGCAGCAAGCTGCTGATCTGGGAGATCGAACAGCAGCTTGCGAAAAACCTTATCGATCAAGGCATCGAAGCCCGGGTGGTTGGACGGCGCAAGCGCGCCTATTCGATCTGGCGAAAGATGGAACGAAAATCGGTCGGTTTCGAGCAATTATCCGATATTTTCGGATTTCGTGTCATCGTAAAGACACTGGCCGATTGCTACCAGGCACTTGGTGTCGTGCATAGCACGTGGCCGATGGTGCCGGGCCGCTTCAAGGATTACATTTCGACACCCAAGGGCAACGACTATCGCTCGATCCACACGACCGTGATTGGTCCGAGCAAGCAGCGTGTCGAACTACAGATTCGCACCGTGGCGATGCACGACATCGCCGAATACGGCATCGCCGCTCACCCGCTTTACAAGGATAACGTCGGCTCGCCAACCGAGCTGCTTTCGCGGGAATCGACCGCTTACGCCTGGCTACGCCGCACAATCGAGCTCCTGGCAGAAGGTTCGAACCCGGAAGAGTTCCTGGAGCATACCAAACTCGAATTGTTCCACGATCAGGTGTTCTGTTTCACGCCCAAGGGAAAGCTGATTTCATTGCCCCGCAATGCGACTCCGATCGATTTCGCCTATGCGGTGCATACCGACGTGGGCAACATGGCGGTTGGCTGCAAGATCAACGGCCAGATCGCACCGCTTACGTCCGAGCTCGTCAACGGCGACGAAGTCGAGATTGTTACGTCGAAAGCGCAGGCGGCGCCGCCCGCGGCCTGGGAATCGATCGTCGTCACCGGCAAGGCGCGCGCGGCGATCAGGCGGGCAACGCGTGTCGCCGTGCGCAGGCAATATGCCGGGCTTGGCCGCCGCATTGTCGAGCGGCTCTTCCAGCGCGCCAAGATCGATTATTCGGATGAAAATCTCACGGGCGCGCTGTCTCGACTGGCGCGTTCGTCGATCGATGACGTCATGGCGGCCGTGGGGCGCAGTGAGCTGAAAGCTTCCGATGTCGCACGCGCCATGTATCCTGATTACAAGGAAGAGCGCGCGGCCGCCATGGCCGCAAAGCCCAAATCGGAAAGCGGCTGGTTCGGGCTGAAGAAGCTGACTTCGGTCAAGTTCAGGCTGCCCGAAAACACGGTAGGGCCCGCGATTCCGATCCGGGGCATCAACGGCGATCTGCCCGTGCGTTTCGCGCCGGACGGAGGTGCCGTGCCCGGCGACCGAATCGTCGGCATTCTCACGCCCGGCGAGGGGATCACCATTTACCCGATCCAGTCGCCAGCGTTGAGCGAATTCGAGGACAAGCCCGAACGATGGCTAGACGTGCGCTGGGATGAGGAGGAGCAAGCGCCTCGGCGCTTCCCTGCGCGCATTGCCGTGCAATCCGTAAACGAACCGGGTTCGCTTGCGCAAATTGCACAAGTTATCGCCGAGCATGACGGCAATATCGACAACATTCGCATGACGCGGCGAGCGCCCGATTTTACCGACGTCACGATCGATCTTGAGGTCTATGACCTCAAGCATCTCACCGCCATCCTCGCCCAGTTGCGTGCGAAACCGGTGGTGGCGAAGGCGGAACGCGTGAACGGCTAGCGCGAGACCCCGAAAATTGAGAGCGGGTTCTCGAATAGGTTCATCCGCAAGGAAAGCACATGAAACCTTTCCGCCTTGGCGTCAATGTCGATCACGTCGCCACCATCCGCAATGCGCGCGGAGGGCGCCATCCTGACCCTGTGCGCGCGGCCAAGCTTGCGATCGCGGCCGGCTGCGATGGTATCACGGCTCATCTTCGCGAAGACCGCCGCCATATTGGTGACGACGACATTGCACGGCTGAAGACAGAAATAGACAAGCCGCTCAATTTCGAAATGGCGGCGACAAAAGAAATGGTCGGCATCGCGCTCAAGACCAGGCCGCACGCGGTTTGTCTGGTGCCTGAAAAGCGGACAGAGCGCACAACTGAAGGAGGCCTCGACGCGGCCGCACAGCGTTCGCAGCTTGCTCCCGTCGTGCGTGAACTTAAGCATGCCGGTATTCGTGTTTCGCTCTTCATTGGAGCAGCACCGGTACAAATCGAGACCGCTGCTGCGCTGGGCGCGCCGGCTATCGAAATCCATACCGGTTCCTGGTGCGACGCATTGGCTGAAGGTCGATCCGCTGAGGCAAATGTGGAGTGGCAGCTCATTCGCGACGGTGCACAGCTCGCTGCAAGCCTGGGGTTGGAGGTACATGCCGGCCACGGGCTTAACTATGGCACTGCGGAGGCGATCGCCGCGTTGCCGCAAGTGGTCGAGCTCAATATCGGGCATTTCCTGATTAGCGAATCGGTGTTCGCGGGTCTTGCCGAGTCGGTCAAGTTGATGCGTGCTGCCATGGACCGTGGCCGCAAAAAGGCACTCGCATGATCATTGGGCTTGGCTCCGACATCGTTGACGTGCGAAGGATCGCCGACGTTATCGAACGCCACGGCGAGCGCTTCCTTGGCCGGATATTCACGACGATTGAACGGGACAAAGCTGAGCGCCGCGCAAATAGTGTTGAAACTTATGCCAAGCGTTTCGCCGCCAAGGAGGCTTGTGCTAAGGCACTTGGCACGGGATTAAGGCGCGGAGTTTTCTGGCGCGATATGGGTGTCGTCAATCTCGCGGGCGGGCGGCCTACAATGAAGCTTACCGGTGGGGCGCTCACGCGGTTGCAGGCTATCACACCGCCCGGCTGCGAAGCCAGGATCGATGTGTCGCTGACCGATGAAGGTCCAACCGCTCAGGCTATCGTTATTATTTCCGCGGTGCCGGCAGTTACGCCGGGAGCTTCACGTGGAAAATAGACCCTTCAATCGGATCAAACGTTTGTAACTTTCCGGCCTTGTTCATTGCCTGGCAGTGTCTCAGCCGCTACAAGATCGCCGGGGTGCGTGTGCCATTTGGCGGGACGAAAGGCCGATGAGTGTGACATCTGGAACAAAGCGAAAAGAGGGCGGCGTCACCGAAACCGTGCGCGTGATCTTTCACGCGTTAATAATCGCGCTTGTGATCCGAACCTTTCTGTTTCAGCCTTTCAATATTCCTTCCGGCTCGATGAAGGCGACGTTACTTGTTGGCGATTACCTCTTCGTCTCGAAATACAGTTACGGTTACAGCAAATATTCCCTTCCCCTGTCGCCACCGCTGTTCTCCGGGCGAATCCCGGGCGACTGGCTGCCTCAGCGGGGCGATGTGGTTGTATTTCGGCTGCCCAAGGATCCTTCGACGGACTACATTAAGCGTGTGATCGGCTTGCCGGGTGACAAAATTCAGGTTGTCGACGGCGTCCTTAATATCAATGGTGTCCCGGTCAAGCGCGAACGCGCTCCCGATTTCATCGAAACGGAAGAGGGCACGCGCGATGCACCAGTCAAACGCTGGAAGGAAACACTGCCGAACGGCGTGACTTATTACGCACTCGATCTGGTGGACAATGGCTTTGCAGACAATACCCAAGTCTATTCAGTGCCGCCCGATCACTATTTCATGATGGGCGACAACCGCGACAACTCAACCGACAGTCGCTTCAGCCAAGTGGGAATGGTGCCGTTCGAGAATATCGTTGGCAAAGCTCAGATCATTTTCTTTTCGGTCTTCGAGGGCGAGCGCGCCTGGCAATTCTGGCGCTGGCCGGTATCAGTGCGCTGGAGCAGGCTGTTCACGATCGTCAAATGAGCCGCAAGGCCAAGGACAGGACGGCGCTTGAGAGCAGGATCGGCTACAAATTTGTCGATAAGGATTTGCTCGAACGTGCCCTCACGCATATTTCCGCGCTATCGGGAGGCAATCGCGCGGCGAGCTATCAGCGGCTGGAATTTCTGGGCGATCACGTGCTTGGCCTCGTCATCTCGGACATGCTTTATCGCGCGTTTCCGAGAGCGAACGAAGGCGAGCTCTCGCGGCGTCTGGCTGATCTGGTGCGCAAGGAGACCTGCGCCGAAGTGGCGCGAGCGATGGATCTCGGGCCGGCGTTGAAGCTCGGCAATTCGGAATCGCATGCCGGCGGGCGTCGCCGTACCACAATTCTTGCTGATGTCTGCGAGGCGCTAGTCGGTGCGGTATTCATCGACGGCGGTTATAAGGCGGCGGATGGACTCATCGTACGCTTCTGGAAAGAACGAATGCTCAAGCCACTTCGTCCACCGCGCGATCCAAAAACCATGCTGCAGGAATGGGCGCAGGCTCGCGGCCTTCCAACGCCGGCTTACCGAGAGCTAGCGCGAACAGGGCCGCACCACGATCCCGAATTCCGTGTCGCGGTAGTTTTGCCTGATCGGCCGCCGGCGGAAGGGCGCGGCAGCTCCAAGCGCGCGGCTGAACAAGCCGCCGCAGCCGTTATGCTCACGCGCGTCGGCGTGCCGGCGGATAAACTTTGATGGTTGACGCGCACGCCCAGAACGGCAAAACAAACTGCGGCTTCATCGCGCTGATCGGTGCGCCCAATGCCGGTAAATCGACGTTGCTCAATTCACTCGTTGGCTCAAAAGTCAGCATCATATCGCAGAAGGTGCAAACGACACGCGCACTGATGCGTGGGATCGCAATTGAAGGCCGCTCACAGCTGATCTTTGTCGACACCCCCGGAATTTTTTCGCCGCGGCGGCGGCTCGACCGTGCCATGGTGACGACGGCGTGGAGCGGGGCGCACGAGGCAGATCTTGTGGGTGTATTGATTGACGCGCGCAAAGGATTTGAGGAATCGAGACAGATTTTGCAGCGCCTGAGCGATGTTAAGGCGCCGAAGTTGCTCGTTCTCAACAAGATCGATCTAGTGGCCAAGGGGGTGCTGCTGGCCCTGGCAAATGAAGCCAACAACGCCGCAAAGTTCGAAGCCACCTTCATGGTCTCTGCGCTGACCGGCGATGGCGTCGCCGATCTCAAAGCGTGGCTGGCGGAACGCCTTCCGGCAGGGCCCTGGCTCTATCCGCCCGAGCAGATGTCGGACGCACCACTCCGGCAGCTCGCGGCGGAAATCACGCGCGAAAAGTTATTCGAACGGCTACACCAGGAGCTGCCCTATCACTCGACGGTGGAAACCGAGGTGTGGAAAGAGCTGTGCGCAGGCGACATTCGCATTGAGCAGACCATCTATGTGGAACGTGAAAGCCAGCGCAAAATTGTGCTTGGCAAGGGCGGACAAACCATTAGGGCGATCGGCGAAGCTGCCCGTAAGGAAATTACGGAAATTGTTGAAACCAAGGTGCACCTGTTCCTCTTCGTCAAAGTGCGCGAAGGCTGGGGTGAGGATCCAGCACGCTACCGCGCTATGGGGCTGGAGTTTCCGAAGGATTGAGTTCCTTGTCATCGCCAACTTGTCCCGGCGATCCCGATAAGGATGGCCAAGGTTTTCAACTAAACGGGATCCACCGGGGTCAGGGAGCTTCGCGCCAGCCCGGTGATGACATAAATAATAAATATATGCGCATGATTCAGTGAACTGTCATGCAATGGACCGATGAGGGCATAGTGCTCGGGGTCAAGCGTCACGGGGAGGCGAATGCTATCCTCGAGCTGATAACGCGCGAGCACGGCCGCCATCTTGGCCTTGTACGGGGCGGCTTTGGATCGCGACTCAAGCATGTGCTGCAGCCTGGCAATACCCTCAACGTCACTTGGCGGGCGCGGCTCGACGAGCATCTCGGCACTTACACAGTGGAAGGACTCGCCCTGCGGGCCGCGATTTTCTTTTCCGCGCCTCACGCGATTTATGGTGTCACCTATCTCGCCGCATTGATGCGGCTATTGCCTGAGCGTGACCCGCATGCCGGTCTGTATCATTCGCTCAACGACATTCTCGGCCATCTCGACGATGCGATCCTGGCAGCACCGATGGTTGTCCGGTTTGAAATGCAGGTTCTATCCGAGCTCGGGTTTGGTCTCGATCTTGCACGGTGTGTAGCAACGGGTGCCTCCGGCGATCTAGTCTTTGTATCGCCAAGGTCTGGCCGGGCGGTGTCCCGCACCGCCGGCGAGCCCTGGGCCGACAAAATGCTGCGGCTACCCGCATTTCTGCGCGACCGCGACGCCAAACCCATCGGTCACGATATAGCCGATGGGTTTGCACTCACGGGCTATTTCCTAACGCGCCATGTGCTGGAGGCGCGCGGTCTCGCACTGGGCGATGAACGCGCTCATTTCATAGCCGCGCTAAACCGCGCGCTGCCGAGCGTCGCTTAACTTACCACAGCCACCAAGGCCGCCAGGGCCGGTACTAGCCAGCGTAATAGTAGGGGCCGCCGCCGTAATAGCCGTAGCCACCGTAGTAGCCGTAATAAGGCGCAGTCCGCCGGCATCTCTGTACACAGCCGTATACACCGCAGACTCTACGGCAGACGACGGCCACATCCTCAAGCAGGGTGGCGGTAACGATCGCAGCCTGAAGGCCAGTCGGTATCGTAACCGTCATGGCCCCGACGCGATTTGGAGCGAGTGAACCCGCCGTGAGAATGGCGAACGTGGCGGCAGTCGCAAGAACAATTCGGCGCATGGCTTCCTCTATCCTAGTAAAGATTGAATCCGACAGAGTCGGCAGTTAACACCGACCAGACCTTCGGGTTCGCGAATACTATAGAAAAAGATGGAAGATTGGACGGCCGGCGCGTTCATCGCTTGTCCATCGCCGGACAACCGATTAGCTATCGGGCATGGGAAAAAGACTGATTCTCCCCGACAAAGGCGAGGTAGAGGAGGTCGGACTACGCGAGGCGCTGGAAGAGCGCTATCTCGCATACGCACTTTCCACGATCATGAATCGTGCGCTTCCGGACGCGCGCGATGGGCTCAAACCGGTGCATCGCCGTATTCTGTACGGCATGCGGCTGTTGCGCCTCGACCCGGGGGCCGCTTTCAAGAAGTCCGCAAAAGTTGTCGGCGACGTGATGGGCAACTTCCACCCGCACGGCGACCAGGCAATCTACGATGCGCTGGTGCGGCTCGCGCAGGAGTTCGCCCAGCGCTATCCGCTAGTTGACGGGCAGGGAAATTTTGGAAATATCGACGGCGATAATGCAGCCGCCATGCGTTACACCGAGGCGCGACTTACGGAAGTAGCGCGGCTACTGATTGACGGCATCGACGAAGATGCCGTCGACTTTCGCACAACATATGACGGCACCAACAAAGAGCCCGTGGTGCTGCCGGCGGCATTTCCTAACCTGCTTGCGAACGGTTCGCAGGGCATTGCGGTCGGCATGGCGACCGCCATCCCACCGCACAATGCCGCCGAGTTGTGCGACGCTGCCCTGGTTCTTGTCGACAATCCTAAAGCGCGCAGCAAGACGTTGCTCAAATACGTCAAGGGGCCGGACTTCCCGACCGGGGGTGTCATCGTCGACAGCCCAGAAACAATCGCCGAAGCCTACAACACCGGCCGCGGCTCTTTTCGCGTACGCGCGAGATGGAAGCAGGAAGACACAGGCCGCGGCACATACGTAATCGTCATCAGCGAAATTCCGTGGCTGGTGCAGAAATCGCGTCTGGTGGAGAAGCTTGCCGAGCTGATCACCGAGAAGAAGCTGCCGCTGGTCGCGGACGTACGCGATGAATCGGCTGAGGATATCCGCCTGGTCATCGAGCCTCGCTCGCGGTCCGTTGACGCCGAACTGATGATGGAATCGCTTTTCAAACTCACCGAGCTCGAGAGTCGCATTCCACTCAACATGAATGTACTGGTGAAGGGCCGCATCCCGCAGGTGCTCGGCCTTGCCGAAGCCTTGCGCGAATGGCTGGACCACCGGCGCGAGGTATTGCTGCGGCGCTCCAGCCATCGGCTGGCAGCAATCGAACATCGCCTGGAAGTGCTCGGCGGATATCTCGTCGCTTATCTCAATCTTGATAAGGTGATCAAGATCATCCGCAGCGAGGACGAGCCCAAGCCCGTCCTCATGAAGACCTTCAAGCTCAGCGAAGTCCAGGCCGAGGCCATCCTTAACATGCGGCTGCGCAACTTGCGCAAGCTCGAAGAAATGGAGATCCGCGCCGAGGACCAAGCGTTGCGCGAAGAACGCACAAAACTGAAGGCGTTGATTGGTTCGCCTGCGCAACAATGGAAAGCAATTTCGGGTCAGATCAAGGAGCTTAAGGAAAAGTTTGGCCCCAAGACCGAGATCGGCAAACGCCGAACGACCTTTGGCATCGCGCCCGCACATGACGAAGCTGCGATCGAAGAGGCGATGGTCGTGCGCGAGCAGATCACCGTCGTGGTTTCGGACAAGGGATGGATCCGAGCCCTGCGCGGTAACGTGACCGATCTATCTGGCGTCACCTTCAAGACTGATGACGCGCTGAAATTCGCATTCCCGACCGAGACGACAGCCAAAATCATGATTTTCGGCAGCAACGGTCGCTTTTACACCATCGAAGCGTCGAAGCTTCCGGGTGGTCGCGGCCACGGCGAGCCGGTCCGCCTGTTTATCGATCTCGAAGACGCCGACGTCGTAGCAGCACTGCCCTACCAGGGTGGCCGCAAATTCCTGGTGGCGAGTTATGCAGGCAATGGCTTTGTAGTGGCTGAAGAGGAATGCCTTGGCACCACCCGCAAAGGCAAGCAGGTCCTCAATCTCAAGGCGCCCGACAAGGCCGCAGCGCTTACAACCGTGGACGGTGAGCTGGCGGCGGCGATCGGCGCCAACCGAAAGATGGTGATCTTTGCGCTTAATCAGGTGCCGGAAATGGGTCGCGGGCGTGGCGTGCGTCTGCAGCGCTACAAGGAAAAGGGGCTCTCGGACGTCACAACGTTCAAGGCTGACGAGGGTCTTACCTGGAACGATGCTGCCGGCCGCAGCTTCACGTTGCCGATGAAAGAGCTGAAGGATTGGTGTGGCAATCGCGCCGGCGCGGGCCGCATCGCCCCGAAAGGTTTTCCAAAAAACAACAGATTCCACACCGTGCCGAACTGTGGAAATGGTAAAAACGGCGGCGAGGCCGGCGAGTAACGTCTGCGCGCGACGTCAGCTCGCTACGAACAGCACTGAACGCTCCGATTTCTCGAGCAGCGCCGCAGCGGTATCGCCAAAGAAAAGTCTCTCACCCGGCCGGCGGCCTACGCCCATCACCACGAGATTATGATTGCGGCGTCCAATCTCACCAAGGATCGCCTCGTCGGCGGCCCGCTCAGCTACCACTGCGGTGCGTATGCTAATATTGTAGCCATCGGCAATTGCCACGATATCTTTGAGGATTGCCTCTTCGTGACGGCGGCTGCGAATCCCGCGGCGCGTGCCGCGGCGGGTTGCCGTCCGAACGGCGACATAAAGCACTGTGACTTGCGCTTCTGTCGCCCGCGCCATGGTAATCGCAACTTCTGCGGCGCGGCGCGAAGGCTCGGTGCCATTGACCGGGACAAGAATAGTGAGTTTGCCGTCCGGCTTTTCCTGCAAATCATCGCGCACCGCTGAAACGACCAGTGGCCCATCGAATCCTTTCGCCAGACTGGTCACGCCACGGTCGAACTCGTGGCTCTGTTTGGAAGTATTCTCGAGACCGATAATAAAGATGTCGTAACCCTTTTCAGCTTCTTCCGCGATCAAAGCCGGACTCGGTTGCTCATGGACGATTGCCGTGACTTCCACCGCGGCATCGACCTTCTTTTCTTTTTTCTGCTTGTTCTTTGTTTCTGCGGCGGCCTGTTGCACAGCTGCGCCAACTTCTTCGGCTTTCTCTTCTTCATTTTCGACTTTCTTATCTCCCTTACCATTTTTCCTGCCATTGCCTTGCTTCTCGCCGGATTTCTTCTGCTCGATCCTTTTGTCCTGAGTCTTGGTCGTGGAGGCCGCCTTGTCCAGGTCTTCCGGCATTGTGCTCTCGATCTTGCTCGGGTCCGGAATGTGCAGCACGGTCGCAGGTATGCCGTGAGTGCCGGCCAACATGCCGGCGACGCGTGAAGCGAACTTGCCATTCGGACTATCGTCGACGGCGATCAGCAAGCGTTCGAGATTCGGCACGAAGCCCTTTTGCTCTAGCTCCTCGCGCTCGAGTCGCTGTTTTTCCTCTTTGCGCATCGGTATGCGGCCAAGAGCCCAGCGCAAGGTCGGCGGCATCGCTATGGTCGTCAGCATCGCCATGGCAACAATCATGGTGAAAAGGTCTTGCGTAAGGGCGCCCATCGACAATCCGACGGTCGCGATGATGACCTCGGTCGAGCCGCGCGCATTCATTCCGCAGGCGAGCGCGAAGCCTTCGCGCCGAGTGAGGCCGCCGAGCTCGGCGCCGAGAAATGCGCCACCGAATTTTCCGATGCTCGCAACCACCACAAGGCCGGCGGTCAACAAAGCGACTTTTGGATCGGCCAAAATGGTGAGATCGGCGGTCAGACCGGCAATGCCGAAAAAGACCGGCGCAAAAAAAGCGGTGATCAACCCGCGCAACTGTTCGTCGATGTGCCGCGTGCGGATGGGGGATTCGCCGACCAGCAGGCCGGCGACAAAGGCACCAAGGACAGTATGCACGCCAATCAAGTGAGTGATCAGTGCCATGATACCCATGATAGAAAGGATGGCCGTGATCACAGCAAACTCACTGAGGAAATGATCATTTATCCAGCGGATGACAAAAAACACGGCGCGACGGCCTACCGTTAAACTGACCACCATGAACAAGACCGTGCCAATGATGCTCTGGGCCAAGGGGATTGGTTCGATCGAGCCGTGCAGAGCGAGGCTGAAGATGATCGACACGATGACCCAACCGATGCTGTCGTCGATAATTGCCGCTGCGAGGATCACCTGACCGACCACGCGGCGCATGAAATTCATCTCGCGCACGACCATCGCGACGATCTTCACGGATGCAATCGAGAGGGCCGTTCCGAGAAAGAGAGACGTGATCAGACGCTTCCGCGGGTCAGGCAAGAGGCTGTCGGGCAACACCTCGCCGAGCCCGACGCCGCAAATAAAGGGAATTACGATGCCCATCATCGAGGCAAACAGGGACGCGCGGCCCGTTTGACGCACCAGCCTGAGGTCGGTTTCCATTCCAGTGAGCAAGAGCAGCAACAGGATGCCGAATTGCGAGATCGCGTCGATCATCGCCTTTTGTTCGGGGTTCTTTGGAAAGAGCGCGTGCTGAACATCAGGCAGCAGCAGGCCGAAAAACGAGGGCCCCAGCAGCAGCCCAGCGATGAGCTGGCCCATCACGGCCGGCTGGCCCAGCCGCAGCATAGCCTCACCCATCAGCCGGCCGACCAGCATGAGCAAGACGATCTGGGCAATAAAAATCGCGTCCGATGGACCCTTTGCCCCACCCGCGGCGGCCCAAGCCGGCCCTGCCATCAGCGCAGGCAGGGCGCAGAGCCAAAGCCAATGGCCGACAACCTTCATGACGGCAGCGCGCTCCCAGGTGAGGGCTAGCCCCGCGAGGCCGGCTCGGGACAGCTACTCACGCGCCGCCACCGCGAGGGTCAAACAAAGGAAATCTGTTGACCGGTGCGCCCGGTGGCGGCAAGCGCCAGATAACTCAATGGAATTCCAAAAGTTCCAGAACGAAATGCAATTGCAAATTATTAGCAACTGGCTATATTGGCGGTGAATCAACCATGCTTTTTACAACGTTCGGATGGATGCCAGGATAGAGCCGACTGCGATTGCCGAAGCAGCCGGCTGGCGCCGCCAGCGCGGTCGACCGCCGCTCGCCGAAGTATTTGGCTCCATTGCCACCCGGCCGACCGGCTCACTCGGTCGCAAATTGCTGGCTTTTCTAGGCCCCGGCTATCTGGTCGCAGTGGGTTACATGGATCCCGGCAACTGGGCGACGTCGCTC
>DATFXJ010000028.1:0-14750 GCA_035315965.1 Pseudolabrys sp.
AGGCCGCTGAAAGCCGCGACCAGCATAAACAACGTCGAGCGCGGCAAATGGAAATTTGTCAGCATCAAATCGACGACGTGAAATTTGTACCCTGGCGTGATGAAGATCGCAGTCTCCCCAGAAAAAGCTTGTACGCGGCCATTTTCACCAACCGCGCTTTCCAATAGCCGCAGCGCGGTCGACCCCACCGCCACGATCCGTCCACCCTTGGCCCGGGCGGCATTAACGGCCCTCGTGGTCTCAGCTGACACGGTGCCGAATTCCGCATGCATCCGGTGGCCCTTGGTGTCCTCCGCCTTGACCGGCAGGAAAGTGCCCGCTCCGACATGGAGTGTCACCTGGTGCAGGCTGACTCCGCGTTTCTTAAGGCGCTCTAAGAGGCGTTCGGTGAAATGTAGCCCCGCGGTCGGCGCCGCAACGGACCCTTCCTCGCGCGCAAACAGGGTCTGATAATCGGCCCGATCTTTCTCATCCGGCTCGCGCCGGGAGGTGATATAGGGGGGTAACGGCATATCACCGCGCTCCGCAATAGCTTGATCCAGAACTGGACCATGAAAGGAAAATGATAGAGTTATCTCTCCTCCCTCATCTTTTTGTGAAACTTGAGCATCGAGTTCGCCCAGGAAACAGACCTTCCCTTCCGTACCGAAACGCAGCCTATCCCCGACTTCGAGCTTTTTGGCTGGCTTCACAAAAGCCCGCCAGCGTGAACCATCCAACCGCTTGTGCAGCGTCGCCTCAATTGCCGGCTCGCTATTCCCTCGCCCCATACGGCGGCCAGTGAGGCGAGCGGCAATAACTTTGCTGTCATTAATAACGAGGCAATCGCCCGGCTGCAGCAGATCTGGCAGGTCGCTAATGCCGCGATCGACCAGCTCCTGCACGTCACCCGGTTTCACTACCAAGAGCCGGGCAGCATCTCGTGGAACCGCTGGCCGCAGCGCGACGCGGTCGGCTGGAAGCTCGAAATCGAAAAGGTCGGTGCGCATTAAGTGCTTAGTACATTCGGGACGGCCCAAAGGGCCAGGCCCAGCACTTGGGTGATTCCGGGTTAGCCGTTATGCGGCGCCCCGAAATGACCGGGGCTCATTTTGCGGTCGATTTCTGCGCGAATTCCTACGCCCCCATTGTCGCCTTGACGATCTTGTCGGGGTCCTTAACTGGTTCGCCGCGCTCGATCTTGTCGACGTTCTCCATGCCTTCGATCACCTTGCCCCAGACCGTGTACCGGTTGTCAAGGAAGCGCGCATCGTCGAAGCAAATGAAGAACTGGCTGTCGCCGGAATCGGGGCTGCTGGTGCGTGCCATCGATACAGTACCGCGCACGTGGGGCTCGTGGTTGAATTCGGCCTTGAGCTTCTGCCCCGATCCACCGGTGCCAGTGCCCTGCGGGCACCCGGTCTGCGCCATGAAGCCATCGATCACGCGGTGAAATACAATGCCGTCGTAAAATCCGTCCTTCACCAGCTCCTTGATCCGTGCCACGTGCCCTGGTGCAAGGTCCGGCCGCATCTCGATCACCACTTTTCCTTTCGTTGTCTTCAGCGTCAGCGTATCTTCAGGCTTCGCCATCTCACACCCTTTCACTACCACGGTTACAAACAACTCCGCGCGCCTTAGTGTTCGATCGTCGCTTTCTTGATGTAGTCCATGCGCGGAAACTCTTTCATCAGGTAGGCATTGCCTTCATTTTGAAGACGCCCCTGATCCGGGCCGCGACCGCGTGGTGCGCCTTCGCCATATTCGGCATTGAGCGAGTCCACCACATTCATGCCCGACATCACCTTGCCGAATGGCGCGAAGCCTGACTGGTCGAGCCGCGCATTGTCGGCGAAATTGATGAACACCTGGCTAGTGCGGGTATTAGCCCCGGCGGTCGCGAACGTAATCATGCCGCGCGTATTGCTCTGCGTCACAGGGTCGTCGGGAATTTGGGCCGTGCGCCAATTCGCCATGATTGCTGGATCGCCGTTGATGCCGAACTGCGCCATGAAGCCGGAGATAACGCGGAAGAAACGCACGTTGTCGTAAAAGCCGTTCTTCACCAAATTGTAGAAACGATCAGCCCCCCTCGGGGCCCAGGCGCGCGTGACCTCCACCACAAACACGCCTTTGGTGGTGTCGAACTTCACCTTGTATGTCGGCGGCGCCTGCTCGCGCAGCGAAGCCGGATTTGAGAGCGACGACTGCGCCAACACGGGTGCTGCAAACATGGCCAGGATCATGGCGAGCGTGAGGATCAATCGGCAGCTGGTCATTATTCTCCCCGTTGAAGATGCGGCACGATTCACCGCGCGAATTTTTTCCTCAGCCGCGCGGCCACAGACCCCGGTACAAAGGCAGAAACGTCGCCGCCCATGCCGGCGATCTGACGTACCAATGTGGCGGTGATCGGGCGCACCAATGGCGACGCCGGCAGAAATACCGTTACTACATCGGGCGCCATGGCCCCGTTCATGCCTGCCATCTGCATTTCATAGTCAAGATCGATACCATCGCGCACCCCGCGGATGAGCATGGAGGCACCGGCCTTGCGCGCGGTCTCCACCACCAAATCCGCGAAAGTGATGCACGACAACTCGCATTTGGCCTCGCGTGCCAGAGGCCCGCAGTTTTCCTGCAACATCGCTAGCCGCTCGTCGGCGGAAAACAAGGGTGCCTTGCCGGGATGAACTCCGATTGCAAGTATCAGCCGGTCGGCGAGCCGAACAGCATGTTGCACCACGTCGAGATGGCCATTGGTGACCGGGTCAAACGACCCCGCATAAAGGGCGATTCTCGGCATAAACTGGGGTCTAACCCGGCCCCGGATGCCCCGCAAGACTCACCTTTGTGCCTTGAACTTTTTCTCCGGCTGCCGCGATCAACGTCCGGGAAGGCACTCTGAAACGCGCCTCTGTGACCCCAGTCGCAGAGACGGACGAGGGCTTTTCCGGGCGTCACTGCCTCCGAGAGAAAACGCTCCGGCAAAGCCTCAACGGGGACTGTCGTGTTGAAAACATTAGTTGCCATCGTGGCCGCCGCTTTCGTCACCGTCGTAATCACCATTATCTCAGCGCCCATTGGCGACTTTGTCGCGAGCCCTTTTGCCTAGACCGACCGCCGAGGCAGCGTCCCTGCCCTTATCTCAACTGCGTCGGCACCCGAATTCGGCAATTCGCGCGCTCACCCGATCAGTGTCGATCGTGCCGTCCACAACTAAACCCACATGTTATTTCCGGGGCCGCTCTCAAAGGCTCGCGTCCCGGACGACGGAATGGGTGGCTATCCCTACGCACGGCAGCTAGGCTCTGTCAAAATAGTGCCGCGAGGAGAGCATATGCGCCGGGCCGTTCTCGCCGTCGCAACATTTGTGTGGGCAGCGTCCGCCTCGGCGCAGGATTATCCGAACCGGCCGATCCGCATCATGGTGCCGACCCCCGCCGGCGGGCCGGTCGATGTGATTGCGCGCGTGCTCGCCAATGCGCTGCCTGCACAGCTCGGACAGAACGTTTTCGTCGAAAACAAGCCCGGCGCTGGCAACACGATTGGCTCGCGGCAGGCAGCCGTCGCTGACCCAGACGGCCACACTCTCATGGTTTCGGCCGCCAGCGGCCTGATCATGAGCCCGATGATCGTCAAAAACGCGGGCTACGATGCGTGGAGTTTTGCGCCGGTGGCGCTCATCGCCGAAACGCCGCAGGTGCTGGTGGTCAATCCGCAGCTGCCGTTCAAATCGGTCGCCGAACTTGTCGCTTACGCTAAAGAAAATCCCGGCAGGCTCAATTATTCGACCGGCGGTATCGGAACTCTGCCACATCTTAATGCCGAATTGTTTAAGTCGGTGAGTGGCACAAACATCTTGCATGTGCCGTATAAAGGCGGCGGCCCTTCGCTTATGGCGGTCGTGGCCGGGGAAGTGCAGATGACCTTCGACACGGTGAGCACTTCGCTGCAACTGATCCGGGACGGCAAACTGCGTGCGCTCGCGATCGTAGGGCCGAAACGCGCGCCGGAATTGCTGGATGTACCGGCAATGCCAGAGATTGGTTTTCCGTCGATCAGCAGCGGCGCCTGGACGGCCTTGATGGCGCCGCGCGATACGCCGCCGGCGATCCTCGCAAAGCTCAATGTAGCGAGCAATGCTGCGCTCAATGGCGACACAATGAAAAATGCGCTCGCTAGACTCGGCGCCCAACCACGTGGCGGTACGCAACAGGACCTTGCGGATCACATCCAGCGTGAAGTCGCGAGATGGAAACCGATCGTAGCGACGCTAAATTTGAAGGTAGATTGAGCGTGACCAAGCTAAAGCCCATGTCCCAGTGCAGCACTGCCCGCCACGCCCCGTGAGCCCATCTGCCTCGCTACGATCATAGGCGCACGATTTGCGCTACTCTTCGTCTTCCTATTCCTCCTCGCTCACGCGCTCGAGCGAAACCACGCGTTCATCCTCGGCGGTATTAAGGACGATAACCCCCTGCGTCGAGCGCCCGGCGATGCGGATGCCGGACACCGGCGTGCGGATAAGCTTGCCTGCATCGGTGACCAGCATGACCTGGTCGGCCTCCTCCACGGGGAATGAGCCGACGATGCGACCGGTTTTTTTTGTGAGCGACATGGCGACGATGCCTTTGCCGCCGCGGCGGGTCGTGCGGTACTCGTACGATGACGAACGCTTGCCATAGCCGCGCTCGGACACGGTGAGCACGAATTGCTCGACTGCTGACAACTCGACATAGCGTTTCTCGCCAAGCTCGATGGCACCCACCGCCTCCTCGGCATCAGTGCCCGCGTCCCCCTCGCTTCCTCCGCGCCGCACTGCGCTGGCGCGTTTGTGATAGGCGGCCCGTTCTTCCGCCGTCACGTCAATGTGCCGAAGGATCGACAGGGAAATCACGTGATCTTTCTCGGCAAGCGTTATGCCGCGTACGCCGCGCGACGTGCGGCCCTGGAACACGCGTACTTCAGGTACCGCGAAGCGGATACACTGGCCGCCATCGGCGGTGAGCAGCACGTCGTCCTTTTCCGTACAGATCTGCACATCGACGATCGCCTCGCCATTCTCGAGTTTCATCGCAATGATGCCGGACGGCCGCACCTCGACGAAATCGGACAATTTATTGCGCCTGACCGTGCCGCTGGTCGTAGCGAACATCACGTCGAGCTCCGCCCAGGTCGCCTCATCCTCGGGCAGCGGCATGATGGTCGTGATCGTCTCGCCCTGCTGCAACGGAAGAATATTGATCAGCGCCTTGCCACGCGCCTGCGGCGCCGCGATCGGCAACCGCCAGACCTTTTCCTTGTAGACCTTGCCACGCGAGGAGAAGTACAGGACTGGGGCGTGGGTCGACGCGACGAACAACCGCGACACGAAATCTTCCTCGCGCACCTGCATGCCGCCGCGGCCCTTGCCGCCGCGGCGCTGCGCGCGATAAGTCGAGAGCGGCACGCGCTTGATGTAGCCCTGGTGTGAAACCGTGACCACCATGTCCTCGCGCGTGATCAGGTCCTCTTCGTCCACCTGCCCGGTCGCTTCCGCAATCACCGTGCGGCGTGGTGTGGCGAATTCCTTCCTTGCCTCGGTGAGTTCTTTCTTGATGATCGTTTGAACGCGCGAGCGCGAACGTAAAATATTGAGATAGTCGCCGATCTCGGCCGCGAGCTTGTCGAGTTCTTCCTTGATTTCATCACGCCCTAGTGCGGTCAGCCGCTGCAGGCGCAGATCGAGAATTGCCTTCGCCTGCTCGGCGGAAAGCTTTGTCGTGCCCTTCGGGGTGACCTTGTGACGTGGATCGTCGATCAGCGTCACCATTGAAGCCACGTCCTTCGCCGGCCAATCGCGTTTCATCAGGGCATCGCGAGCCTCGTTCGGATCTTTGGCGGCACGAATGAGCTTGATCACCTCATCGATATTGGCCACTGCGATGGCCAGACCGACCAGCACATGGGCGCGGTCGCGCGCTTTGCTGAGGAGATGCTTGGTCCGCCGCGATACTACTTCCTCGCGAAAGACGATGAAGGAATTGAGCAGGTCCTTCAACGTCATCACCAGCGGGCGGCCGCCATCAAGCGCCACCATATTGCAACCGAATGACGATTGCAGCGGCGTGAAGCGATAGAGCTGGTTGAGCACGACGTCCGGTACCGCCTCGCGCTTGAGCTCGACCACGACGCGGTAACCCTGTCGGTCGCTCTCGTCGCGCAGGTCGGCCACACCGTCGATCTTCTTCTCGCGCACCAGCTCAGCGATGCGCTCGACCATCGCCGCCTTGTTCACCTGGTATGGAACTTCCGTGATGATGAAGGCCTCGCGTTCCTTTCGGATGGTCTCGGTCTCGACCTTGCCGCGCATCACGATCGAGCCTCGCCCTTCCTTGTATGCGGAACGGATACCGTCGCGGCCAAGGATGACGCCTCCGGTGGGGAAATCAGGACCAGGCACGATCTTGATCAGTTCGTCGATGGTAAGCGCCGGATTGTCGATCAACGCGATTGCGGCATCGATCACCTCGCCGAGATTGTGCGGGGGGATATTTGTTGCCATGCCGACGGCGATGCCACCCGCGCCGTTGACCAGCAAATTCGGAAATCGCGCCGGCAGGACCACCGGCTCTTTCTCGTTACCGTCATAGTTGTCCTGAAAATCGACGGTGTCCTTGTCGATGTCGTCGAGTAACGCCATCGCCGGCCGCGCCAGCCGGCATTCGGTATAGCGCATCGCCGCCGGAGGGTCGCCATCGACCGAGCCGAAGTTGCCCTGTCCATCGATCAGCATCAGGCGCATGGAGAAATCCTGCGCCATGCGTACTAGTGCGTCGTAGATCGCCTGGTCGCCATGCGGGTGATATTTGCCCATCACGTCGCCGACCACGCGCGCCGATTTCACGTATTTCTTGTCGGGAGTATGCCCGTTCTCGTTCATCGAGTGGAGAATGCGGCGATGCACCGGCTTTAATCCGTCGCGTGCGTCGGGCAACGCACGCGACACGATCACGCTCATCGCGTAATCGAGGTAGCTGCGCTTCATTTCCTCAGTGATCGAAACCGGGCGCACATCGGAGGGGGGTGCGTCCCCCGATTTCGTTGGGTCGGTGTCGGCCAAGACGAAAGTCCTGCGTGGAATTTTTGGTTGCGATTTTCTAGCTGATTCAGCGCCCTTTTGCCAACTGAAATGAAGCCAATACAGGGCTATATCCCATAATTATTTCAATATGTTATAGGACAGTAACGAGTTCCTAGCATCTCTATTTCCACGCGCCAAAACCGCCGCAAAAGAGCGCCCGCATATGCCGGTCGAATTTCTCATCTCGGCGCTTGTCACGCTGCTCGTCGTAGTCGATCCGATTGGCCTCGTGCCTTCGTATCTCGCAATCACACATGGCCTGCCTCAACGCGCGCAGCGCAGCGTAGCGCTGCGCGCCGCTCTGATTGCCGCTGCCATCCTTACCGGCAGCGCGTTGATTGGTGATTGGTTGCTGCGCACGCTGTCGATCGGCTTGCCGGCATTCCGTATTGCCGGCGGATTACTGCTGTTCTCGATCGCCTCAGAAATGGTCTTTGGCGTTCGTATCGAGCGGCAGTCTCAGCAGGCCGAACAGGCCATGGAAGAGCATGTGCGCAATATCGCTGCTTTCCCGCTCGCCGTTCCGTTAATGGCTGGTCCTGGCGCGATCACGGCCACGATCCTGCTCGCCAGCCGCAATGACGGCGATTCCATGCGCCTCGTGATCCTTCTCGCGGTCATCGTGACCGTCCTTGCGCTCTGCTTTGTCGTCTTTGTGCTCGCTGGGCCGATTGCCAAATGGCTCGGTGTCACCGCCAATGTCGTGGCGTCACGTCTGCTGGGGGTTCTGCTCGCAGCGCTAGCGGTCCAATACGTCATTGACGGGGTGCGCGCGGCGCTGTCGGATTGATTGCCGCTCACAAATGTCAGAATCTTCGAATTGCAGTTGTCAGTGGGCTCGCTTCGCTCACCTTATGATCAACAAAGTGCTCTCGCGGAAAAATTAATGCCAAAGCGGCTGCATCTGGAACCCTTGCACGCGCGGCACCGTTGTTCGTGCGGGCGATGCGGTTTAAGATTGCGGAGTGTGTAGTGAAACTTTTGCAGTTCGTCGCCATGGTGCTCACCGCGCTGGCCCTCGTGCCCGGCGGGGCGCATTTCCTTGAATTACCGAACAAGATCCACCTCAGCGAAAGCGATTACTTTATTACGCAGAGCATTTACCGGGGCTGGGCTCTGCTCGGCATCGTATTAATCGGCGCCGCCCTCGCGAACCTGACGGTGGCAATGCTCATGCGCACACAGCGTGCGCCGTCCATTTTCGCGCTGATCAGTGGACTATGCTTGCTTGCCACGCTGGCGATCTTCTTTACCTTCACTTTCCCGGCCAATCAGGCAACCAACAACTGGACCCAGGTTCCTTCTGAGTGGCAGCAGCTGCGCTGGCAATGGGAATTGTCGCACGCCGTCAACGCGGTGATCACATTTGTCGCCTTTTCTTCGCTGACGATCTCGCTCCTGTTAACGCGAAAGTAAGGGTGCCCAAGCTGATGTTTGCAAGCTGCCATTTTGTTTGGGCACAACATGAACGACTACTTTCGAAGCCAACTGACGATATATGCAGGCTACCATCGCGACGAACGCAATCGCGTCACTCACATGTTTGGTATCCCGATGATTTTGCTTGCGATTGTTTTGCCGCTGAGCTTGTGGCCAGTGACGGTGTTCGGTATTCCGGCCAATGCAGCGATGCTGCTGGCCATACCCGCGCTAAGTGGCTGGATCCTGCTCGACGTGGCAATCGGATTGGTTATCCTCGCTGCAATTATCCCACTTCTATTGATCTCTGCAGTGATCGCGAGCCATGTCAGCTCTATTGGCGTCTGGCTTATCGCCGCCGTTTTATTCGTTATCGGTTGGGCCTTGCAGATTGTCGGGCACGTGCGGTTCGAGCACCGCAAGCCGGCGCTTCTGGATAATCCAATGCACTTGTTGATCGGTCCGATGTTTATGATCGCGAAACTGTTCGTCGCACTCGGCTTCCGGCCTGATCTGGCACGCGCTCTTCAGCGAGATTAAGCGGCCCGCCACAGCCGCTATTGCCGTTCCCGCCGGCGCGGTGGCAGATTCAGTGTCCAGCGAAACCAACGGTAAAAGAACTACAGACGTTCAGAACGGAATCTCATCGTCCATATCGTCGTGCTTGCCGCCGGCGCCAGCCATCGCTGGCTTCCGCTCGCGCGATGCCATCGGGCCGGGCGAGCCGAAATCGCCGTTATCGCTACTCGCGCCGCCGGCGCGATCGAGCATGGTGAGTGCCGCGTTGAAGCCTTGCAGCACCACCTCGGTCGAATAACGGTCCTGCCCGTCCTTGTCTTGCCATTTGCGCGTTTGCAGCGCGCCTTCCAGATAAACTTTCGAGCCCTTTTTCAGATACTGCTCGGCGATTTTGGCAAGGCCTTCGCTGAAGATGACGACCCGATGCCACTCCGTCTTCTCGCGTCGCTCGCCGGTGTTCTTGTCACGCCACGTATCTGATGTCGCCACCCGCAAATTGACGACCGGACGGCCGTCCTGGGTGCGGCGTACTTCTGGATCAGCGCCCAGATTGCCAACGAGAATGACCTTATTAACGCTACCTGCCATTGTGCTCTCCGCATGGCGAATGACGCATTCAGCTTCAGCCGAAGCCGCCCGCGATCGCCGATTGAAGGCCGCGTGCCCCGCGCGCCTGTTGAAAAACGAAACTCACCCTAGTCCTTGCCAAATCAAGTGACCAAGGGGGCAGCAAGCGTTTGCCCCTAATCCACAGAGCCTCCCGGCCCCATCAGGTTCGTTGCGAACCTTCATAGAACCATGTTCTTGTTATGTTCTAGCGTATTGCCCCGCTCTGCGCAACTCCGCGATACTTTGTTAGTTATTTCCTTGATGCTAAGGAATTGATTCGCTTGGAGAATTTAAAAATTTTGCGGCGGCTCAGCATTTGAGCCGGCACTCCGCGCCTTTCAAATATCTTTCTGCCGACCCCAACTGTGGTCTCGCCGGCCCCAGCGGGCGCTACGATAGGTCGGCGCGAATCTAAAGGGCCGGCCTGGGCTTTTTTGGCCTGGCAGTTATCAACCGCTTTCGCCCCCCGACTGGCAAAGGGTGCCCGTTCTTACTACGTTCCCCCAGTTGGCCCGATCGGCCCCGCACTTAGCCGGGCCGGGGGGTATCGTTGCCTCACTGGTCCGATGGAACGTAATAACAACCCAGCCGGCGACGCGCGTCAGATTACGATCCGCGGCGCGCGCGAGCATAATCTCAAGAACATCGACGTCGCCATTCCGCGCGACAAACTGGTGGTATTCACCGGCCTGTCCGGTTCGGGCAAATCCTCGCTTGCATTTGACACGATCTATGCCGAGGGCCAACGCCGATACGTGGAATCGCTTTCCGCTTACGCGCGGCAATTCCTCGAGATGATGCAGAAGCCGGACGTCGACCAGATCGACGGATTATCGCCGGCGATTTCCATCGAACAGAAAACCACCTCGAAGAACCCGCGCTCGACTGTCGGCACCGTCACTGAGATCTACGACTACATGCGCCTTTTATGGGCGCGCATCGGCGTGCCCTACTCGCCGGCGACCGGCTTGCCGATCGAGAGCCAGACTGTGTCGCAAATGGTCGACCGCGTGCTGACTTTGCCCGAAGGCACGCGAATCTTCCTGCTCGCACCGGTCGTGCGCGGACGCAAGGGCGAATATAAGAAAGAGCTCGCCGAATTTCTGCGCAAGGGCTACCAGCGCGTGAAAGTCGACGGCTCGTTCTATGAGATTGGCGAGGTGAAGCCGCTCGACAAGAAATTCACCCACGACATTGATGTCGTCGTCGACCGCCTGGTGGTGCGCAGCGACATCGGCACGCGGCTGGCAGATTCGCTGGAGCAGTGCCTGAAGCTCGCCGATGGCCTCGCGGTTGTCGAGCTCGCTGACACAAAAGCGACCGGCGCGAGCGCCAATCGCGGGCGCAATGCCAATGCCGAACGCCTCATCTTCTCCGAAAAGTTCGCTTGTCCGGTGTCCGGATTCACCATTTCGGAGATCGAGCCTCGGTTATTCTCGTTCAACAATCCCTTCGGCGCCTGCCAGGAATGCGGCGGCCTCGGCGTCGAGCAGCATATCGATGCGGATCTGGTGATCCCCGACCGTGACGCCACGCTGCGCAAGGGGGCCATCGCTCCCTGGGCAAAATCGTCATCGCCCTATTATATCCAGACGCTTGACGCCCTCGCTAAGCACTACCGCTTCACGCTCGACACCAAGTGGATAGACCTGCCGAAGAAGACGCAGGACGCTATCCTTTACGGCTCTGGCGAGGACGAGATCAAATTCGTCTACGACGATGGGCTGCGCGGCTACATGACGAAGAAGCCATTCGAGGGCGTCATCACCAATCTGGAGCGGCGCTTCAGGGAAACCGAAAGCGACTGGGCACGCGAGGACTTGCAGAAATATTTCATTGATGTGCCCTGCGCGGCCTGCCAGGGCGCGCGGCTCAAGCCGGAAGCTCTCTGCGTAAAGATCGCCGAGAAGAACATCACGCAAGTCGCGGAATTGAGCGTCAAGCGCGCTGGAGAATGGTTCGCCTCTCTGCCTGGACAGCTCAACGTCAAGCAGAATGAAATCGCGGTGCGCGTGCTCAAGGAAATTCGCGAGCGGCTCAGGTTCCTGGCCAATGTCGGCCTCGACTATCTCACGCTGTCGCGCGCCAGCGGCACGCTCTCCGGGGGCGAAAGCCAGCGCATCCGTCTCGCCTCGCAGATCGGCTCCGGCCTCACTGGTGTGCTCTATGTTCTCGATGAACCGTCAATCGGCCTGCACCAGCGCGACAATGCGCGCCTGCTGGAAACGCTGAAACGGTTGCGCGATCTCGGCAACACCGTGATCGTAGTCGAGCACGACGAGGACGCCATCCGCTCAGCCGACCACGTGCTCGACATCGGCCCTGGCGCGGGCATCCATG
Source organism: Pseudolabrys sp. (assembly GCA_035315965.1). Classification (GTDB taxonomy): domain Bacteria; phylum Pseudomonadota; class Alphaproteobacteria; order Rhizobiales; family Xanthobacteraceae; genus Pseudolabrys. The sequence goes on from DATFXJ010000028.1 coordinate 11,993, forward strand.
GTGGCCACATCGTCGCCGAAGGTCGGGTCGAAGACCTCATCGACTCGTCCGGATCATGGACCGGCAAATATCTTTCCGGCGAGCTGAGCGTGCCGATCCCAGAGCGGCGCCCGCGCAACACCCGCCGTACGCTCAAGGTCATCAACGCTCGTGGCAACAATCTCAAGAACATCACTGCGGAGATTCCGCTGGGTCTCTTTACCTGCGTCACCGGCGTGTCGGGCGGCGGCAAGTCCACGCTCCTCGTGGACACGCTCTACAGCGCTGTGGCGCGCAAGCTCAACGGCGCCTCGCTCGTACCCGCCCCACACGATCGTATCGAAGGGCTGGAGCATATCGACAAGATCATCGACATCGATCAATCGCCCATCGGCCGCACGCCGCGCTCGAACCCGGCCACCTATACCGGCGCATTTACGCCGATCCGTGAGTGGTTCGCTGCGCTGCCCGAGAGCAAGGCGCGTGGCTACGAGCCCGGCCGCTTCTCATTCAACGTCAAAGGCGGCCGCTGCGAGGCCTGCCAGGGCGACGGTGTGATCAAGATCGAGATGCACTTTCTACCCGATGTCTACGTCACCTGCGATGTCTGCAAGGGCAAGCGCTACAACCGTGAGACGCTGGAGGTGCTGTTCAAAGGCAGGTCGATTGCCGACGTGCTCGACATGACGGTGGAAGAAGCGCTTGAGTTCTTCAAGGCGGTGCCGCGCGTGCGCGACGTACTGGCGCTCCTGCACCGCGTTGGCCTCCACTACATCCATGTCGGCCAGCAGGCCACCACGCTCTCGGGCGGCGAGGCGCAGCGCGTCAAACTCGCCAAGGAGCTTTCAAAGCGGGCTACCGGCCGCACGCTTTACATTTTAGATGAGCCGACCACCGGTCTGCATTTCCACGACGTGGCCAAGCTGCTCGACGTGCTGCACGAGCTGGTGGAGACCGGCAACACGGTAGTCGTGATCGAGCACAATCTGGAAGTGATCAAGACCGCCGACTGGGTGATCGACCTCGGCCCCGAAGGTGGCGACGGCGGCGGCGAGATCGTCGCATCCGGCAAGCCGGATGACATTGTGAAGGCGAAGCGCAGTTACACTGGGCAATTCTTGGCGCCGGTATTGGCGCGCGAAGCGAGGCGGAAGAAGAAGATCGAGGCGGCGGAGTGAGACCTTGGATGTGCCTTACCACTTGTAGATTTTCGAATTCCACCCGTCGTAGCGTAGTGTTCTTAAACCCAGCGCCTTATAAATTCCCCTGCCTGTGCCAACGCCTGGCGTCCCTCCTTTAGTTTCGCGTTCCACATCGGCCAGGCATGAATCATGTACGGCCAGATTTCGAGCGTAACGTCGACATCGGATGATCCGGCCGCAGCCGCAAAGCGTGTCGCATCGTCGAGCAATGTCTCAGCTGATCCTACCTGGACGAGCGTCGGCGGAAAGCCGCGAAGGTCCGCGAACAGGGGCGAGATCAGTGGATCCTTGCGATCGATGGGCGCGGGCGCATAGGCGCGCGCCAGCTCTTCGAGATAGGCTTTGTGGACGAGCGGGTCGACGGCATCTTTGGTCTCAAGCGATGGGCCTGACATCGTCAGGTCGGTCCAGGGCGAAGCGAGCCACGCGCAGGCCGGTTGTTCCTCGCCCACCGCACGAAGGCGATTAATAAGCGTAATCGTGAGATTACCGCCGGCGCTGTCGCCACCGACCGCAATATTGTGCGCGGCGATACCTTGCTTGCGAAGGAAACGCCAGGCGGTCATCGCATCTTCATGCGCGGCCCGATAAGGATTTTCGGGCGCGAGCCGATAGCCGACCGCGAGCGTACGCATGCGCGCCGCGCGGCCCGCCTCGGTCACCATCCGGCGATGGCTGATGACCGAGCCCGAGCAAAAACCGCCACCGTGAAAGAACACCAGCACGTGCGAGGCATCGCTGCCGGGCACGATCGACCATTCGCCCGGCACTCCACCGAGATCGACCGGTTCAAGCCGTACGTCGTCCGCGACCGGCCAAGTCGATCCGATTTCGTCGATCCGCTGACGCCGTTCATTCCATCCAGATGGGCGCGGTTTCGACGTCAACAAGGTGCGGATCGCATCGATTTCGTGACCGTTCACGGGTTTGGCCCTCTGAAGCCTGAAAATGTCAATGGAGCATAACAAGACATTGCTGTCGTTGTCCGCAAAACGCAGCGGAGCGCAACAAAAACGGCTTGGCATTCATATCGCTAGCGGAATCGTTTCGGCGATTATCGTTGCCACGATCGGTGCCGTCGTGCTGCTCATTATCGCGAGGCTGGCGACGCGGGCGTACCCGCGGCGTCGGTCATGGCGATTGTAGAGGACGCATGAACCTGGCGGCGCCATCCTAAACCTCAGTCGACAGGATTTTCGGGGTACTTCTGTGCTCTAAAGAGGGCCGCTCGTCCCGTCGACGGCGGCCCTGCCGGAAACTAATTTCGTCCTCGCGAGCACGTTTATAGCCGCGGTCGCTGGCGAAGCGGTTACCTCCGCCCCATCCACCAGCTCAGCGCCAAAAGAACGATGCCGAGAGCGCCGGACAACATGCCGTGCTTGGCGCGGATGCGCATCAAGCCTGTTTCGTGTCCCGGGAAGAAGGTCGGCAGCGAGTCCGCCGGCACGAGGAAATAAACCACGGCAACGACGATGAGGATAACGCCGAGAATGGCGACGATGGCCTTCATGCTGAGCCTCCCCCTTTGATTCGCGAGCATAGCAAGTCATTGCCGGCTTTGTCCTCACCAGTGATGC
>DATFXJ010000029.1:0-51305 GCA_035315965.1 Pseudolabrys sp.
ACAGGGGATTAATGCGGGTCCCAAATCCGACGATTGCGGTTATGGCAGTAATGCCAGCGGCATAAATGTTGTGGTCCGCGCTGCGTGCGAGCACGAATGCGCTGGCCGCGTTGAACTCCTCTGCCGTCATCCAGTAACGCTGCTCAACGATCATCCGACGCGCCCATGGAAGCGCACCGCCGAAGCCGGAAATCGAAATGATCACGAAGGCTCGAAACAATTCGGAGAGCGTGAGACGGATGGACGCGGGGAAGGGCAATGGCGCAGTGGGTGCCGACATGCGCTTTTAGGACTACATCGCGCCGAAAGCGGCGACTAGTGAGCAGCGTGCAAATTACCCTTGCGTCGCAACAGCGGGCCGCCAATGATTGGCTGTACAGTCGGCTGGCGGAGATGCAGCATGCAGCGGCGGGAATTCATCACCTTGCTGGGTGGCGTGGCGGCATGGTCAACGGCGGCGCAGGCGCAAAATTCGACGGCCAGTTATCCGGATCATCCGATTACGCTGATCGTTCCTTACGCACCCGGAGGCGGCAATGACGTCATGGCGCGCGCTGTCGCCGATCCCATGGGCAAGTCACTCGGCCAGCCGTTGGTGGTCGAAAACCGCGGCGGTGCCGGCGGTTCGGTCGGCACCCGCCAAATCGCCAAGGCCCCGCCCGATGGTTATACGCTCGGGCTTGGTGGCACCGGCACGCTTGCCATCGATCCGACGCTATCCAAATGTCGGCTATGACCCGCGCAAAGACTTCGCGCCGGTCGGCCTGATTGCTACCAGCCCGCTCATAATCCTCGTGAACCAGTCGGTGGCCGCGCACAACGTGCAGGAGCTGATCGCACTGGCGAAGACGCAGCCTGGCGAGCTTAATTACGCCTCGGCCGGACCCGGTAGTGGCATCCATCTCGGTACCGCGCTGTTTGCCGAGACCGCAGGCATCAACATCACGCACGTCTCTTACAAGGGCTCCGGGCCGGCTTTGGCCGATTTGCTTGGCGGGCATGTGCAGATCTTTTTCTCATCATTGCCGCCCGCGGTCGGACTAGTGAAGGAAGGCAAGTTGCGTGCGCTGGGTGTAACTGGCCTGAAACGCTCCCGCTCGTTTCCCGATGTGCCGACAGTGGCCGAGCAAGGGCTGCCCGGCTTCGAGGCCGTGCTGCATTATGGGATCGTAGCGCCGGCAGGCACCCCGCGACCGATCATCGACAAACTCAACGTGTCGCTGCGCGCGTCGCTGAGCGATCCTATAGTTCACGATCACATCGCGACCGAGGGCGCCGAGCCGCTGCCAACGAACCCGGACGAATATGCCGTCGATATCGACCGCGAGGAAACCAAGTGGTCGGCGCTAGTGAGGAAATCCGGCGCAAACGCGAAGTAACCGCCGTCAGCTGACCCCGAGTTCCTTGAAAATCTCAGCGTTGTGCTGGCCAAGCGCGGGCGGCGGCGCATCGATGCGCGGGCCGCCATGCGCAAACTGAAAAGCGGCAAGTGGCACGCCGAAGGCGCCATCAATGCCTTTCCCTGCCGCGTGCCGGTAAATAACCCCGCGGGATTCAAGCTGCGGATCGGCAATTGCCTCGCTCATGGTGCGCACGCGCGCGGCCGGCACGTGGTGGGCTTGCAGGAAGGCCTCCCATTCATCGGCCGTGCGCGTACCCATGATCTCGCTTAACGCCACCGCCTCGCGCTCGCGATCGGCTTCGCGCTCCTCGTTCGTTTTTTTAATCATGTCGGGACGCTCGAGCAGCGCCCATAGCCGGCGCTGCTAGCGCAAATTGCTCGCGCCGAGCATCACCAGTCCGTCTCTGGTTTGATACGCGCTGTTGGTCGCGTACGGATGGAGATTGCCGTTCGGCTTGGGATGCACGCCGTTGCGCAAATAGCCGGTGAGATGCGAACTCATCAAGGTCATCGCCACGTCGAGCATGGCCATGTCAATGCGCTGGCCCTTGCCGGTGCGCTCGCGTTGGAACAACGCGGCCGACAATGCGAATGCACCGGTCACGCCCGTGGCGTAATCGACCGCCGGCGAGCCATATTTGATCGGATTGACCTCCGGAGTTCCAGTCATCGCCATGATACCGGACGTGGCCTGGATCACGTGGTCGTAAGCTGTCTGCTCGCCGCGCGGACCTTTCGGCCCAAATGCTGAAAACGAAGCATAGATCAAGCGTGGATTAATTGCGGCGAACACGTCGTAACCTAAGCCCAGCGCCTCGAATGCGCCGGGCCGGTAGTTCTCTACGAACACATCGGCGGTTACGACCAGTTTTTTCAGAATGCTGCGATCCTTTTCCTGTTTTAGATCGAGCGTGATAGAACGCTTGTTGGAGGCCTGCGTGAGGAACGCCGTACCCATGTTTCGACGGTTAAGTTCCTTGTCTGTGCCGACGCCGCGGCTTTGGTCGGGATCATCCGGATGCTCGACCTTGATGACGTCGGCACCAAGGACCGCCAATTGATAGGTCGCGAACGGGCCTGCCAACACATGAGTGGCGTCGATCACCCGGATTCCCTCGAACGGCCGCATGCTGACCTCCCGCGCCAAGGCGTGGAGCATAACCGTTCAATGCGGGGCCAACTCAAGTCCTTTTGCCTTAAGCACCGCGCATGAGGGTGGCGCCATCAGATTATCGATAAAGGCTTTGGCGGCGGCGCGATCCTTGGCAATAACGCCGATGCCGGCCGAAAATACCGTGTACAGCTGCAGCTCCGCTGGTAAAGGCCCGACGAAATCGGTGTCGGCTACCGGCAGAAGCTCAGGAATTTGCTGCACGGCCATTTCGGCTTCACCACGTGCGACCAGTTCCGCGATGCGGCCGCTCCCGCCCAAAACAATTTTGTCGCGCATAGCTTCTGCGATGCCGAGGCGAGTGAGCAACGTTTCAAAATACAAACCGCTTGTACCTTCCTTGGAGCGTACCACCGACTTGGCAGCGAGTAGCGCGCGCATGAAAGTTTCTACCTTCGTAAGGTCGGGCTTGGCCGCGCCCTTGCTCACGGAGACTCCGAGGCCGGAGCGGCCGATGTCGGTACAGCTATCGCCGCTGACTTTACCTTGCGCTATCAGCGCATCGATCACCGACCTCGTAGTAATCACTACATCGAAAGTCGCGCCGTTTTCGATCTTGCGTTTGAGCACATTGGCCGGATCGTAATCGATCGTGAGCCTTGCCCCGTTCGCGCGTTCGAACGCTGGTCCAAGCTCACGCAGCACCTCCTGGATAGCGTGGGTGCTGAGCACTTTAATATCAGCCATCCGATATCGGCCCATGACTGTGTTCGGGAGCGCTTTGACCCACGTCGTGCCGGTTGGCAGGTTTCTCGGCCCTTTATTCTTGGCGATGCCAACACGACGCCGCCTCGCCAATAACCACATGTTTCCAAGCTAAATCGGGCCGCTCTTTTTTCGGTAACCTTGAATGCTTATATTTGATGTGCCGGGGCAACCCGGCTATGGCGATAAATGGCCGTCGCAATAAACCCATCGGACCCGGGGGCAGTACCCGGCGCCTCCACCAAAGCCCGGCGAGCACAGGTTTCGGCGGGGGCGAAATAGGATCGACGAGGGCGTAAAGGACGCGCTTTTGCTCGGAATGGTACCGCCGATATCGGGCCAATTCATAGTTGCCAATGACAACTATGCTCCGGTTGCTCAGGCCGCGTAAGCGGTTTGAAAGACCGATCTAAAGCCCTGACGGGTTAAGCTCCGTCAGGCGGGGTTCGGAGGCACCTGGCAACAGAAGCCTCCACTTTAAACTTTTGAATTCGGTTTTACCCAAGTACGGGGATAGCATTCCCCGCCCGCGGCGCGGTAGCATTGCGCGATTTACTCAGGCGCCACCTTAATGGCCGACCAGATCCGATACGACCTCTTAACCCAGCAGGCGTTGCGCGGCGTGGTGCGCAGGGTGCTGACCGACACTGCCAAAAAGGGCCTGCCGGGTGACCATCATTTCTACATCTCATTCAACACCCGGGCTGACGGCGTTCGTCTCTCGGATCGCTTACGTGCGCAGTATCCCGACGAAATGACAATCATCCTGCAGCACCAATTCTGGGAGCTGAAAGTTGGCGAGGAAGGATTCGAAGTTAGTCTGTCCTTCGGCGGCATTCCCGAACGCCTCACGGTGCCATTTGAAGCCATCAATGGTTTCTTTGACCCCTCTGTGCAATTCGGCTTGCAATTCGAAGAAATCACCGAAGGTGAGGAGCGGCCAACGCCGGCAAATATCCAAGAGCCACCCGCTGCAGATAATAAAAAAAAGCGAGTGCCCACGAGCCCACTGGCACCGGCTGTTACGACCGAACCTGCGCCAGCACCGCGGCCGCCCGCCCCAGCCTCTAAACGCGAGAAGCCTGAGAAGCCGGTCACTGGCGGCGGAGCAGAAGTGGTCCGGCTTGACCGTTTTCGAAAAAAATAGCTCCCCCTCGATTCGCTACGAGACTTGTTTCTCATGCCAATCGGCGTAGCCTTGAGCTGAAAATACCGGGTTTGGCGGCGTTGGACGAATTTCATGGCCAAAGCGCGTAACAAATCCGCCAAGACCCGCATCGAGAGCGACGCTTTCGGGCCATTGAAGATTTCGGCTAACAGACTCTGGGGCGCTCAAACTCAACGCTCTTTGCACAATTTCCGCATTGGAACGGAGCGCGTGCCTATCGAGATCGTGCGCGCGCTTGGCGTGATCAAACGTGCGGCCGCCGAGGTCAACCAAAAACTTGGATCGCTCGATCGCAAGCGCGCAGCCGTGATTGCGGCCGTTGCCCAAGACGTCGCCGACGGCAAACTGGACAGTCATTTCCCATTGCTGGTGTGGCAGACGGGGTCTGGAACGCAGACCAACATGAACGTCAATGAAGTGATCGCCAACGCTGCCAACCTCAAGCTCGGTGGAGCGCTTGGCGCAAAGTCGCCGGTGCATCCGAACGATCATGTCAATATGAGCCAATCGTCGAACGATTCGATTCCCACTGCCATGCACATTTCGGCCGCGATGGAGATTGAACGGCACTTGAAGCCGTCCTTGGCACGCCTACACAAGGCGCTCGACAAGAAAGCTAGGGAATTCTCCAGGATCATTAAGATCGGCCGCACGCATATGATGGACGCGACTCCCATCACTTTGGGCCAGGAATTTTCAGGCTACGCGGCACAAGTTAAATCTGCGCTCGCGAGACTCTCATCAGCGCAACGCGAACTTTATCCGCTCGCGCAGGGGGGCACGGCAGTCGGCACCGGGATCAATTCCAAGCCACAATTTGCGAGAGCCGTCGCTCGTCGTATCGCGAGCCTAACAAGGCTGCCCTTCACGAGCGCGCTCAACAAGTTCGAACACATAGCGGGTCATGATGCATATGTGTTCGTGCACGGCGCTATCAACTCGGCCGCCACCGCGCTTTTCAAAATCGCGAACGACATCCGCCTGCTTGGCTCTGGTCCTCGCTCCGGCCTCGGCGAACTGATTCTCCCGACTAACGAACTCGGTTCTTCGATCATGCCGGGCAAAACCAATCCGACCCAAAGCGAAGCTTTGACCATGGTCTGCTGTCAGGTGTTTGGCAACCACACGACAATTACAATTGCTGGCAGCCAGGGCCATTTCGAATTGAATGTTTACAAACCGGTGCTCGCGTATTGCATGATGCAGTCAATCCGACTGCTTGGCGATGCGGTGAATTCATTCACCGAGAATTGTGTCGATGGCATCCGTGCAAACGAACTGCGCATCCGCGAACTCATGGAGCGTTCGCTTATGCTGGTTACCGCGCTAGCTCCGAAAATTGGTTACGATAAAGCCGCGCAAGTCGCGAAAGCGGCGCACGCAAATGGTACAACTCTCCGTGAGGAGGCCATGCGCCTCGGCTTTGTCAGCGGGACCGAATTTGATCGAATAGTTCGACCGGAAAAAATGACTCGTCCTCGCTAATCTGTTGACCGCCGGAGGCGCACAGTACCCAGGTGGTGAGGACTTACGGACCTGTCGTCGCGGGAGCGCAGACAAAGCCTGACATAGGCTGAATGCGTTGACCCGTACTATTCTACTGAAGCAGCACGTTAATTTTCTCAACGAGAAAAACTTTCTTCAGAGTAACGTGGGATGCGGATTTCATGTGTTCCACAGTAGAAATCATTTAATGTTTAAATATACGTTTGGAGTTGTATAGTACGCCACAAAATACCTTCCCTTTTTTACTCATTTTGGACAACGATCACTTATTAAGTTTTTGTGATCAACCAGATGTGTATTGAACTATACAGCCAAAGAACGACGTTGTTTCAGGAGCCATCTTGTGGAGTTCGCCGTAAAGGCATGTTTCCGCCAACGTCTCGGCGTATTTGGCAGTGATGCTTCCCCGCACGTGAGCGCCGAGCTGAAACGTGACCCGTTACCATCGAGGGCGACGACTGAATGGCTGAAATAACATTCGGACCGTTCGAAACCGGGACAAGTGGCAGCAGCACGATCAACGTGCCCACGCCTATCGACTTGCTTTCGGTCAGCCCAAAAACGTTCGCAAGATTTAAACCGCGCGCCTGGCGAAAGTCTGACGCGACCTCGATCGGCACCGGGTCGAAATAGGGGACCACAATGAAATCTCCGGTCGTCAAACGTTCAATCGTAATTGCGGGCCATAAGACGAGTGTGAGCCTTGAAGATGCGTTCTGGAAAGGACTAAAGGAAATCGCAAATGGCAGAGAAGTGACTCTGTCGGATTTGGTGGCGTCTATCGATACCGATCGCCGTCACGGCAACTTGTCTTCTGCGATTCGCCTTTTTGTCCTCGACTACTATCGCGTCCACGGCGAGGAGCGTATCCCGCAGAGCGAACCGCGCGAAATGCAAAGCTCGCGCGTGGTTCACTCAATTCTGCGAGCGGACTGAGGTCGCAGGCTCTCCTACGCTTCGAGGCGTTGGCGCCGGCCTGATATCAATGGGTGCCGGCAGGGCAGGCGCTTGCTTGGTCTTCGGCATCCCTCGATTTTGGGGTTGCGACGGCAAATTCTCAATCGCGCGCAATCGCGTCGTCTGATTTTCGACGGCCCTCAAGGTCAGCCACCCGACCATCGCTGATACATCGATGCTGCGTGATGGCGTCGTCAATGGACCTTTCAACTCTACGAAAATCTTCGGGCGTGCACCGGCAGACTCGTTCAAGCCCGATAAATCGAGCCGCGCAGCGAGCGATCCATCGGTGAGATCGAGGGTGCCAGCGACGGAAAGCGGAGCATCCTTGCTGTCGATCGAAACACTGACGAGGCGAATCTGACCGACAGCAATTTGCAAAACCGTTTCGGCACGCTTTAGGGACAGTTGCGCAGCTTCGAGGGATTTGCTTGCGAGGTCCGAAATGCGGCGGGTCTCTATGACTAGGCCCTGATCAACCGCCCGAGTAACGGCGTCGAAAGTGCGTGGATTGAGGCTCGCCATCCGGCCATCGACAAGCACTATTTTACCAGAGCCTTTCAGCGAACCGACGAGCGCGACTGGGCTCAAGCCCACCCCGGCTACGTCAGCCGTCAAGTCGAGAGATCCGCTAATTGGCGGCCGTACGACCCAAGGAAATAGTGCTGCAGCATTGGCGCGCGCGAGCGAAATCTGGGCTCGTGCGGTCAGTCCATCTTCGGCGTGACGGAAAACAATGTTTCCCGATAGTCGCCCACCAGCGAAATTGCCCGTCGCATTCTCAAGGGATAATTCATCTTTGTCGACAAGCAGCGTGGCGTTGAGCTCATGTGCCGTTAGTTGTGGCAGCAGGTCCGCGCGCCTGAACTTGAGTGCCACCTGGCCCGTAAACTTGCCGAACAGGCCCGCTTCAAACGGGTCACTTGACCAGTTCCAGGCAGCGCCTCTACCTGGGGCCGTAGGTTGCAGGCCAATCCCGCGAGCGATCAATGCCGGGACGTCCGCTGTGTCGGCTTCAAGCATGCCATTGACTCGTGGGCCTAGAGCATCATCTACCGCAAGGCGACCGCGAATGCTGGAACCAGCGAGCTTCGCGTCAATGTTATTGAATGTTATAGCGGTGCTTGTGATGGCCACCCGCGACGTCATCTTGAGTGGCAAGGCACCGCTGACGCCACCTGTCCCAGCTATTGACCGCAACGGTCGTAGATCGGCGTCACGCACCTCTAAATTCCCTGTGATCTGGGCGCCTTGATCTTCCGAAAAGCGTCCGCTGCCACTCGCTCGCGCCGACAGGCCGTCGGCAGACAAGCTCGTATCGAAAGCGACATCGCTGTTGAGCGGTCCTGCCAACTGTAGTTTCAGCTGACCGGGTCCGCCTCCGGCAGCCACGATGCGCTCAAGATTCATGAGCTTGAGCAATGGCGCGCTTCGCGGCGTATTGATGGTGGCATCGACACGAACTTCGGAAGCGGAAAGTTTTGTCCAATCACCGCGCGCTCGCGCGCGCGCATCGATGCGTAGTTCGTCAAGATCGCCGACCATTGCCAACTGCGTAACGGTAGCCGACTTGTCATCACCCGTCATGTCAAGCGTTGCGTGGAGCTTTGCGCGTCCGACGCGCTCAAGCACGCTTACAAGCGGACCAACTGCTTTCGGACTGAATTTTTCGGCTGCGGTAGCAATGGCAGCTGTCTGTTTCACCTCTAAATCGAAGGAAAGCATGCCGCGCGGCGCCTGCCCATTTGTTTGGACTCGCCCGCTCGCCGCGAAACTACCGCCAGCAAAATCCCCAATCGACAAACGATCGAGTTGCAAGCCATTAGCGTCAAATTTAATGCGTGCACTCAAATCACTTGCCTCACTGCCGGCGAATGTTGCATGACCGATATCGGTGACGAGGCTTATTTCGCGCGGCCGATCCAAGGCGGATCCGGCAAGCAAGGCTTTGCCAAAATCGAGGGCCGCATCGAAATCGAACTGGGGCGCGTTTAACTCCGTATCGAGCCGCGCAGGTCGATTACCGGAACGGTAAAAATAGGCAAAGCGACCGGTCACGGGCTTGCGGTCGAACTCCAACTTGAGGCTGTTGACCACAATCTTGTCGGCGGCGAGAGTCACGTCACCCCGAAGACTCATCGGTCGCAGACCGCTTATCTGATTTTCGGTGCGGCCCTCGAGCCAAGCGGCCAGCGTCTTCGGGTCGGATGCGTCGACCTCGGCGGGTCCGGTAAAGGCGAAGCCGTCAGTTGAGACCGCCAGATGACCACTGAGACGTACTTGCGTCATGCCCGGTGCGCGGAATTCGAAATCGTTGAGATTCCATCCATCGGCGCTGCTGCTGATGTCCCCTCGCAAATTCTGGATGCTGTTTCCGCCGACCGTGACCAGGTCGATGCTGACGCCGAGTTGAACCGGTAGCGTCGTACGAAACGTGGCGGCCTCTACTTCTGCTAACCTGCGGACGGCGGCGCCGAGCGATTGCCTCGCTCCACCAACGTCAAAAAGCGCACGATCGAGATCTAGCTGACGTCCGGACAGCACGCCGTCGAACCGCGGATGTGTTCCGAAATTTAACTTGACGACGCCAGTAATCTTGGATCCCTGCTCTTCCGAACCGTGCTGAAATTCAATGCTCTCCATCAGCGCCGACTGTCCGGTGGTCTTGATCTTCGCGTTCACCCGCCACGGCTGTGTCAACGGCTGCATCACAGGCTGTGCCGGTTGAGGCGTGTTGCGACCTGTGATTCCGACCGGACGCGATACATTCAGCGTTCCATCAAAACGCGGCTCAGCGGCTACAAAGGCCAGCGTGCCGTCAGCTTCAATGCTGAGTGGATGATCCACCGGATCGACATTGACACGTAGTTTGAGCGCGCCGTCGTCACTCAGGCGGCCGACTGCAATACGATAGGGATAAATCTGGCCAGCGACGATGACGCCGCCCTCGCCTTTTACCGGGCCGACAAGCGAGCGTGCCTCACCATTAAACCAGACTCGCTCGAGCGTGATGCTCGCACCGTTGGCGTCGTTGACAAGGGCGACCGTGCCGTCCTCGATGCTTAGCCGGTCCACCGATAATTCGTTGGGCTTAAATGTGATAGCAAGGTTCGGCGCGCGGACATGACCCGACACATCCAGTCCAAGGCTCACCTGTGGTCCTACAAGATGCATTTCGGCGGCGCGCCATTCGCCGCGCATCAATGACCCAAGGGCGAATTCGACCCCGAGTGAGCGCGCCCGGATCGTGTCGCGGCCTTCACCGATTGCAATCTCATGCAGCGTGAGTTGCGGCGACGGCAGCAAGCGCGCGTCGATCGCACCCGTCACGCGCACATTGAGGCCAATAAGGCGGCTCGCCTCGGCCTCGAACAACGCGCGGTGACTTCCCCAGTCGATAAAAAGCGGACCCACCAGCGCCGCTACGAGCGCCAGAATGATCGCAATCGCCAATCCAAGCAGAGTAGTTTGCAAAGCCAACTCCGGCGCCGAAATCTGCGTCGGCGGGAACCTCAGCCAGCCACGAATCTAGGCCATATTGGCAAATTATGGCGGCGAATCTGTGTCGCAGCGATTCAGGGTGACGATCTTCCCCGGATTCATAATGTTTTGAGGATCGAGCGCCCGCTTGATCGAGGCCATAACTTCGAGCGCCGCAGATCCGTGCTCGGCTGCCAGGTATTTCATCTTGCCTTGCCCAACGCCGTGCTCACCCGTGCAGGTCCCGTCCATCGAAAGCGCCCGCTCCACCAGTCGCTCGGATAGCGCCTTGGCGCGTTTGACCTCGTCGGCGTCATCTATATCCACCAGCAACGTAAGATGGAAATTGCCGTCGCCGACATGACCGACAATTGGTGCCAGGATATGGCTTTCTTCTATGTCGCGTTGCGTCTCGGTAACGCATTCAGCCAGCCGCGATATTGGAACGCAAACGTCAGTGACCACCATGGCTGCGCCCGGGCGCAGCGCGAAATTGGACAGTGCCGCGTGGTGGCGCGCCTCCCACAAGCGGGTGCGTTCCTCGGGACGCGTGGTCCAAGTGAAAGGGCCTCCACCAAATTCGGCTGCAATCTCTCCGAATCGCTTGGACTGCTCGGCAACCGAAGCTTCCGTGCCGTGGAATTCAAGAAAGAGCATCGGAGTCTCCGGCAGGCCGAGATTGGAGTGCATATTGCACGCCCTTACCTGCAGCGCGTCCAAAAGTTCGATACGCGCCACGGGTATGCCGAACTGGATCGTATGTATCGTGGCATTGCAGCACGCCTCGACCGACGGGAACGGACAGGTGCCGCCGGAGATCGCTTCGGGGATGCCCGAGAGCTTCAGTGTGAGCTGCGTAATGACGCCGAGTGTACCTTCCGAACCGACAATGAGGTGTGTTAGGTCGTAACCGGCGGCGGTCTTTTTCGCCCTCCGCGCAGTATCGATCACCTCCCCGTTCGCCAGCACCACTTTGAGCGCGACAACGTTGTCTTTCATGGTCCCATAGCGCACGGCATTGGTGCCGGAACAGCGCGTCGCCGCCATGCCGCCAAGCGAAGCGTCGGCGCCAGGATCGATCGGAAAGAAAAGGCCGCTGTCACGCAGCTGCTCGTTGAGCGCCTTTCGCGTGATGCCGGGCTCGATGATGCAATCAAGATCCTCGGCATGCACCGCAAGAATGCTGTTCATGTCGCGGAAATCAATCGACACGCCCCCAACCGGCGCATTGACGTGCCCTTCAAGCGACGTCCCAACTCCGAAGGGGATAATGGCAACGCCATTTTCCCCACAGATGCGGACGATCCGCTGTACTTCTTCGGTGCTTTGTGGATAGACGACGGCATCGGGCGGCTGGTTGGCAATCCAGGTGACGGTATTGCCATGTTGCTCGCGCACCGCTTGCGATGTCACGACGCGATTGCCAAAGGCCGCGGTGAGTTCTGCAACCACTTTTCTAATCGCTGCAGGATTTTTGGCCTTCTGCTCGGCAGCGACTTGCGTCAAAACCATGCGATTGTCCTCTGCTAGGTCCGGGACAAACGTTAGCAGAGGACAAGGGTGGGATGAAACGAGGTCGGCGGTGTCGGGTTGCGGGGACAACCGTCGTGATCGGCTACGCCGCCACGCGCCGGCCGCGTCCTACGCCGATCTCCCGAAGAAAGGAACGATCATCGAAACCCTTTGCCGATACCGGCGATATTCGTCGCCAAATACTGCGATCAGGTCGTGTTCCTCGAGCGCGATCCCGACGAAGATGTAGGCCGTCGTTGCCGCGGCAAAAAGCAGGTGCCCCGCGGTCATCACCGCCGTCGCCCAGAAGGCGATGATGAAGCCGAGATAAATCGGATGACGGACCAGGTTGTAGAGCATCGGCGTTTTGAAGCGCACCTCCGGCATCGGCTTGCCTGCGAGATTGTTGGCGACCTGATGCAGGCCAAACAATTCGAAGTGGTTGATCAGGAAGGTGCTGACGAACACCAGTACCCAGCCAAGGAAGCTCAGGCACAGAAGCGCGGCTGCGATTTGCGGATTGGTCACCTGCCACACAATTGCGGGTATTGGCCGCCACTGCCAGAACAACAGCATGAGCGCGAGGCTTGAAAACAGCACGAAGGTGCTGCGTTCCACTGCCGCCGGCACGAAACGCGTCCACCATTTCTTGAACTGCGGCCGCGCCATGACGCTATGCTGGATTGCGAAAAGCGACATCAGTAGCACGTTAATTATGATCGACTGCATCGGGTCTCCGGCAAGCCCAGAGTCGATTGTCTTCGGCACCCCGATTCCGCTGACAAATCCTATTGCATAGACAATCGTGGCTGCAAACGCGAGGTAGGCCACGATTCCATACAGAAGCGCGATAAGTTTCCTCATAAACGTCTCCTTCCCTTTTCGATCTATTCGTTCGGTTCGGTTGGAATCAGTGGAATATTGGACGACACGAATATGGAGCTCGTGCCGGGCGGCAGCGGATCGCGTGGCAACAGCAGAGCGTAGGTCGTGACGATCGCCGCGGCTCTGATGAACGCACGCCCGAATTGTCCGGCGCCTCGGAAGAATTTGTTCGTGGCCTCTGTTCGCAGAAGGAAGGCTTGCCGGCGATAAAAATCGATGTCGATGGTGCCGTTCTTGCGGCGGCGAACATTATCGGTGTGCATCACATCCTCCATTCGCAAGTTCAATGTGATTGGCCACTTTTTCTGTAATAAAAAGTGTAGTCGGCCGTGTACGGCACGCTCAGAAATGTGCCCGGCGAGTCGCACCCCGCCTCGACGCTGCCACCGCCCGTGTTGAGCCGTTGGATCGTCGTGACGCCGTTGAGCTTTCCCACACCGTGCCACGCTGTAGCCTCAAGCTTGAGGAGTGGAATGTCGTTTGGGCTGGCTCCGGGTGCACGCGCGGCAACTTTGGCGCTCACGGCGCTGCCATCGCTCAGCTCCCAAGTCGGGCCTGCGTAGTGCCGGCCGACCGTTTTACCGTCGATGAGCAACGTTGCAATTGGTTCGCGGAATTGCCAAGCGAGCTTGCCCGCGGAATCGGATTGACACTCATAGACCTGAGCGCCGACCGCGTGGACGGTTGTGACCAGGATTTCGCCGGGCGCCGCAATGGCACCGGGAACCTCGGCCGACGCCGGCAGCGACATGATCCGCAAGGCGGAAACGTATGCTGTGACGATCGCGACCGCTCCGAGTAGCGGTCGGGCGACGCGGCCCAGCTTTTTGAAGAACTGGGTGCTGCTCTGAGCGCGGCAAGTAAGCAGCTCATGGCGGCAGCGATCAATGTCGCGGCGCGTACTCTCGACCTGCATGGCATGACTCCGTTCGATTTTCCGGCCTCATGAATGCGCCTTGCACGCACTAAAGGCTTTGAGGCGTGCTTGATTTGTCCTTGAGGAAGTCTTGATTTCGCTTTAAACGGCCAACCGCTATGATCTGGCAGCCGTTTAGTTGCGGGGCGCAACGTGCTGTTTTTATTCAATAATTTCACGCTGGATTGTGAACGCCGGGAGTTGCGCGCTGACGGCGCGCAGGTGGCCATTGAGCCGCAGGTTTTCGACCTTTTGGTTTACCTGATTGAAAATCGCGATCGCGTGGTCAGCAAGGATGACCTCATTGCGTCGGTGTGGGGCGGCCGAGTAGTTTCGGATTCGACCGTGGACAGCCGCATCAACGCGGTGCGCAAAGCCGTCGGCGACAGCGGCAAAGAGCAGAACTTGATAAGAACCTCGGCCCGCAAGGGCATCCGCTTCGTCGGCGAGGTGCAGCAGGAAGCGCGGGCCAAGGGGACCGAAGATCGGAATGGGGCCGAAACAGAGGGCGTCGATTCCCTGCCGCCACTTATCTCGGACCGGCCATCAATCGCGGTTCTGCGATTCGAAAATCTGTCGGAGGACCGCGCACTCGAACTGATCGCCAACGGTCTCACCGAGGACATTATCGCGCTGCTGGCACGCGTGCCGGGTTTTTTTGTCATCGCCCGCGCGTCCTCATTCGCATATGCGCAGCGGCCGACCGATACGCGGCGGGTCGGTGCCGAACTGGGAGTCCGCTACGTCGTCACCGGCAGCGCACGCAGCTCGACTAATCGCGTGCGGGTCGCTGTTCAACTCGTCGAAGCCGAAAGCGGCAACCAACTGTGGGCCGGGCGCTATGACGTGGAACGCGGCGACACGCTTGACCTACAGGACGAGATCGCTCGCCGCATTATGGTCGAACTGGAGCCGGCGCTGACCAAAGCAGATCTCTCGGTTATTCAGCGGCGAAGAATCGAAAGCGTCGACGCCTGGTCCCATTTTCGTCGTGCGGCCGGCGCCATCGCCATGCAGGGTTGGAACGAAGAGTCGGTTGCCGAGGCGCTAGACAGATCGCGTCAGGCGATTGCGATCGACGCGAACTTTGCACTGGCGCGCGCATTTATAGCTTTGCTCAATGCGTTCGGAGCCAACCTTTCGCTTGTCCCGGACCTTGCTGCCGCCAGAAAAGAAGCGCTCAATGAGGCTGAGCGCGCAGTGACCATAGATCCGAACGCCTCCGATGTCCTCGGATTTGCCGGCTGCGCTTTCGCTGATATTGGCGAACATAAGCGCGGCGTGGAACTGTTGCGCCGAGCACTCGAACTCGACCCGAGCAACGCACAAGCACACGTGGCCCTCGGTGCGTCACTTGTTCTTTTCGGCCGTTTCGACGAAGGCATCCAGAGTATGCAATTCGGCATGCGATCGAGCCCCAAGGATTTTCGATTGACCTTCTGGAGCATGATCCTTGCCTACGCGCTCGGGCGTGCCGGTCGATTCGAGGAGGCATTGGCGGAGGCGTCATCAGCGGCACGGCGCGACGGTCGCCTTTATACAGCGCGCGTTGTCGCTGCCTGGGCACTGACGAAGCTTGGACGCGAGACGGAAGCGCACGGAGCGCTGGCCGAAGCGCGGCGCATCAGGCCCACCCTCAGTCTCGACGAAATCCAGCGCTTTTTCGGCCAGCGCACGGCGCAGGATTTGGAGCCGCTTTGGAACTAGCCCGACCAACAGAGCGACCTTGCAAATAAATTTCGAAGATTGCCTGCTCGACACAGATCGGCGCGAATTGCGGCGAGGCAACCGGCTTGTTGCCGTCGAACCGCAGATCTTCGACGTCTTGATCTATCTTGTCGAGAATCGCGAGCGCGTGGTCAGCAAGGACGACCTTTTCGCTTCGGTGTGGGGCGGCCGAATTGTTTCGGAATCGACCTTGACCAGCCGAATAAATGCCGTGCGAAAGGCAATCGGCGACACCGGCGAGAAGCAGAACCTCATTCGCACTTTCGCAAAGAAAGGCTTTCGCTTCGTCGCGCAGCCCAAACCCAATTGCCAGGATTGGCTGCAAAGTCCTTGGGTGGACTGTCACTCGGCCGGGGCTTCCTAGTTGAGCGAAACCCACGCGACCTTGTCGCCGTGAGAACAAGCGAGTATGCGCCTCGAAAGCATGCCGCCTTCTCCATTTTTTGACAGGACAGCTCAAGACAGCGCGCAGACGTCGTTAATTTAGATTAATCCACTGACTCATTGAAATCGCTGGCTTATCGCAGGCGGAGATGGACGCGCAGGCGTGACTGCCGTAGTTTGCGCCGCGTTCTAATGCGTTCGGAGTTTGCAATGGTCGGCCCTGTAATTGCTATCACCGACACCGTTTTTCCCTCGCTCGATCCGGCTAAGGCGGCGCTCGCACGGCTCAACCCGACCTATCGGAAGTCAAAGAGCGCCAACGCTGATGACATTGTAGCGGTCGCCAACGACGCCGACGCCGTTCTTGTGACGTACGCCAAGCTCACGCGCGAGGTGCTTGCGCAACTCACGCGCTGCAAGGCGATCGGCCGTTTTGGGCTCGGCGTCGACAATATTGATCTCATGGCCGCCAAAGAGAAAGGCATCGCTGTCAATTACGTGCCGGACTACTGCATTCACGAAGTATCCGACCACGCGATGGCACTGCTACTTGCGTTAATTCGGAAAATTCCGCTGTCCAATAAGCTGGTACAGAGTGGACGCTGGGAGATGCCGGCCATTGTGCCGATCCGGCGCATCGAGGGCATGGTGCTTGGTCTCGTCGGGTTCGGCCATATCCCCCGTCTTGTCGCACCCAAAGCGCAGGCCTTCGGCATCAAGGTGACCGCTTACGATCCTTACGTTAAGCCCGACATATTTAAGGCCGCCGGTGTCGAGAGCGTTAACTTCGACACGCTGCTGGAGACTTCCGACTACGTATCGGTGCACGCGCCATTGCTACCGGCGACACGCGGCATGATGAACGCTGCTGCCTTCGCAAAAATGAAGAAAGGCGTTTACATCGTGAATACGGCGCGCGGCCAGTTGATCGACGAGCAGGCGCTGATCGCCGCGCTCGATTCCGGCCACGTTGGCGGCGCTGGACTTGACGTCGTGGCAGCAGAGCCGCTTGCCAAGGATTCACCGCTGCTTGGCCGCGACAATGTCATCATCTCTCCGCACACTGCGTGGTATTCGATCGAAGCCCTAAACGAACTGCAGACCAAATGTGCGAGCGATGTCGCGCGGGTGTTGAGCGGCGAAAAGGCGGTTTACCCGATTTCAGCCTAGAATACGATGCTTGACCGTATCGATCTCGAACCAGTCTTCTTCGCCCCATTTGTTTCATCTCTAATGCGAGTCGAGTCACAATGGATCGACTACAACGGCCATCTCAATATGGCTTACTACAACGTGCTATTCGATCGTGCGGTCGATGAGGTCTATGAGCTCATTGGCATTGGCGCCGACTATCTCAAAAATCACAAGCATTCGACTTTCACCGCCGAAGTGCACGTGCGTTACGTGCGCGAGCTGCAGAAAGATGATCCGGTTCGCGTTACGTTCCAGCTGCTCGACTACGATTCAAAGCGCATCCATTATTTCGAGCAATTGTTTCACGCGACCGAGGGCTGGGTCTCGGCGACTTCGGAAAACATGACGCTGCACGTCGACATGACGGCGAAGAAAGTCACACCGTTTCCAGCCACAATCATGCGCACACTCGCGCGCATGAAGGCCGCACATGCGCAATTGCCCCGTCCGGAAGCCGCGGGCCGGCGCATCACGATGCTGCAGTAGGGCCTGGCACGTTTATTTCCCGACTAGTTTGGTCGCGTCGTCCCGCACGCTGGCGTCGATCAGCGAGCGTGTCGGCACAGCCTTCGGAACTACACCGGCTTTGACGAACAATTCCTGCATCCAATCGATGCGGTCGGCCGGAATCGCCAGCGTCGGGTCGATCTGCTTTTCGCGGACCGCCTGGTCATAGATGAATTCAGCACGCGTGTCGTCCGGCTTGGCGTTGGTCATTTCGTGAGCGATCTTGATGGTCTCGTTACGGTGGGTGGCCGCATATTTGTAGGCGTCCATTTCCGCCGCGACGAATTTGACGAGATCGTCCCGGCGCTCCGCCAGAACCCTGCTGCTGGTTGCTATGCACAACCGAATGAACTTCGGTACCGCGCTGCCGCCTTTGGCAAGCACCTTGATATTTGATGGCATCACCGCCTCGAACTCATTGGACACCACCGCGGCATCGGTGATCCCCGCAACCAAAGATTTATAGCGATCGAGATCGGCGCCTTGCGTCGCCAGCTTCACGTCCGCAAAAGGAACATTAGCGGCGCCTAGCATGCCGCGGAACAAAAGGTCAGGCAGTGACCCCGGGGAAGAAATAGCAACCGTCTTTCCCTTGAGATCGGCCAGAGTCTTGATTTCCGCTTTTGCCAAGACCACTTGCGGCACGCCTGGCCATGTACAGCCGATGATTTTTACTCCTGTGTCACGCACGCCAGCCACGATCGATTCTGCTGCACCCATGTCGACGCTGTCGATCTCGCCCGAGATCAACGCTTTCATAAGCGTCGCGCCGGCCTTGATCTGAAGGAGCTCTACCTTCAACCCACGCTTGGCGGCGAAGCCGCCCTTGTCGACCATCGCGATGAATCCTGCATCGCTCTTGGCTTCAAGGATGCCATGCTTCCAGATTTTCTCCTGAGCTTCGGCGCTCGTCAGCGCGACGCCGACGATAGCGGCGGCAAGCGAGAGCGATTTCTTGTGCAAGTGAATCCTCCGGTATCGACTTTGTTTATGCGCAGGCTAAGTCCTTGAGGTTCTATGCGCAATATTACGAATTCTTGCGTTACAGACATTCCGCTGTCTCAACGCAATTCCTAAATGCGAAATTCACCGCCGCGCTTGCGGCCCTGATCGACGTTGAGGAACAGATCCTCCAGCCGTGGCCGCTTCTTGATCAGGCCCTGCTCATATGAATAGTCGACAAGCGTCTCGAGAACCCTGCGGTTTTTATCCGTAAGCCCGTATTCCCATGGATCGGGGCCGAGAGTTCGTTCTTGCTCCTCCCAGGCGTCGCGATACCAGGCGAGCGGCACGATTCGCGGATTTACCAAGCGCTTTATGGCGATGGTTTTTGCTTCACTGAACGCTCTGAACAAATTGACTGCGAGCCACGGGTGCTCTTCCGCCAATGTCAGACGGATACCGAGCACATGCATGATCGGGAAAATGCCGGTTCGCTTGAAGTAAGCGATCTCCTCGGCCTTGTGATCGGGAAAGAGCCGCGCGACGCGCGGATCTTTGGCGACGAACGGCTTGATGAGGTCAGAATGGAAAACCGCGTCGAGCTCACCCTCGGCCAGCATGGTTTCAACTGACTTATCGTTCGGCAGGCAGGAATATTTTATGTCCGCCGGGAATGTGACTCTCACGTCGTCCTCGATCTCGGCAACCCACTCGATGCTATTCAGCGGCACGTCATATTCGTGCTGGAGGATGCCGCGCATCCAAAGCACTGCAGTGGTCATCATCGTCTTAACGCCGATCTTGCAGCCACGCAGGTCCGCGGGCTTGGTGATGCCCTTCGCCGTATTGATGAACATGAAGCCGTGTCGGAAACGCCGATGCAGAAAAACCGGGATGGCGCGGAATGGCAGGTTGTTGTCGCGCGCGGCGAGATAAGATGAGCTCGATAACTCGGCGACGTCGAATTCACCACCGCTTAGGAAACGCCAATGTCGCGTCGCTGAGTCCATGTCGGTGAGGATGGTCAGATCGACGCCGTCGACTTCGACTTTTTCATTGAGCAGAGGACGGACAATCTCGTAGTCACCACAGGCAAGCGTTAGTGGAATTTTTTTCGGCATACGAAACTCTTTCCAAGTCCTGCTTCAAGAGCGATTCCGACTGCCCGCTTTCAGCCGCGCCAGTTGGCGGGTTGATGGCATCCGCATGTCGGCGGCCAGCTTATCGCGCGCCAGATTTTCGATGATTGCGAACAGTACGGAGCGTGTGGTCGTAATGTCGGCCGCAAGCACGCTGCGTACGGCGATGCGATTGACCTCCTCGGCGAGCGGCACCAATTTTTCTCGCAGCCGGCGGCCCTTTGGCGTGAGGAAGACATACACTTTCTTGCGATCGTCACCACGCTTGCGGCGCATGACATAACCGAGCCGCTCCATCGCCTTGAGGGCCGAGAAAGTCGTTGGTTCCATGACACCGGCCTGTTCGCTCAATTCGCGCTGGGTCAACCCGTCGGTCTCCCAGAGGATGCGCAGAAATGTCCAATGCCCAAACGAAACTGCATGCGCCGCAAGGCGCATCTGCAGCGCGCGCACGAGCGCACGTGTGGCATCTTTGACCAGATGCGCCAGGCGATCATCCGGTACCGCTTCCCGCCAGTGACGCAGGATCGATTGTGTGTTGGGCTGTGGGCGCGTCATGGCAAGGCGACTTGATGATCGAGGCGCACTTCGGAGCCTTCGCGGGCGGAACGCAGCATTGCCAGCAGGACTTCCACCGTGGCCGTCGCCCAGGCACCATTATGAATAGGCGCTTTGCCGTTCACGACGGCCTGATAAAGCTCATCGATGACTTCAGCGCGTGGTGCCTTGGGTGGTGGCAGCGCGTCGAGCTGAGCTGAACCATCTTGATAGATCATGACGCCGTTCGGGAGTGCGCGAAGATCCGCGCGTTCGCAGCTCACCAGCAGGGTTCCAAAATGCTGGTGCGCACCTGTGTGCGCGGTGGGAGGCCTAAATTCAGCGCCGCCGTAGTTGCGGGTATTCTTGAAGGCGATTTCGGCTTGTGGAGTGGCGAAGTGACGCCGAGAGGGCGTCGCGTAAGGCGTCTTTGTTTCACCCATTTCCCCAACCCAGCCCTGAAATTCATCGGAATCGAAATGACCGTAACCGTTGTAAGTAAGCGAGGCGAAGGCACCGTTTTTAAAAGTGAGCAGCGCCGCATAGGCGCCCTCAGTGGGGCGCCGCATATCCCAGGAACCCGTAACGGCGCGCACGCTTGCGACCAGGCCGCCTCCGACGAGCCGTACAATATCCACCTGATGAGCTGCCTGATTGAACACTGCGCCGCCGCCCTGAGCTGTATCGAGTTCTTCCGGACGACGCGGGCGATACAGATAATCCGTATAGTTGATGGCGTTGATCATGCGCACGCGACCGAAATCGCCACTCTCTATGAGGGCGCGCACGTGCTCGACCGGTGCGTCGAATGAGTGACTGTGGCCGACGACGATGTGCACGCCGGAGCGACGCGCCGCATTCATAATTGTGCCGCACTCATCTAGAGTAAGCGCCATCGGCTTTTCGATGAGCAGGTGTTTGCCGTGCTGCGCCGCAAGCGTGGCGTGTTGGGCGTGATACTGATGTGGGGTAGCCACGTAAATCGCCTCGACGGCCGGATCAGCGCATAACTCCTCGATGTTTGCACAGCTCCTGGTGGAGAAGTCCGCGGCAAAACGTTGCCGGGCTTCGGGCCGTGTGTCGGTACCCGCCACCAGGGCGACCCGGGGGTCGCTGGCGAACGTCGGCAGCATCACACTAAATGCGCGGCCGAGACCGGCCACGCCCAGACGGAGCTTACGTTCGCTTGCGCCAACCATCGACAAGGCCCCGCCTATTTTCTAGTGTTATCTTAGATATCTAAGGAAGGACGCGCGACAGAAATTTCGCATTGCGTCTGGCGAGGGAAATGCCGCGATGATGACCGCCGAAGAAAATGAACTGCTGTGCCGCGTTGAAGGAAATGCCCCGATGGGCCAAATCATGCGCCGCCACTGGATTGCGGCGTGCCTATCCGAGGAGGTAGGAGAGCCCGATAGCACGCCGGTTAAAGTTAGACTTCTCGGCGAGGATCTCGTCGTTTTCCGGGACAGCAAAGGCCGCGTGGGCGTACTCGATGAATATTGCTCGCACCGGCGTGCATCGCTCGTGTTTGCACGCAACGAGGAGTGCGGCTTGCGTTGCCTCTATCACGGATGGAAGTTTGACGTGGACGGCAACGTAGTGGAAATGGCATCGGAACCAGCGAACAGCCTCATTCCGGAACGGGTCAAACACATGGCCTATCCCGTGCGCGAAGCTGGCGGCTTCGTGTGGGCTTACATGGGTCCCCTCGAAGAGATGCGCGAATTCGAGCCTCCGGCATTCGCACCCACGTCGGATGTGCGCGTCAGCGCCACCAAAGTGCGGGTGCGTTGCAACTGGGCGCAAATCCTCGAAGGCCAGATTGATTCAGCACATTCTTCAAGTCTGCATTCCTCCGACATGGTGCCGGCGCAAGTCGACAGCGCAAAAGCGACGGAGGCAAACTGGCTGCGCCCATCGACCGATAAAGCGCCGCGCTTCCAGATCGAACGCACCAGCTACGGATTTCGCTACGCGGCGATCCGGCGTCCGATCAAGAACGAAGCGACCCACGACTACATCCGCACCACCGTCTATATTGCCCCGTTTACGGCGCTGATCCCGCCCAACAACGTACATAATGTTGCGACGCTGCTAGCCCCGGAGGACGATCACACTACAATCTTTTACTTCATAGCCTGGAGCGGCGCGGACAAGCCTGGCATTGACGCCGACGCGTGGCGCAAATTTAACGTGCTGCAATGGGGCGTCGACGTTGATCGCAATTTCAACGCAATGCGCACCCGTGACAATCTCTACCATCAGGACCGCGCGGCGATGAAACAAGGTAATTTCACCGGCATCAGTGGCATACCGAATCAGGACATCGCTATGTGGGAATCGATGGGTCCGATCAGTGACCGCTCCAGGGAGCGTGTCGGCGCCAGCGACGTAGCGGTGGTGGCGTTCCGGCGCCTGATGGTGGAGGCGGCTCGCACCATGAGCAATGGCGGGCGGGCGATCGGGACCACCGAACCGCACATCTCGCACGCAACCATCAGTTCATACGAAGGGGTCGTTCCGAAGACAACGAACTGGCGAAGCCTTGGTGGCGGTAGTGAAGCGCCGCTTCAACGCGCCGGCAAAGAACCACAAGTCGTCAGATAGACGGTAGAAAGTCAGGGAGGATTCACGATGAGGAAAACGACGCTCGTTTACGCGCTTGGGGCGCTGACGCTCCTTGCGACTTCCTCGGCCTCCGCTCAGGACAAGTTGAAATTGGCAATCGGCCAGCGCGGCAATTGGGACACCTCGGTGTCGGAAGTCGGCCGGCTTGCAGGTATCTTCAAGAAGCATGGCCTGGAACTCGAGATCGTGTACACAAATGGCGCGGGCGAGACGCAGCAGGCGGTGATCTCGGGCAGTGTCGATATCGGCATTGCTGCCGGTGTCATGGGCGTACTCAGTGCCTATTCCAAAGGCGCTCCCGTGCGCGTGATCGGCGCAGAAACGACAGGCGCCAATGATCTTTATTGGTATGTAAAGGCCGACTCCCCGATCAAGTCTCTGAAGGACACCGATGACAAGATTCTCGCCTACTCAACCAACGGGTCTTCCACCCACGGCATCGTCACGGCCTTCATGAAACAATACCAACTCAAGGCCAAGCCGACTGCGATGGGCGGTCCGGCCGCCAACCTGACAGCGGTGATGTCAGGACAAATCGACGTGGGTTGGGCAGCGCCACCGTTCGGGCTAGATCAACTCGATCAGAAAGAGATCCGCATTATTGCGACCGGTAACGATGCCGATGCATTCAAGGGTCAGACGGTGCGGCTCAATATCGTGAATGCCAATTATCTGAACGCGCACAAGGACGTGGTCGATCGCTACATGAAAGCCTACCGCGAAACCATCAATTACATGTACACCGATCCAAATGCTTTGAAGGTCTATGCGGACTGGCTCAAGATCAGCGAGGCCAAGGCCAAGCGCACGCGCGATGAGTTTTTTCCGCGCGCAGCCGTTGAGCCTGACAAGATCGTTGGGCTCGAAACGATCGTGAAGGACGCGGTCGCCTTGAAGTTTACGGCCGCGGAAATAACCAAGGCCCAGCTTGACGACCTGATTCGAATCCCACCGCGGTAGCCGTTCTCAATGTCCCGTGGCCAGCGTTGCCAGTCGGGCGGGATCATCCGGCAGCCGATTGCCGCGCCAGACCACGTGCAGATCAGGGCGAACCAGCAGCAGATCGTAACCATAGACATCGCGTGGGCGTTCCTCGGCGATGTCGAGGACCGTGAAAGGCGCAGTGTAGGATGCGAAGGCTCGAGCGAGCGACGCGCTTTCGGCTCGTGCACCGGCCAAGCGCAAAAGCGTGTAGCCATCGCTGATCCGGTCGTGCAGTGCCGCGCCGTCGGCAAGCCATACGTGCGGCAGGCGCGCGCCCGGACAGCTCGTCGGCACATATTTCATGAAATCAGTTTGAGGGGCATCGCCGACTTCCGGCCAGATAACCGGAGATCCAGCATATCGGTAGCCTAGCTCGGCCCCGATCATCTCGTTGCTCTTGCGCTGCTCCACATCGGCGATACGCACAAGATTTACGCGCGTCTCAGCGCCCTCCGGCGTCTTGTCGCGAATATTGGGCTTATAGGCCGCGCGCCAAGCGCGTCGTCCGCGTGAGGCATAGCGCGAGGCTTCGACGTTGCGCTCGCCGATCTGCCGGCGTTCGATTTCGTACGATGCCAGAAGGGCCGGCCCACCCCACCCTTTCAGCGTCGCAGCCAGCTTCCACGAGAGATCGATCGCGTCGCCGACGCCGCTGTTCATGCCCAGCCCGCCGGTTGGGATCACAAGATGTACCGCGTCGCCGGCAAGGAATACCCGGCCCTCCCCATAGCTGTCAGCGAGCAGCAAATTCTGCCTCCATGGCGCGCACGAAAGCATCTCGTACTTCACCGGCATGGCGACCGCCTGCTCGAACATGACCTTCATGTCGTCGTCGCTGTCCACGACGGAATGCAGGGTGAAATGACGGGTGGAATCCTGCACGATCAGGAATGTCGAATGGGCATCGGCAACGTGATAATGCCGCCCTTTGCCGATCGGGATGCGGTCGAACAGATCGTCGCAACGATAAAGCGCCTGCCACAGTTGCAACAGATTGGCCTCGCCCTGAAGATTGATGCCGAGCTGGCGACGCACATTGCTCGAACCACCGTCGCAGCCGACGAGATATTGAGCGCGCAGTTCCAGTGTTGTTTTGCCGCATTTGACCTGCGCGCCCACGCCCCCGCGGTTCTGTTTGAACGAAATAAATTCACAGCCGTAGCGGACATCGACGCTCGACAGGCTCTCTGCGACCGACTTAAGCAGCGGCTCGAGTGTATACTGAGAGATGAGTTGATAAGGCTCGAGCGGCATCGAGCCGTCGTTGCAGGCTGCAATTTCCGTCCGTGCCTGCGCGACTGACGGATACGGCAGGTGCAGCAGCGGCGGTTCGACTAGCGACGTAACAATGAACACGTCCATGGGGGCATCGCGTGGAAAACCGGCGTTCCGGATACTCTCGGCGATGCCAAGACGGCGGTAGATCTCCATGGTTCGAGCGTTGCACCGCTCCATCTTCGGAAGGAATTGCGGCGCATCTTTCTGCTCAAGCAGGATACAGTTCACGCCGCGGCGGCCGAGGTCGATCGCAAGCGTCAAGCCGACCGGGCCGGCACCGACAATAATGACTTCGGTATCCATCGCCTGGCTTAGTCGATCGGGCCGCTGGAGAACCGCCGCCCGGGCACGGTGAGGAAATAGCCGACCGCCTGACCGCCATCGGAGCCAACGACACTCCCGGTCGTGTAACGCGATTCATCACATGCAAGAAACACGGCTGGCCCGGCGATGTCCTCGCGCGAGCCGACGCAGCCCATGGGCACCCCTTTGCGCCTGCCCTCGTAGATTTCCGGATTGGCATACATTGCCTCGGTGCCAGGCGTGCGGATATAGCCGGGCGTGATCGCGTTGGCGCGGATGGCATCATCGTCAACATCGCTTCGATCGCTGGTCTCTTTCTCTGCAACGGGGCCGGGGCCTACAGCGTGGTGAAGGCGGGTCTGATCGAGGAACGCGCCCTTCAGGCCGATATTCATCGTGGGATCCCAAGCCGTCTCTGGCAGCGCCTCTAGTTTTCCGGGCACAATCTTCATGGCGTTATTGACTACGACGTCGATGCGCCCGCACTCCTTGACGATCGTATCGACGAGCCAGTTGATGTCCGCAGATTGGCTACGTCGGCGACGACAGGAAGGCTCTTGCTACCGAGTGTCGCAGCATCTTTCGCGGTGGCCTCGGCGGTTGCCGGATCGATGTCATTGACGACGACATGGACGCCTTCGCGCGCATAGGCCAATACGATATCGCGGCCGATGCCGCGGCCGCCGCCAGCAACCAGCGCCACCTTGTCCTTCAGTCGCACAGGGTTCCCCCTAAGTTGTTTGAAATCCGTTGGAAAAATCACGCTAAAGCGGCGGCAAAAGGCCGACAAGACCGTCCGGCCTCGAAAATGGCACCTATGAGTGCCATCTTTACATTGAAAGAATCATTCGGCGGCCTTGAGCCGCCCTTACCGGACAAAATGGCCGAGCCGAAGCGTAACGACCCTGCTCCGTTGAGCCCACAGCCCGTTACGGGCGGCATCGCCGCGCGCGCGCTCGGTGCGCGGGCTGCACCCTATCTAGGCGATCTCAATCGCGAGCAGCGCGAGGCCGTGGAGACGTTGGATGGCCCTGTGCTGGTGCTGGCGGGTGCTGGAACTGGCAAGACACGCGTCCTGACGACGCGTATTGCGCACATCCTCAACCTTGGCCGCGCGCAGCCAAGCCAGATTCTCGCCGTGACTTTCACCAACAAGGCCGCGCGCGAGATGAAAGACCGCGTTGGCCAGATGGTCGGGCAGATCGTCGAGGGCATGCCGTGGCTTGGCACCTTCCATTCCATCGGCGTGAAAATTCTCAGGCGTCATGCCGAGCTGGTCGGATTGAATAATAATTTCACGATTCTCGACATCGATGACCAAATCCGCCTGATCAAGATGGTCCTGGAGGCCGAGAAGCTCGACGAAAAACGATGGCCTGCGCGTGTGCTCGCCATGCTGATCGACGGATGGAAGAACCGCGGGCTAACGCCCGAGCAGGTGCCATCCGGCGAAGCCGCGAGCTTCGCGAACGGCAAAGGTAAGAAGCTGTACATCGCGTATCAGGAGCGGCTGAAAACGCTAAACGCCGCCGACTTTGGCGATTTGCTGCTGGAGAACATCCGGTTGTTTCGACAAAACGCGGATGTGCTCCGCTCGTTTCAGGATCGGTTCAAGTTCATTCTGGTCGACGAGTATCAGGACACGAATGTTGCGCAGTATTTGTGGCTGAAGCTGCTGGCGCAGACGGCGTCAGCTGCTCCATCTGGTGGCCTCGCCCTTCGAGACGCATCGCTTCGCGATGCTACTCAGGATGAGCAGGGAGGAAGCGCCATAGGCGAAGTCTCCGTCTCTCATTCTGAGAAGCGAGGGCAAAGCCCAAGCGTCTCCGAGGCTGCGACCAGGGCCTTTCCCCGCCCTCCAAAAAACATCTGCTGCGTGGGCGACGATGACCAGTCGATCTATGGCTGGCGCGGGGCCGAGGTCGATAACATCTTGCGGTTCGAGCATGACTTTCCCGGCGCGAAGGTCATCAGACTCGAAAGAAATTACCGCTCAACGGGACATATTCTCGCGGCCGCCTCCCATCTCATTGCCTACAACGAAGGCCGCCTTGGCAAGACGCTTCGCACCGAAGATGAACTGGGCGAAAAGGTGCAGGTCACCGGCGCCTGGGATAGCGAGGAGGAGGCGCGCGCGATCGGCGAGCAGATCGAGCAGTTCCAGCGTGAGGCGCGCGAGCGCGGCGAGGATCATCCGCTTGACGAAATCGCGGTTCTCGTGCGGGCCTCGTTTCAGATGCGCGAATTTGAAGACCGTTTTATCCAGCTCGGCCTACCCTATCGCGTGATCGGCGGTCCACGCTTCTACGAGCGCGCCGAAATCCGCGATGCGCTCGCCTATCTGCGCGTCATTGCGCAGCCGGCCGATGACCTCGCTTTCGAGCGCATCCTTAACGTGCCAAAGCGTGGGCTCGGCGATGCCACCCTGCAGATGCTACATGACTATGCACGCAAAAAACGCATTCCGCTCACAGAGGCCGCCACCGCGCTTTCCGCGACCGACGAGCTGAAGCCGAAGCCTCGCACAGCCCTTCGCGACCTAATGGAGTGCTTTGAGCGCTGGCGCATCAAGAAAGATTCAATGCCGCACACCGAGCTCGCCGAGATCGTGCTCGATGAGTCTGGCTACACGGAAATGTGGCAAAAGGACCGCTCCGCCGACGCCGTCGGCCGCCTGGAAAACCTCAAGGAGCTGGTGCGCTCTATGGAGGAGTTCGAGAATTTGCAAGGCTTCCTCGAGCACATCTCGTTGGTGATGGATCGCGAGGGGACAGAGTCGGAGCAGGCCGTCAACATCATGACTTTGCATTCGGCGAAGGGTTTGGAGTTCGATTGCGTGTTCCTGCCCGGCTGGGAGGAAGGCCTGTTCCCACACCAACGATCACTCGACGAGAATGGCCGCGCCGGCCTAGAGGAAGAGCGCCGCCTCGCGCATGTCGGCCTCACACGCGCAAGAAAGCGCGCCAGGATCTACTTCGCCACCAACCGGCGCATCCACGGCATGTGGACCTCGACGGTGCCCTCGCGCTTCCTCGATGAGTTGCCGGAGACGAATGTGGAGGTGAAAGAAGCTGCGGGCGGCGTCGGTGGGTTTGGCATGTCGGGTTATGGCGCCTCGCGCTTCGACGAGATGAATGCTTTCGGCTCGAGCTACACCACTCCGGGCTGGCAGCGCGCACAAGCGCGCAAGGGGCGCGGCGGATTCTACGACAACGGCCAGCCGCGCCATGTGCCGGATAGCGTTTTCGATGAGACCGGTGGCGACGCTGACGAGCAAGTCCGGCCAAAAAAGATGCGCCGAGGCGGTGCGAAGCGTGACGCCAATCGCAAGCCTCTCGTCATCGAAGGCGAGCTGGTCGCAAAATCTACCGGCACGGTGTCCTCTTTCACAGTCGGCGCGCGGGTGTTTCACCAGAAATTCGGAAACGGCAATGTGGTGGCTGTGGACGGCAACAAGCTCACTATCGCCTTTGACAAGGCGGGCGAGAAGCGCGTGGTTGATAGTTTTGTCGACAAGGCGTGAAAGGCTCCCGGCGACACCTCACGATCCTTCACTCTCAATACGACGTCAGCAACTCGATCTTGCTATTAGCCAGGAACAGCCACTTGGCCAGCAAGCCGGCAAGGTTTCGGATGATGCGCTCGCCTGATAAGCACGAACCTGCTTCGATCATTGTGCTCGTTCGGTTGCACCCCTGTCATCGGCTTCCGCAGGCCCTTGAGCGCCGGTTTCAAGAAGGCTCGCGAGTATGCTTGGGTCGGTCGCGGTACGCACAATCATCGGCTCTTCGCGGCCGCGAATTGAAACTTCCGTGCGGCCGAGCGCATCCGCCGAGATGCCGCCGGTGGCAAACACCTCTTCCGAAACGATGGCCTTGCAATCCAGCGCTTTCGTCATGTCCTGCAATCTTGCTGCCACGTTTACGGGATCGCCCAGCGCGGTGAACACGGTGTGATCCTGAAAACCGATGTCCCCGATAATGACCTCGCCGCCATGAATCCCGATACCGTACTGGATCGGCTCGGGCAAATCGGAAGCGAGCTGATGGTTCATGTATTCGACATTGGTCGCGATGTTCGCGGCACCACGTATCGCCTGTCGGCAAGCAGTTTTCGGGTCGGCATCAATCCCGAACAACGCAAGGACACCGTCGCCGACAAACTGATTCGGCCGGCCGCCCGCGTCGAGCGCTGCCTGCGAGCACGCGCCGAGGAAGCGATTGATGAGAAAGACGACGTCGAATGGCAGCCGCGCCTCGGCGAGTTTGGTCGATCCGCGCATGTCCACGAACATGCTGACAATGTAGCGCTCCGTGCCGATATTCATGTTGCGACCTTTGCGCAGCAGATTGGCGTTCATATTTGCTGGCAGAATCGGAATGACGGCCACGTCCGCCTGCGGCCGAAGTTGGCAAGCAAGGCGGATCGAGGGGTTCGCGGAAACGCCGATGCTTTCGAGCACGAAAGCCTCGCGCCCTGAAGGCCGCGGCAGGCTGCTGCGATCGCTCAAAACTCGGATGCGGCACGTCGAACAGCGCGCACGACCGCCGCACACGCTAGCATGCGGAATCTTGAATCGCAGGCTGGCTTCGAGAACGCTTAAGCCTTTCGGCACGCGCACCTGCCGGTTTGGATATGAAATTGTGATCATGCCGCGCCTGCGTTCGCGCAATGTGCGCACGCCGCGCGCTGCGAACACCAGCACGATCGCAGCGCCATAGGCGATGGGGAAATAAAAGAGGCTGATTTCGGTAATCAGCCGCGCTTGCTCAGTGGGAATCCGCTGCAGGTTTTCATTGCGCCATTCTGGATCATCGGCAAGCTCAGCGACCTCGCGTCCGCCATGATGCGCGCCGATCATGGCGAGCGGCGGCAATAGGATGGCGATGGCGAGAAGTATTGGGGCCGCCCAATCAAAAAACGACTTCAGCCGCAGCCAGAAGTACAGGCCGATGCAGGCGTGCGTCCACGCGACCGTCAGCGAAATGAATTGCACGGCAATGTTATGGGGCGCCGTGACCCAATAGGCGAATAGCGCTGTGGCGTAATTGAACGGGGGTACTCCGAACAGTGCACCGGGGAGTCGTTCGGCACCGAGGTGACTGGCGAGCCAAAGCGGAATGCTCAGCCCCAGAACGAGCTGTGTGATCTCAGCAGCCGAGTAACGAAAATGCCGCCGTTGATAGAGCGCCCATAGGCCGAGCGAGAAGTGGACGATTGCAGCAAGGTAGAGGGTGTCATTGACAATCGGAATTCGCCACCACCAAACGTGATATTTCAGCCACGTCTCCATCGCGTCGTACGAAATGTTGCCGAGCGCATGATTGAAAAAATGCGAAAAGATGTAAGTGAACATGACGAGGCCGGTGGCAAGCCGCACCTGGCGCACGCCGATGCCGCGCAGCCACGTCGCAAACGTGGTGTGCGCGCTTGTCCCGACGTCACCGATCCGGGGGGCCTGTACCGTCACGTTAACCATCGTTGAATGGCGATTCAGCAAATAAGGCCGCAACACAAAAAATCGCGCGCGTCGAAGCCGTGCCTCCTGGCCCTGTCATATTGCTTTATTGGCGTCGCGCAGCCGCCGGGCCAGCATGCCCATTATATCAAGGGCGAAAGTCGGCGCTCGGCTCACTAGGGACACAAAATCCTTCTTCGAGACAGGAACCAGCGCGACATCGGTTTTGGCGACGGCGGTGGCACTGCGCGGCGCGGAGTCGATCAGTGCCATTTCGCCGAAAATATCATTGGTCTCGAGGGTGGCGAGCAGGCGATTGCCGAGCTGGATTTCGACCTGTCCGCTCTTGATGACGTAAAGCTCTTTCGCCGTTTCCCCCTCTTTAAAGATCGTTTCGCCCGCTTTCAGGTACCACACAGGGATGTCTGATTCGGCGAGAAAGCTGAAACCAACGACGTCATCCGACATTGGCCGCGCCCCTAAAGTTTCAGCTCCTTTTCGAGCTTGGCTTTGCTCTCGATGCAGTAATAGCCAGACAGTCGGGTGACCAAATTCATGCGCATCCATTCGTTGAGGATCCTGCTCACGTTTTCCCGCGCAATGCCGGCCATTGCGGCTACGTCGCTCTGACTTAGTTTTTGCCGGATCACAATGCGGCCGCCGCCGACTTCGTTGCCGAAGGCCTTAGCAAGATCGAGCAACGCTCGCGCAACGCGCCCCTTGACCGGTAAAAATGTTCCCGCTGCGACGACCTGATCGGTATCGCGCAAGCGGGCGGCGAGTAGGCTGAGGAGATGTTTGTAGATTTCGGGATTCTTCTGGGCGACCGCTTCAAATGCGGACCGGCTGATGAAACTCAGCTTGCAATCACGCAGTGCAGAAACGGACGCCGACCGTGGACGCCTATCAATCATCGCCATGTCGCCGACGATCGAACCGGGACCCAATATGGCAAGGATGCGCTCGGCGCCAGTGGGCGACACCATGCTGACCTTGAGCAGTCCCTCATTGAGACGGTAGCAACCGTCGCCCGGATCACCAGCCAGAAAAAGGATCTCGTCGGCGGCCAGTTTGACCGGTTTAGCATTTGCGAGAAGGCCAGCCGATAGCCGTTCCGGCAGGTCCGACAGAAGGTCGGTGGGACGCGAGGAAGAAGCCATCAGATACCCGACGCGAACCAGTCCAAAATGCCCCCGGTCTTTTTAGCAGAAACTGCATCAAAAAGCGCATTGGTTTGGCCGGCGTCGCAACGGGACCATTGGAACCAGGGCCCGGAAGCGGCTCACCGCTGTGATAACTGCATCTTACGGCGGCTCTTTTTGCTGGTCGCCGCGAGCTGGATCGCACCCACGCACCGTCGCGAAAATGGACGAAAGGGAGGGATTCCCCTCACAGTTGGCGCGTTGCGAGCATTCGAATTGGGACGGAATTCGGTAAAAAATTAAGAAACAAAGGCGCCACGCGCCCGCTGCGGTTCCCAATTGGCCGGCGCAAACAACATCGTGGCTTCGCAGGCGACTACAACAAATGGCAGCAAGGATCACTTCGGCCAGCCTAAGGCGCGATCTTTAGTCGATGTGGTGTTTACTCGCGGCGGTAGAGGCCAGTGAAGGTGACCCTTGTGTCTCCCACCAGCAACCAAACCCCTACGCGCCGCATCCGAACCAGGCAGCGGCCGCTTCGCATCGAAATCGACGCCTCGGCATGTGTTCGGATCGGAATCGGCAAGCGCCGGCAAGGCAACCCCGAGGTTCAGCGCACGATCGACAGTCATAATGTGCGCGGCCACCGCCACCAGCCCAATGCCTTTCATTGCATATTTTCCTTCAGTGCTCCGACGTCGCCAATACGCTTTTGAGAGGGCTGGCGAATTCCGCGACAAGCTTTTAGCATAAATGGAATCAGCTGGCTGACGGACAGGGCTGGAGGGAGACTTATGAGAAGGCAAGCAGTGCCGGTGGCGGTGCTCGGCTTGACGCTCGCTTCATGCGTCGGCGTTTATGGTCCAAAAGGCAATGATGTCGGCGGAATCATCCCCTGGTCGCCGGAAGCCGAGCGCTACGCACTCGATATTGCCCAGAGCAATTGCGGCCGCTTCAATAAATTCGCGGTCATCACAAGCATTCATCGAGTCTACGGCGATTACATCTCGTATGCGTGCTGGTGGAAGCCGCCGTACCAGTCGCGCCGGCACCTATACTGAAAACATACTGAAAACAAATTACGGCGCTGTCGTACCGATTGCTCGTCGGGGCTTAGTCATGCGAACTCTAAAAAACTCAGCCGGCGCCCCAGCCAGCATCGGAATCACCACCACAAGGACAACTCCGAACACGAGCACGCCCGGGGCGCACCCATAATTGGCTTTTGCCCAGAGGCTGTGTGCCCAAGCAGGTAATTGTTGCCCTCAAATAACCCTACACCATCCACCGGCCTGGACGCCCCCGATGGCCTCGCCATCCTGGAGCACAATGTTGGTGGCAATTCCGACGGCCGTTCGTCACCAACCGAAGCGGGCCGCTTACTTCTTCTCCAGCATCAGATGGCCCCGCTGGCCGATCACGCGTTGTGCCGCGTGGGCGAATCGGGCGAGCAGCCACGGGAGCGTGACTTCAAGACGCACTCCCGCCTCATACACATCGATGACGCCCGAAGCGCGCTGCCCGAGCGCCGCGACACGGAAGGTCAACCGGTCACCGGTCCAGACCTCTTCCTCCAGCGACAACAGCCAGGCGAATTCGGTCTTGGCGCGGCCGAACCCATCCTTGATGCGCCGCAAGGCCTCGTCCTTGCCGAGCCGATGGGGAATTACAATGATGAGCGGTTCCGACATCGCAGAGGTATCTCCCTGATGCTGACGGGCATGTAGGGATGACGGCCGTTCAGAAAAAGGGCGCACTGGGCTGCCGATTTGGGGAATGAAATGGCCGGGTCAAGCCCGGCCATAACACTGCATGCATACTGCTCTCAGGGATGTTTTTCGTTCTTGGCAGCGCGCATGCCCTGGCTTGCTGCATCTTGTTCGCACATATAGGCACCGGCTTTCGTCTTGCCGTACTCCTTGTAGCCCGTGAAGTGATAGATTTTTGAATCCGTATTGGCCCAAACGACGGTGCCTGTGCCGCATCGGAACCTAGCCTGCGCCTCGGTCGGATACTGGTTTGCACCGGTCGGCGCTGTCGAGGCCGGCCGAGCCCCTGTGGTTGCCGCAGGCGCGGACGGAGCCGTCGTGGGCGCGGTTGTCGTTCTTGTCTGCGCAGGTGGCTGAGCCATAGGGGTAGGTGCCGGCTGCGCGACGGTTCCGCCTGTACGACACTGCGTCACGTAGGCTTTCTCCGTTATTCCCTTGGCCTGATTGTCTGCCTTATTGGCACGCCATTCGTCTCGGCACGCCTTGGCCGTCTTTTGCCCACCACCAGCTGGTGCTGGCGCCGCCGCCGTATTCTGCTGCGAGGACGGTTGCGCGGCCGCTCCGCCTGCCCGACACTGCGCGACGTAGGCCTTTTCCGTTATTCCTTTGGCCTGATTTGCATCTTTATTGGCCCTCCATTCTTCTTGGCAGGCCTTGACTGTCTTTTGCTGCGCGAGAGCCGGAAAAGACAGAACTGATGCGCCGATGATGGCGCAGCTGATTGCTATGATGGTTCGCATGTCTTCAAACTCCTGGCTTTACGCCGTTGAGGCGGTTACGCCGCCCTTTCGCACTTCTTCATGAAGCTGTTTTTAGCCGCGCCGGAGAGCGGCTTGCCCTCCTTGCTGACGGCTTTAGACTCGCACGCATCCTCCTTGCACTTTTTAATGAAACTGGTCTTGGCTGCACCGGAAAGAGGCTTGCCTTCCTTGCTGACGGCTTTGCTCGCACAGGACTCTGCCATCGCGGTGCCGATAGAAAAAGAAGTAATCAGGACGGCAACGAAAATACGTTTCA
Organism: Pseudolabrys sp.; assembly: GCA_035315965.1. Classification (GTDB taxonomy): domain Bacteria; phylum Pseudomonadota; class Alphaproteobacteria; order Rhizobiales; family Xanthobacteraceae; genus Pseudolabrys. Next base: position 34,716 of record DATFXJ010000029.1, read on the forward strand.
TTATTTCCTCCATATTTTGCAGTGCGGTCGAAAAAATTCGCACGCGCTTCGAGAAAATTGCTGTACGTCCCCACTGCGGGTTGCACGAGCAAAACTCCGAAATTCTCGAAGAGTTCCGCTCCTGCAGCAGTATAAGTTCTAGATTGAGGCTGCTTGTGCCGAAATTGGACCCTGGTCCAATACGAAATCACCCGACATAGCCGACATAGCCTTATGGGCGGCTTATTCTTCCCTCCCATTCTTCTTCACAACCGCAGGGCAATCTGCCCTGGAATCCATAGTCGCATTCCTGATTGCGGCGATAAGTGTCGGGCCGTGCAACGGCTTGGTTAAAAACGCCTTGGCACCGGACGCCTCACTCCGCTCGCGGATGCCGGCATCGTCGAACGCAGTAATGACGATCGTCGGGATATTTTTGTTGATGCGGTTGAGATAACGCTGCAGTTCAAGCCCGGTAAAATCCGGCATATGCACGTCTACGATGAGGCACTCAGGGACGCCGCGACGCATGGAATCGATGAATTCGCGCGCCGAACCATAAGTCGTTGTCTCAAAGGAAGACGCCTCCAGCAAGCGGGCCAAGGCGGTGCGTACCGCTGGCTCGTCGTCGACAATTGCAACCCGTATGGGAGCCCTTGGCATATTGCCCAAGTGTCGGACAGACGCATGAGGGCCGTCGAGTTGACCTAAGGGCCTACTTTGTCGTTATTCCGACAAAACGTGGGCCGGCGCGATTCCGGCCTTGTCGGCAAGGCGGACGAGGTCTGCAACGCTGCGAACACCAAGCTTCGCCATCATTCGTCCCCGGTGGACCTTAACTGTCTTTTCGACAGTGCCGAGGCTCGCAGCGATCTGTTTGTTGAGCCGGCCCGCGATAACGAACTCGAGTACTTCCCGTTCGCGGTGCGTAAGAGTCGCAAGGCGATCGCCGATCGATTTCGATTCTTTGCGCTTCTTGCGTGATGCCGCATCCACATTGGCCGCGCGGACCACCGCGGAAAAAAGCGCTTCGCGCTTGACGGGTTTTGTGAGGAAGTCGACAGCACCGGCCTTCATGGCTGTTACGCTGGTCGAAATATCACCATTGCCTGTCAAAAAAATTATCGGCCGCTCCGAGCCGCTATCGATCAGCGCCTGCTGCAGATGGAGACCGTCAAATTCAGACATGACGAGGTCGATGATTGCGCAGCCGGGAACTGTGGGATCGTGCGACGAAAGAAACTCCCGTGGAGACGAAAATGATTGCGTCTTGTAGCCTGCTGCATTCAAAAGGCGCGTGATCGACTTAAGGACCCCGGGATCATCATCCACAAGAAAAGTGGTAAAACCCGCTTCACGCATTACGCCCACCTCACCAAAGAAAACCTTATCTCATGGTCCTGGTGGCGGCAGCCGAAATATAGCCATGGCCCCTTTACTCACGTTGTTTTGAAGCGAAAGCGAGCCGCCGTGGAGCTTCATGATCGAAGCGCAGATCGCAAGACCAAGCCCAAGACCTCGCTTTTTTGTCGTGAAGAATGGCTTGAAAACGCTTTGTTCTTGGGCTGGTGGCAACCCTGTACCACAATCCGATATCCGCACTTCGATTCCGCCCTCATTGGTCGCGGCGGTGTTGATCGAAATGGCGCGTTGCGCCGGGGGCACACCATCCATTGCATCCATGGCGTTCATGAAAAGATTGAGAAGGACCTGCTGCAATTGAATCGGGTCGCCATGCGCCGGCGGCAAGTCGATGTTTTTTTCGTCGTTGATCGAAATTCGACGGTCTATCAATTCGCTATGCAGGAGCCGAAGAGTTGAAGCAATCAACTCGTTCATGTCGACTGCTTCGTATTTGATTTCTCCTTTTTTCAGCAAGCCGCGTAGCCGATGAATGACTTCACCGGCGCGGCCGTCTTCCGTGATGATGTCATCAAAAATGTTGCCGATTTCCGCCAAGTTCTTTTTGCCGCCGGCCAGCAGTATCTTTCCGGCCTGGGCGTTTGAGAGAATTGCCGTGAGCGGCTGAGTCAATTCGTGCGCCAGACCACCCGATAGTTCCCCCAACATCGAGACGCGCATTAAATGCGCAATTTCTTGGCGTTGCATGTCGGACTCGGCTTCCGCCATTTTACGCGACGTGCTGTCAGCAAATGCTCCGGTTATTGCAGTGGGGCTCCCATCGTTGCCGATAACCGGTTGTGCCCGGACGGAGATCCAGCGATATCCTTCATCGTGGCCTTGAACGCGGAATTCGGTTTCGAACGGCACCGCACGCGCGATTGCGGATTTGAATGCTGCTTGGGCCGTCTGGAAATCATTCGGATGAATACGATTTAGCAATCTGTCGAGATCCGAAGGAACGCCGGAAGGAAGCCCGAACAACGTGCGGCAATAGTCAGTTGCCCAGAAGGTATCCGTTGCAAGTTCGTATTGCCATAGCGCGACGCTCGACGATGCGGCGGCAACTGACATTCGCTCTTCGCGCTCTCGCGTAACTGTTTCGGCATGGCGTGTTTCTTCGATGGCGGCGCCCAGCAGAAGGATTGGCGAAGACAAGCCGATCAAAAACAACTGCATGGCGAAGACATTTGCTTCGGGGTCGCCAACATCAAACAGATTTTGACCGTTCAGCGTGCGCCAGATCAGCACAAGACTGATAACCATGATCACGCCGCTCGCGCCTGTAGCGCCAAAGCGAACCGCGGCCCAGACAATAATCGGCAAAGGCAGGTACAGGAGCGCCGGAACATAGCCGCTCGCAATCGTGTCACCCTCTTTGAATGCAACGATGCAAGTGATCGCAAGAACTGCCGCGATCAACATTGCCTCGAGGCCGCGCAGCGCCGGAGTGAGAGAAAACCACGTCAACTTTTCAAGGCAGATCAGTACTATTGGCGCCAATGCCAGACTGCCCAGGGCGTTGGATGCATACCAACGCGCCCAGTACAGTCCGTAATTCTCAAGAGAACCACCGCCAAGAATTTGAACGAATGCGCCGCCGAAAGCGCAAAGTGCCGGACTGACGAAAGCAGCGATAAAGACATAAGTCGTCGCCTTGCGAATGCTTCCGAACCAGGGCTGTTCGAACTGTAACTGCTGCAGAAGGAAGGCATTGATCACGGCAACTGAGCAATTGGTCGCGAAAGCGACGAGCAATTGCATTATCGGCATTCCAACTTGAAGTTCGGCCGCGACGTGGGCCGGAAAGGCGGCAAGAATGTAAATCCACCACTGTCGTGGAAAGCTCAACAGCAGCGCGCAAAACAGAACGATATTGGGCGGCCAGAATGGCGCAAAGATCTTGTCCGAGAGCGTGCCGACAAGAAAGGCAATTTCGGCGCCTACATAATAGGCGATCGCAACAATCAGACCGTTGCGAAATGTCTTCCCCCGGTCCTCGTGCGGCATTCCCTTCTGCCGCTCTTGAATTGCAACTTCAGGAACGAGGACATCCATCGCCCGTCACTCGATCACAATAATTTTATACTCATCAGAATACAGCCAAACGAAACCATCGAAAATGCTTGAAAACCGCGTCGCAGGCATGTGTTTAAGGCCTAATTTTTGACCGGCACATTGCCACATTGGACCAGGGTCCAATCGACAGGAACATCCCGGGGGTACAGATTTACAGGCTCCAGAGATCCATTGTGGTTTGCCAGCCTCATGGACACGCGCGAGGCGACATCCCCCTCCTCCCCGTCCCCAGTCGCCTCGCGCGTTGGATGGGGTTTTAATTTTTGGCTCGTAAATTGGACTTCGGTCCAACTCGACCACCTGTCAGCCTCGCGCAAAGCTTTCATGCATGGGAGCTGATGTCCAATTTGAATCAGAGGTCGACCTGCGCGCTTACAGTAACTCCACTACGCGTGGCAATTCCAATACCGAAGGCATGATCCGGATTCCGGGCGGTACGTTCCGCATGGGATCCGACAAGCATTATCCGGAAGAAGCGCCGGTTCATCGCGTCACCGTCGGTGACTTCTGGATCGATACCCATCCCGTGACAAATCGGCAGTTCAAGGAATTCGTTAACGCGACTCATCATGTGACATTTGCGGAGATTCCGCCCGATCCAAAAGATTATCCGGGCGCGCTTCCGCATATGTTGTTTGCTAGTTCGCTGGTGTTCACACCGCCGAGCCACCCCATTGATCTGCGCGACTTTAGTCAGTGGCGGACTTTCCTGAAAGGTGCCAGCTGGCACCACCCTTACGGCCCCCAAGAGCAACATCGAGGAACTCGACGATCATCCGGTCGTACACATCGCCTACTCGGATGCGCTTGCCTATGCGAAATGGGCCGGAAAGGGTTTGCCAACGGAAGCCGAGTGGGAGTTTGCGGCGCGCGGCGGACTCGAGGATGCCGAATTTGCCTGGGGCGATGAGTTCATACCCGACAATCGCCAGATGGCGAACACGTGGCAGGGCGAATTCCCGCTCCAGAAAAACAATCCAGGCGGTCACGAACGCACTTCGCCGGTGAATGAGTTTCCGCCCAATGGTTACGGCCTCTACGACATGATCGGCAATGTGTGGGAGTGGACCAGCGATTGGTACTCACCGAAACATCAGGCCGATGCGCCCAAAGCGTGCTGCATTCCGGAAAATCCGACCTGAAGCCGACAGTTACGATCCGCGCCGAGCCGAATATCAAGATTCCCCGCAAAGTTCTAAAGGGCGGCTCGCATCTGGCGCGCCGAATTATATTGCCGCCGTTATCGCCCCGCCGCACGGCACGCGCAGCCCGTCGATACGTCGACCAGCCATGTCGGATTTCGATGCGTCATTCGTGAAAGGAACGCGTCATGAGGCGGATGGCAATTCTCCTCTCTTTGTCTTCTCATCGCACTGGGCCTCCTGTTTGCGCTTGCCCCGGGCCGCGTGCGGGCGCACAAACCACGGCCGCGATCAGCGAAGTGGACGCGCCTGACATCGCCGTCGACGCCTATCTCTACTTCTATCCGCTCGTCACCATGGACCTGACACGCAAGCAGCTCATCAATGCCAGGCCCGGTAGAGGAGTGGTGGACCAGCAAACAATCGAAGGAAGAGACATTGCATGAGCTCGCCAAGTTCCGCGAACTATATCGGGTTGATGATCCCCACAAACTCCGCATCGATGAATGGGATCCAGCCGACACCGGCAATCTCGACATCGACAAGAAAGGAGGCCAAGGCGTTACTTGCCGAAGGAGTCACGCGCCTGTACCGACTGCCGAAACGGCTCCGTGCGTATCGCTAAAGCCCGAAAAAGACTGCGAAAATCGGATGATGCTATGGCGTTGGCCCATGGTCCAACTCGATAATCACTGCTGTCCGGCGTTTAATACCACCAGTCGAAAAATCAGGGTGTGGTGAAAATGCCAAAGCCAGTTACCCCGTCTATCGCGCCGGTTTCCGACAGTCGCGATCCCGGTCACCGCGCGATTAATTCACCCGTCATCAAGCGCTCGATCATACGCAATGGACACAAGTCGAGCGTATCGCTCGAAGACCAGTTCTGGGATGGGTTGCGCGAGATCGCAAGTCGCGAAAACGTGACGGTATCCGCGCTGGTCGGGACGATCGACCATGGTCCGAACAGACGCAATCTTTCGTCTGCGATCCGTGTTTTCGTACTGGATCATTTCAGGCGTAATGGCCCACACAGCCCTTCAATTAGTCCACATAATCCGGACGCTCGTCCCGCAGGCCCGACTGCACCTCAAGCGTCTTGATGCTAAGCACCGCCTTTACCGGCGCACGCTCCTGGCAGGGCTGTTTGCAAGCGGCCTTTCAGGTAACGCGTTAGTGTAGCCATCAGTGGAACGATGGCGCGGCCAAATCGATCACGGAGTTTGTTGATTGGCGACCGCCATTTCTCTAGGCTTAAGGCCAGTCAACTCGCGTCCGTGACGAGGCGAACCGAGGGAGTGCCATGTCCAAATTTCTTGCACATTCACTGGCGTTTATTCTGTTTCTTGCCTTCGCGCAGGTAGCAAGCGCGCAGAGCCAGCCGGCCCCCGCGCCGGCCAGCAGCTCCTCAGACCAGCTGCTCAAGCCAGAACAGCTCGATGCGCTAGTTTCGCCGATCGCGCTTTACCCGGATACATTGCTGGCTGAAGTTCTGATGGCTTCGACCTATCCCCTCGAGGTCGTTCAGGCGGCCCGATGGGCAGACGCCAACAAGAACCTCAAGGGCGACGCGCTGAAGGCAGAGGTCGACAAGCAGGGCTGGGACGAGAGCGTGAAGTCGCTCACAGCCACTCCGTCAGTGCTCAGCATGATGAGCAGCCAGCTCGACTGGACGCAAAAACTTGGCGATGCCGTGCTGGCACAGCAGGCCGATGTAATGGACGCCATTCAACGGCTGCGTGCCAAGGCCGATGCAAACGACAAGCTCAAGTCGACAAAGGAGCAGACGGTTTCGAAGAAATCCGAAGGTGGCAAGCAGTACATCACGATCACGCCAACGGATCCGCAAACGGTCTATGTGCCAAATTACAACCCAGCGGTGGTCTATGGTGCGTGGCCCTATCCGGCGTACCCGCCCTACTACTGGCCGACACCATACCCGGGATATATCGCGGGTGCGGCAATCGCCACGGGGCTTGCGTTCGGTGCGGGTTATGCCGTTGGACGCTGGGCGTCCGGCGGAAACTATTGGGGTGGCGGAGTCAATTGGAACAACAACAACATCAACGTTAATCGTCCCGTCAACATCAACAACAGCGGCAATAATTGGAATCACAACGTCGATCATCGCCACGGCGTGCGCTACAACAACAAGGACGTCGCCAACAAATTCAACAAGGGCAACAACATCCGCGGCGGCGCTCAGAACCGCATGGATTTCCGCGGCCACGATGGCAAGCAGGCGCTTCGTCCCGGCGGCAATGGACGTCCCGGCGGCGGCGATCGTGCCGGTAATCGGCCGGGCGGCGGTGATCGGGCCGGCGCCAAGGGCGGCGGTGATCGGGTCGGCGCCAAGGGCGGCGGTGATCGCGCCGGCGCCAAGGGCGGAGGCCAGCGCAAGGACGCAGGCTCGCGCGGCTCCGGCCAGCAGAAGGCCGCAGCGCAGCGCGGTGGCGGCGGCCGTCCCGGCGGCGGTGGCGGTAATGCCTTCGCCGGCAGCGGCGGCGGCCGTGGCGCCATGGCGCAGGCGTCACGCGGACACGCCAGCCTCGGCGGAGGTGGTGGTGGTGGCCCGCGCATGGGCGGCGGTGGCGGACCTCGCATGGGTGGCGGTGGTGGTGGCCGCGGTGGCGGTGGCGGCGGACGGCGCTCGGATATCGCGCTCAAGCACGACATCATGCTTCTCGGCCATCTCAACAATGGTCTCGGCTACTACCGCTTCGTCTACAACGGCGGAGACAAGGCCTATGTCGGCGTGATGGCTCAGGAAGTGCAGACCATCAGGCCGGATGCTGTCGTGCGCGGCCGCGACGGTTACCTGCGCGTCTTCTACGACAAGCTCGGCGTGAAGTTCGAGGGCTACGACCGGTGGATTGCTTCCGGCGCACGGATTCCAACCGTGTCGTCAGGCTCGCACTGAGAGGAGACAGCCATGATCAAAACAAACAAGGTTCGTTTCCTGAGCAAACTCGCTCTGTTGACCGGAACGACGGTGCTTGCGCTCGTGCTGTCATCTCTGGCTCACGCCCAGCAGAAATTCGACACCGCCGATGCTGCCGTTGAAGCTCTTGTCGCGGCGGCGAGACGGGGCGACACCAGGGCGGTCGTCTCGATACTGGGTCCTGGCTCGCAAGAGCTCGTCTCCTCCGGCGATCCGGTAGAGGATGCCAATGTGAGGCAGGAATACCTCACCGCCTACGACGCCCAGCATCGAATCGTGACGGAGAGCGGCAAGCCCGCAATCCTCGTAATAGGGCAGAACGATTGGCCGTTCCCGATTCCGATCGTGCAGCGCGACGGCCAGTGGAGTTTCGACACGGCGGCCGGACGGGAGGAAGTTCTCGCGCGGCGCATCGGTCGTAACGAGCTCGGAGCGATGAAGGCTATGCTCGCTTACTGGGACGCGCAGAACGAGTATGCGGATACATTCAAGGATAAGAATGGCCAGGCGGTATACGCGCAGAAGATCGTGAGTTCGCCTGGCAAAAAAGACGGCCTCTACTGGCCGACGTCGGGAAGCGAGCCGGACAGTCCGCTTGGTGAGGCGGTCGCGAACGCAACCCAAAAAGGCTATCGCGTCGGCGCCGGGGAACCGTACCATGGGTACTACTACAAGATCCTGACCAGTCAGGGCCCTAACGCTCCCGGCGGCGCCGTGGATTACATCGTGCGCGGAAACATGATCGGCGGCTTCGGACTCGTCGCCTATCCTGCCGAATACGGCAATTCCGGCATCATGACCTTCATCATCAATAACGATGGCGACGTGTACGAAAAGGATCTCGGCGAGCGGACAGCTCGTATTGCCTCGCGCATGACCTCATTCAATCCAGACCATACCTGGAGGAAAGTGGTCGACACGGAGGTGATAAAATAAACCCCGCCGTAATTCTTGCCCTTCATCACGCGGCAGAAGAGAAATGTTACCGCGGTTCTCGCCTTCGCATTCATGAACGCAGCAGCGAACGCACAAACATATTCCTCTGATGAGCTCACGGTAAAGAAAAGCGCGGATGGCACGGTAATCGTGCACGTCGGCGGCTGCGACGGCAAAATCCCGAACTGCCTGCCGATCATAAACGGTTGGAATTATCTGGTGCGGCTTTATCGGCCACGACCGGAGATTCTCAACGGCATGTGGAAGTTCCCGGAGGCGCAGGGCATGAATCAGGGCGTGCAAAAGTGGGGAACGCGGCCAAAGCTGCGTGACGAATATTGGGGTGTGAATTACGATCAGTTTTGTTGCAAGGGGTCGGGGCCATGAAGAAATTGGTTCTTGCTGCACTCGCGGCGATCTGCGCGGCAAGCCCGGCGCACGCGCAGCAGCCCGCGCCCGTCACCGACCGGGACGTCGTCGAGGCCTACGAATACATGCTCGGCCGCTGGCTGGTGCTGCGGCAGGAGAACCTCGATTTCAAGGAAGGCATGAAATGGAACCAGCTCATCCACCGCGATCCCGGCGGCGTGGATTGGGCCAACCCAAACCTCGACGTTGTCTACAGCGAGGCGTGGGTTGCCGTCGATGAGAAGAGCTGCACGCTTTTCGAGCTGCCGGAAATCAAGGGCCGCTATTACACCGTCCAGGCGCTCAACGGCTGGGGCGAGGTCACCGCCAACGTCAACGATCGCAATTATCCGAAGCACTCGTTCGGCAAGTTCGCGTTCTGCCTGAAGGGTGGGAAGGGCATAACATTGCCGAAGGGCACGCAGCGCGTCGATCTGCCCAGCAAAAAATCGCGAATCTTGATGCGGATCGAGCTCGGCGCCAATCCGGCCGAGGCCATCGCCCTCCAAAAGAAAGTCACGATGAAGGCCTTAGGCTCGCCGCAAATCGAGCAAGCGGTGGTCAAGCCGGATTTTCCTAACAGCAATCTGCCGGGCGTCGAAGGCTTCGACAAGACCGAGGAGATCCTGGCCAGCGAAGCCGACATCAACCTCGGCATGGTCGACGTCCGCGAAAAATCCCGAGCGGTCGCCAAGGCCGCGGCTGACCCGGCACAACGCACGCACATCGATGAAGTGATTCGCAAGTATGCGATCCCGGCCTTCCATGCCGAGATCACCAAAATGGGCAAGGCAGTGAACGGATGGGTTCATCCGCGCATCGTCGGCAACTACCGCACCGACTATCTGATGCGCAGCATCGCCAATTACACGGGCATCTGGGCGAACAACAGCAGGGAAGTGGTTTATTTCGGTGGGCAGGGACTCGATGGCAGCCAGACCTACACTCAGACCTTTCCCAAGGATGCGCTGCCGCGGTCGAAGACCCGTTATTTCTGGTCCGTCATTGTGGTCGATGGCATTGACTACAAGGTCATCCCGAACCCGCTCAACCGTTATCTGCTCAACAAGCAATCGCCATTGGAATTTAATGATGACGGTTCACTCACACTCGCAATGGCCCCCAAGAAGCCTGAGGGCGTTCCGGAAGCCAACTGGCTGCCGACGCCGAATGGCAAGAAATACAGCATGACCTATCGCTTCTACGGGCCGACGAAAGACGTCACGGACGGAACTTATTATCCACCGTCGCTGGTGCGTATCAGCGAGACGCAGACTGAAAAATTAATCCGCAGCCTAAAGAAGTCGACGAAGAAGTAACGGAGGAAGAGATGAAGCGAGCGGTTCTCAGCGGCCTCGTGCTGATTTGCACCGCGATTGGCGGCGCTCAGACCCAATCGCTCGCCGGCGACGCGGTGACAGTGACCGCCGACAATTTCAATCGCGCCGAGACGGACATGTATTTTGCCATGTTCGTGAAGCGCGGCGAACTGGGCAAGTTCGTACACCTGCGCGACCTGCCGCTTGAAGGCACCGGCGTACGTCCGAACCGCGACACGTTTTATTCCGAAGGCGTGTTCGATCTCGATGCCGGACCAGTGAAGATTACGTTGCCCAAGTCGGGCAAGCGTTTCATGTCCATGATGGCAATCAATGAGAACCACTACGTCTTTGAGGTTGCCTACGGAGGCGGCAACTACACCTATACACGGGCGGAGGTTGGCACGCGCTATCTGTTCGTGGCGCTGCGCACTTTGGTTAATCCCGCCGATCCGCAGGATGTCAAACAGGCACACGCGTTGCAGGATGCAGTCGTCGTCAAGCAGAAGAGTCCTGGTCGCTTCGAGGTCACCAACTGGGATCCCGTCAGTCACAAAAAGGTCCGGGATTTGCTTCTGGGCCTGAACACGACGCTACCTGACTTGCAAAGAGCATTCGGAACGAGAACTCAGGTCGATCCAGTCCGACACTTGATCGCGACCGCCTCTGCGTGGGGCGGCAATCCCGACAAGGATGCGATCTATCTCAATATCACGCCGGAAAAAAATGATGGTGCGGCGATCTACAAGCTCAACGTTCCGGCTAAGGTGCCTGTTGATGCCTTCTGGTCGGTCACCGTCTACGATGAGACCGGCCATTTCCAGAAGAACCAATACAACGCCTATTCTCTCAACAGCATCACTGGGAAAAAGAGCGCGGACGGGTCGGTCGCGGTGCAGTTTGGCGGCTGTGACGGCAAGATTCCGAATTGCCTGCCCACCATGAAAGGCTGGAACTACATGGTGCGCCTGTACCGGCCGCGCGACGAAATCTTGAACGGCAAATGGAAATTCCCGGAGGCACAAGCGGTGAATTGAAAAGTAACGAGACTGCGTCGTCGTTCCACGTAGATCCGCCCGCGCGAGCTGAGTATTCGCTTTGAACCCGAAGCGACACCAGGACGTCACTTATTTTGTAACCATACGCCGCCACACGTTCCAGCCGTCGGGTCGGTGCTCGGCGGCGAATTCCTCGAAGCCTTTGACGTTGTTATAGCCTTGCCATTCTTTAATGATCGGATGTAGCCGTGCCGCGGAGCGGCCAACACCGGAATGGTCTGACTTCGGCAAGGCAGGTCGCCACCAAGTAGGCCCGGTTGAGCGTCCGAATTCATTGACAGCGTTATGGTTTCGATCCCGGCCGTGCGGGCGCGCGGGCCATTCGATGATCGCGCTTGCCCTGGACGGTATCCTTAGCTTCCTCTCTCCTTCATGAATAGTGTGTGACTGCCCTATTCGGCGGCCGCAGCCATGCTAGGCTGAGCATCAAGGGACAGGGCTGGAATAAGTCGCATGCGTTTCCACCATCTTGCTATTGCTTTCATCGCGGCGTTCACCGTGATTGCGCTCGCCCATCCGGCCCGCGCGAACGTGATGATCCACATAAACAAGTCCACCCAGAAGATGACCGTTACGGTCAACGGTGAGGATCGTTACGTCTGGCCGGTGTCTACGGGCCGCTCGGACTACGACACGCCATCGGGCGACTTCCAGCCCTTCCGCATGGAGAAAGACCATTTCTCGCGGGAGTGGGATGACGCGCCGATGCCGAACTCGATTTTCTTTAGCAAGATCGGCCACGCCATCCACGGCACCTTCGAGACCCGCAATCTGGGTCGGCTGGCGTCGCACGGCTGCGTGCGCCTATCGACACAGAACGCCGCGACACTGTACGCGCTGGTCAAGCAGGAGGGCGTGTTCAACACGCGCGTGAAGCTCACCGGCGAGATCCCGAAAACCGAACCTCCAGACGACGCGCTCGTGCGTCGTGATAACGGTAACCGCGACTATTATGCGCGCAACTACAGCAACGATGACGAGTTCCAGCGCGGCCGCCAGCCTCGTGGCTGGTACGACGATGGGCGTTCGTACTATTACCGCCCGCAACCTTACTACGACCAACGCCGCTACTATGGCAACCGCGGGTTTTTCCCGTTTGGTTGGTGACCGCGGAGGATCTTGTTATGATCCGCAAGCTCGCCGACGGAAAATTCCGGCTTTATTCGCTCAAGAAAAATCCGCGCACTGGCAAGCGCCGCAACCTCGGCACCTTTCCCACCAGAAAGGCCGCGCTCCAGCACGAGCGCTCGATCCAATATTTCAAACGGCGTTAGAGGCCGACGCAGAAATATTTCGCTGTCAGCTGTGGTGCGCCACACCAAGCGCCTCTTCGCCGCGGTCAAGAATCAGCGGCACGATCAGATCTTCCTCATCATCAAGATGGCGGATGAGGCCTTTGAGCAGCGCCGCGCTCGCGCCAGCGTAATCGTCGCCGCACCGGTGTAGTCTGTCCGCGTCGCCTGGCAGGGCCTGCAGCAGCACGCTAGCGGTTTCTGCCGTGCGCACCATGTCGGTGTGGATGTGGTGATGATCTTGCTCTAGCACATCAAACCCGCGCGCAAGGCGCGCGTCGACCTTTCGAAAAATCGGAAAGTAATGCAAATCTTCGATCTGGTGGTGAACGTTCAGTTGGTCTAGAACGAATTGCAAACGCGGGATGAACTGGCGAGCGAATTCGGCGGGAGGAAGCTGCCCGCTGCGAAACTGCGCAGTGATCTGTTCAATCGCGTCTGACAGTTCCCGAAACATGGCGTGGCGCGACAGCCAGAAGCGCGCCATATCCCCGAGATTGGCATGAGCATCCCATTGTTCACGCGGATAGCGGGCAAGCAGCACACGTAAATCCTCCGGCCAACCGCTACGACAGGCCAAAGCAAGTGTTTCAAGCTCGGTAGAATGGGCTCTTTCGATCGTCACAGCGCCTAGATAGCCATTGCACGCGCGAATGCGAAGGGCAAACTTGCATCGCATGAATACGCCCACCACTGTCGCCCGCCTCGCCTGCGATGAGCCGACTGCCCGGCGTGTTGCTGCCTATCTCGGCGAGAGCCTAAACGCCGAGGACGCGGTCTGCGCCGCCTTCGAAGGCGATGACGGGCGCTGGCAGGTGGCGATACATTTTCGCAGCACTCCTGATGAGACCGGACTGCGCGGTCTCGTCAAACTGGCCGCCGGAGAGACAGCGGCGCATGCGCTCAGCATCGAGTCGGTCGCCGCGGCCGACTGGGTAGCGCAAAGCCTTGCGCGGCTCAAGCCGGTGCGCGCCGGCCGTTTTGTCGTGCATGGCGCGCACGGGCGCGCCGGGTTGAGAGCCAACGATATCGGCATTGAAATTGAGGCCGCCCTCGCCTTCGGCACCGGCCATCACGGCACGACCCGCGGCTGCTTGCTGGTGCTCGACGATCTAGCGAAGCGGCGGCGCGCACGCCGCGTGCTGGATGTCGGCACTGGTACCGGCGTGCTGGTCATCGCGGCGGCCCGATTATTGCGCACGCGCGCAGTCGCCGGGGACGTCGACGCCGTCGCGGTCGGCGCAGCGCGAGCCAATGCGAGACTCAACCGCGCGGCATCAATGATCACACTAGTGCGCTCTAACGGAGCCCGAGCCCAAGCCATCACCGCGGGCGCACCATACGATTTTATCTTTGCCAATATCTTGACGGCACCGCTGGCACGACTGGCGGTCCCCCTGCGCAAACTGGCCGCGCCCGGCGCACAAATCGTGCTCTCCGGTCTGCTACCCGGCCATGCCAATTCTGTTCTTGCAATCTATCGAGCCCAGGGCCTCGCACTCGAACGACGGATTACGCTTGACGGCTGGGTTACGCTGGTGATGCGGCGCCCCTAAACAAAATCGCCCCGGGCGGGGACACCAGGGCAGCTGCGCTGGCGAAGCGGCTGCGATCAGCCGCCGAATGGCAATTTTTCGATGCCGTTGACCAAGCGATTGCCGCGCTCGTCGAGCGTATAGGGCAGGAGATGCGCATGTTTGGCAATTTCGCGATGGAAATGCTTCATACGCGACTCCGCGAGCGCGTCCATGAAACGGGCGAAGAGGCTTTTGCGTGGCGTGGCGGCTTTCGCGCGCTCAGCGGCTTTGGCAGTGGGTGCGCGAGTAACTCCATAAGCGACCGCAACCATTTTATGTCTCCTTCTCACATCGAAGCACGGCAGCAACGCCGTGGTATTGCCTTTGATTTACTGCACCGCAATATAATCTGCTCGGCACCCGCCGCCATGTGCGGTACCGCATAGTTGCCGTGTAAATCCCGCATGAATTGAATGATCATTTTTAGAAATCATTGCATCATTGTTGCAGATCGGTGCGATGCACAATTTGAATCAGACAACTGATTTATTGTGGAATTTGCGGGCAGCACAGTAGGAAATTTTCACCAAGTTAGGTCAATGGTTGCGCCGGCCGTGAGCAGTAGTTCACGCATGCCTGCATTGCTCCGACCGCGCGGCACGTTAGAGTCGATCCGATGTTTGAAGCTCATTTTCAGTCATTTGATGATTCGAGCGGGCGAGCGCAAAGTGCCTCGCGCGTCGCCGAATTACGAACCGAACTCAAGCGCCTTTGGCTGGACGGCTTCGTCGTGCCACGTGCCGACCGCCAGCAGAACGAATATCTGCCCGCGAGCGAAGAGCGGCTGGCCTGGCTGACGGGCTTCACCGGTTCGGCAGGCACGGCAGTGATTCTGGATGACCGCGCGGCCTTGTTCGTCGATGGCCGCTATACAGTGCAGGCAAACACTCAGGTCGACGGCAAGATTTTTTCGATAGAGCATCTGGTGGAGTATCCGCCCGAGCAATGGCTCGAGCACAATCTGAGAAAAGGCGCGAAGCTTGGCTATGACCCCTGGCTGCACACCAGCGATCAGGCGGAAAAACTGAGAAAGGCTTGCGCGATCGCGGGTGCGGATCTGGTGGCGGCCGACAGCAACCCGATCGACGCACTATGGCGGGACCGACCTGCACCGCCGGTCGGCGCGGTGACGCTGCGCGAGCTCAAGCTCGCCGGCGAAACCGCGTGCGACAAGCTTAAACGCGTTCGGGGAGAGATGAAGAAATTACGCGCCGATGCACTCCTGGTATCGGATCCTCAAAATGTCGCCTGGACTTTTAACATCCGTGGAGCGGACGTCATGCACACGCCGCTGGCGCTCGCATTCGCGATGATCCCGCAAGAAGGCCGGCCGGCGCTTTACGTCGAAATAGCCAAGCTCAGCAACGATGTCCGTCACACGCTGGAAAAATTCACCGACGTGCGCGGACCGGATGATCTCGCGCGCGATCTGGACAAGCTAAGGGACAAGACCATCCGGCTCGATCAGGCTACCGCTTCCGACGCTTTGACGCGTTTGCTTGCCGAGCACGGCGGCAAGCCGCAGCGCGGAGCCGACCCGATTGCATCTTTGAAGGCGACGAAGAATCGCGCGGAGATCGTCGGCAGTCGCGCCGCCCATAAGCGCGATGGCGTGGCGGTGTCGCGTTTTCTAGCCTGGTTCGACAAAGAGGCCCCATCAGGCAAGCTCACGGAAATCGACGCGGTAGCGGCGCTCGAAAGCTTCCGTCGTGATACAGGCGCGCTCAAGGATATCTCGTTTCCCACCATCGCTGGCGCGGGACCGAATGGCGCCATTGTGCATTACCGCGTCACGCACGCATCGAACCGGCACATCGGAAAGAACGAGCTCCTTTTGATTGATTCCGGTGCCCAGTACGAAGACGGCACTACCGATATCACGCGGACGATCATTGTCGGTGAGCCGAGCGAGGAAATGCGCGATCGCTTCACCCGGGTGCTCAAGGGCCATATCGCTATCGCGACTGCTGTTTTTCCCGAGAACACTACTGGCGCCCAGCTCGACCCGCTGGCGCGCACGGCGCTATGGCAGGCTGGAGTCGATTTCGACCATGGGACAGGACACGGCGTCGGAAGCTATCTTTCGGTACACGAAGGCCCGGCGCGCATATCGAAGCTCGGCACCGTTACGCTTCGTCGCGGCATGATCCTGTCGAACGAGCCCGGCTATTACAAAACGGCCGCCTACGGCATCCGCATCGAGAATCTCGTGTTGGTGATCGCTGCGCCCGAGCCCGTTGGCGCCGAAAAGCCACTCAATGCCTTCGAGACGCTGACGCTGGCGCCGATTGATCGGCGGCTGGTCGATGCCGGAATGCTTAGCCGCAAGGAACGCGCCTGGCTTGACAGCTATCACCAGCGTGTGCACGAGGCGCTCGGCCCTCTCGTCGATGCGACAACGCGCAAGTGGCTCGGCGCGGCGACGCGGCCGCTGTCGTAGCAGTACCCGTTCGTCCCCGCG